>NZ_JBXAMS010000017.1:0-164423 GCF_058800905.1 Pseudomonas sp. GW822-FHT04C11 | reverse complement strand
TTTGAAATACAAAACGCCCGATGCGGTGCATCGGGCGTTGAAGTGAAACAGGTGTAAACCTATTTCAGGACTAGACACTGATTTTAGGGCTGCTTCGCAACCCAATGGGAGCAAGCTCCCTCGCCACAGGTCCAGCCTTGCCTCAGTGACGCTCCAGGGCGTTCACCAAGTCATGGAATGCTTCGCGGTTGGAGTCGTTCAGGCCCATGAGGATCTTGTGCGCTTCCAGCACCTTGATCCGCACCACTTCTTCGGACTGATCCTGGTCAGGCAGGTCAGTCAGGCATTCCGGGCATGGAATCGGCCGGTCAACGATGTTGAACACCTGCTCGAAGCCCATGGACTCCAGCAGCCGCGTGATGTCTTCGTGGGTGGTGACGACGGTCGGCAGCAGGCCGACCTTTTGCCGCGACATGATCGACAGCTTGGCCAGCAGGCCCAGGGTGGTGCTGTCGATACTGCGGGTTTCGGTCAGATCGATCACGATCGCGTTGAAATTCAACGCGCTGAAGATCCGCTCAATAGTCGCATCCAACGCCGAACACAGGGTCAGGCGAACTTCACCGACGAACTTCAGGACGAAGGTGCCGTCCTGCTCGGCGAACTGGATTCTACCGGTACTCATTAAAGATTCCTGCTCAACACCAACAGGGCGATATCATCCGGCATCTCCCCTAGCGTGGCCAATCCAAAAACCTGCCGCAAGCCATCCAGGCTGCCGCCCGCCGTTCTTACCCGTTCAGGTAAGGCAGCCTCTTTCTCTTTGAGTGTAGGTTCTGGCAAAAGGTCCAGAATGCCATCGGACATCAGCGTCAGGCTGAACGTCGGTGGCAGCTCGATAACGTGGTCTTCGTAGGTGGCTTCATTGAACAAGCCCACCGGCAGGCCGCGCCCTTCGAGATAACTCACACTGTCTGGCGTGTACAACACTGGCAACGGCAGGTGTCCGCCGATGCTATAGGTCAACAAACCCGTCTCCTCGTCGATGACTCCACCGACCATCGTGACATGTTTGCCCAGCTTACAGCTGATCAGCCCTCGGTTGATATGACCAAGGACCTCTGAAGGGGTGAATTCCGGCAAGGTGCCGTTGCGCTTGGATTCGAACAGCAAGCGCGTGGTCATGAATTTCAGCAGCACGGTCACGAATGCCGATGAAGCGCCATGGCCTGAAACGTCCGCCAGGTAGAAGGCTACCCGGCGCTCGTCGACCCGAAAGTAGTCAACGAAGTCGCCCGACAGGTACAGAGACGGGATGATCTGGTGCGCGAACTTGAACTCGTCGATCGCCCAGGGACTGACCGGCAACATGTTCATCTGCACCTGGCGCCCGGCGTTCTGGTCTTCCTGCAACAGGTTCAGGCTGGCTTCGAGCTCGCGGTTGGCGGTTTCGAGTTTTACCCGATAGCGCTGGTTTTCCAGCAGCAGGCGCGCACGATCCAGAGCCCGGCGCACGGAGTGCTCGAGTACGGCCAGATCTTCCAGCGGCTTGATCAGGTAGTCCGCGGCGCCCAGGCGCAAGGCCTCGACGGCGTCGTTCATCACACCGGCACCCGACACCACGATCACCGGCGTTTGCGGCGAAAGGTCGGTGACCTGACGAATGAGTTCAAGCCCGCCCATCTGCGGCATGCGCAGATCGCAGATCACCAGATCGGGTTGGTTTTTCTTGAAGACCTGAAGCCCCTGCTGGCCATTGCTGGCCTGAAGGACGCTGAACCCACTGTCTTCCAAATAGGCCGCGAGACTCGCGCGTACTACTTCGTCGTCATCGATTATCAGCAGCGTGGCACTGGTTTTTTGCATGTGGGCAAACGGCGCCAGAATTAGGTTGGCGTAGCTGGCAGGGCATTCGGCCCGGCACACACTACTGGATTCGCTTTCTAGCCTCTCTGTCGCACCGCTTTCGAGCATTTGCCCTACAAGCGTGTTCATCAGAGGTGCCCTTCTAAGGCGCAGACGGTACTCCCATCCGCGAGGCGTTTCAAGCTCACGCCGATGGTCATCAGGCGTCTTTACATCGCAAATCACCGGGAGTTATAAGAACAGCCAAAACCGCAACACAAAGGAAGGATCGAGCCCATGAGCCAAAGCGATCGTGACTACAGTGAAAAGCGCGACTACATCCGCATGCGGGTCGATGCGGATGTCACATTGATTCACGCTGGCGATTTGATTCCAGCCGTCTGTATCGACCTTTCCAGCAGCGGTATGCAGGTTCAGGCTGCCCGTTCGTTCCAGGTGGGCGACACGCTGAACGTACGCATCGATTCCGAGCATGCCGCGCTCAAGGGCCTGGAAGCCGAGACCGAAGTGGTCTGGGTGGCTCAACAGGACGCTGGCGGTCAGAAACTTGGGCTTACAATCCTGAAAATGAATTGAGCACGAACTCAAACAAAGAAGGCGGCCAAATGGCCGCCTTCTTGTTGTTGCGTGGGTGACGATTTAAAAATCGTCTTCCACCTTGCCGTCTTTGACCTTGAATTCGCGGTTCTGCAGGTAAGCGTTGCGAATGAAGATGTATTTGTCGCCGGTGATCAGCTTCTCGCTCGACAACAGGCTGGCACGGGTGTCGATCACGCTCATGCCAAGCGCCATATTGCGCGCCGGAATGTCGTTCATGTAGCGGTAGGGTTTGGCGTAGGTATCGACGTATATGGACGGTGCATCACGCACCGTGCTCGGGCCGAAGAACGGCAGCATCACGTAAGGACCGCTAGGCACGCCCCAGTGGCCAAGGGTCTGGCCAAAGTCTTCGTCATTACGTTGCAGGCCCATTTTGGTGCCCACATCGAAGAACCCGGCCAGGCCGATGGTGGTGTTCATCAGCACGCGAGCCGTATCGACGCCAGCGGCGCGTGGCTTGGCCTGCAGGATGTCGTTGGCCAGGTTGCCGACGTCACCGATGTTGCGGAACATGTTGTGAATGCCGTCCGAGAGAAACGTCGGCGTAATGAACTGATAGCCCTGAGCAATCGGCTTCAAAGCGTAGGTGTCCAGTACATCGTTGAACTTGTAGATCGGACGGTTAATGCTTTCCCAAGGGTCATCTTCCGACGCCGCCTGGGCAGCGAACGGAACCAGCAACACACTGGCACACATACATAGTCGAGCTAGACGATTGCTCCAGCGCATAGCAAAAAACTCCTTGGACCGTACTGGCGCGGGCCTCAATACCCGGGCGATAAGCGCGCTAGTATAAGGTGGATAAGTATTTTTAGGCAGTCACCCGTGAACCGGTCTTGGTGTGGCCGCTTCATCCCGATGTCACTCAACTGTCACGGGGCATCCCTAATCTCCGAGATTATTTCAGGGACGTAGAAATGCCCCACGCCCAATCCCTCCCCCAGAGCATTCCCAACCCGACCGCCGTGCTCTTCGGTCTCAGCGGCTGTCTGGTGGATTTCGGCGCCCGCAGCCGTCAGAACAACAACGACACCGCTGAACGAGCGCACCTGACACCGGGCGCCCTGGAAGCGCTGAACCGTCTGCAACTTCAAGGCATTCCGTGTGCCTGGCTCGACGAGTTGCCGCACGCGCAAAGTCTCGCGCTGGCCACTTCTCTGCCGGACTGGATCACCGCCAGCCCGCACACGCTGAACGTGGGGCAATGGCCGTCCCCCGATGCGTGCTGGCAAGCCTTGATGGCGCTGAACATCGATCGCCTGGACGGTTGCGTGCTGGTCAGCGGCGAACCGCGCTTGCTGCAATCAGGTCTCAACGCCGGGCTCTGGACCATCGGCCTGGCGTCCTGCGGCTCGCTTTGCGGGATGACACCCAGTGAGTGGCAAGCCTTGAGTCAGCAGGAACGCGAGCTCAAGCGCGGCAAGGCGACCGTGCAACTGTTCGGCCTTGGCGTACACTCGGTGATCGATCACCTGGGTGAACTCGACACCTGCCTGTCAGACATCGGCCTGCGCCGACACAAGGGTGAAAAGCCCTGATCGGCCGTTCTTGATCAAGATCATGCACTTCGCTCGCCAGTGGATTAATCTAAAGGCCAGATGCAGACCTTTGGCCCATCGCTGCGGTCTATGCCAGTGCCTATCGATAAAAGGAAGAACGCCATGCCTGCCCGCGAACTGCAAGAACAGCTCAACGCCCTGCGCGAGCAACTGGAGCAGAACCCACCGCTCACGCTGGAAGAACGTGAACACCTGCAAGAACTGATGCAGAAGATTGAGGCGCAGATCAAACTCGAAACCGCGACGCAGGACAGCAGCCTGGCGGACGGCGTCAACCTTGCCGTGGAGCGTTTTGAAGTGGACCACCCGGCGCTGGCCACCGTGTTGCGCAACATCGTGCAGACCCTGGGCAACATCGGAATCTGACCCTGCGAATGCAAAAAAGCCCCGCTAGCGATAGCGGGGCTTTTTCATTTGTGCGGACAAAACACCGAACTTAAAACTACTCACATTCCTTGTAGCAGCTGGCGAAGCCTGCGTTCGGCTGCGCAGCGGCCGTAAATCCAGCGTACTCGGTAGTTCTGAAAGATTACGGTGTTCAATTTCACGACTGCTTCGCAGCCGAACGCAGGCTTCGCCAGCTGCTACAGTCCGTGTCGAAGCCAAATATTGTTACTGACGCACCAACCGCAGGTTCGGCAGTTGCACTTCTTCAGTGCTGCGATACGGGTTGATATCCAGCCCGCCGCGACGCACGTAACGCGCATACACGGTCAGTTTTTCCGGTTTCAGCAAGCGTTGCAGGTCGAGGAAGATCCGTTCTACGCACTGCTCGTGGAAGTCCGAGTGCTGACGGAAACTCACCAGATAAGCCAGCAGACTGGCGTGATCCAGCGCCGCGCCACGGTACTCGACCGCGACACTGCCCCAGTCCGGCTGGCTGGTGACCGGGCAATTGGATTTGAGCAGATGGCTGTGCACGCTTTCTTCAACGATGCGCGAATCGTCGCAACGCAGCAGTTCCGGGCGCGGATGCTCGTAGTTGCTGACGCTGATATCCAGATCATCGATGCACACGCCAGGCAGCGCTACAACGCCTTCAGCCTCGACCTCGTTCAAGCTGCGAATACGCACGCCCACCGGCTTGCCCGCGGCGGCCGAAAGGTCATTCACCAGCGTGGCTTCAAGGCTTTGGGTATCGGCGAACGGTGTCTGGTTCAGCGAGTTCAGGTACAACTTGAACGACTTCGACTCGATGATGTTCGGCGAGTCCGCCGGGATACTGAATTCGCCAATGGCCACCACCGGCTTGCCCGATGGCAGCAGCCAGGACAGTTCAAAGCAGTTCCAGAAATCCACGCCCTTGTACGGCAGGGTTTGCGCCGTCAGGCCCAGCTCGGCCCATTTCGCGGTGCGCGGGATCGGGAACAGCAAGGACGGCGTGTACGTGGCGATGTATTCGCTGGATTTGCCCAGCGGCGAATGTTCGGCTGCGGGATGCATGGCGGAAACCTGACTAAAGAATCAGCGGATTCTACCAGCCTTTGCTCCCGCCTTTGAGTGCTTACTGACTGACAGTCAATTTGCCGACCATACCTGCCTGATAGTGGCCGGGAATATTGCAGGCGAACTCCAGATTGCTGGCTTTCTTGAAGGTCCAGGTCAATTCGGTGGTTTTGCCCGGTTCAATCAGCACGCTGTTCGGATCATCGTGCTTCATGCTTGCGCCGTGATCCATGTCTGGCATCGAGTTGTGATCCATGCCCGCCATCGAGCCGTGGTCCATGGAAGCGCTTTTCATCATGGTCGGGGTGAGCATGCCGCCCTGTTGCATTTTCAGCATTTCCTGTTGATGCGCAGCATGCATCGCCGCATCGCCCAGGTTGAACTCGTGCAGTAACTGGCCTTTATTGATCAGTACAAAGCGCACCGTCTCACCGGCTTTGATGTCCAGCGTCTTGGGCGTGAACGACATATCGCTCATGACGATTTCGACGCTGCGCGTAGCCTTCGCCGCCGGGGCCGGCGTGCCGAAGTTGTAGGTCTGTGCCGGCGACGCCCACACCGGAAAGCTCAACGCCAACAAGCAGCCGGCAAGTACCAATCGATGACGCAAAAACATGATCACACTCCAACAAGAGAAGGTTCAGCCGATGGGAAACTCTACTACTGCGCCACTGCCAGCCAGCTGACGGCCAGATTACAACTTTGTAAGGTTGCACTGCATCGCCGCCCGCCACGGTATAACGCACCTGTTCCATTGACCTCGAGCTACCCATGAAATTGCTGATCGTCGAAGACCAACCGAAAACCGGCCACTACTTGCGCCAAGGCCTGACCGAGGCCGGCTTCAACGTCGAACTGATGGCCGACGGCAACACCGGCCTGCACCTCGCGCTGACCGGAGATTACGCCTTGCTGATTCTCGACGTGATGCTCCCCGGCCGTGACGGCTGGCAGATTCTGCAAGCGGTACGTAACGCCGGCCTGGACATCCCGGTGCTGTTTCTCACCGCCCGCGATGCCGTGGAAGATCGGGTTCATGGCCTGGAACTGGGCGCCGACGATTATCTGGTCAAGCCTTTCGCCTTTTCCGAACTGCTGGCCCGCGTGCGTAGCCTGTTACGTCGTGGCAGCGCGGCACCGCAAGAAACCAGTCTGCAACTGGCCGACTTGCGGCTGGACCTGATTCGCCGCCGGGTCGAGCGCAGCGGCCAGCGCGTCGACCTGA
Organism: Pseudomonas sp. GW822-FHT04C11; assembly: GCF_058800905.1. NCBI lineage: Bacteria > Pseudomonadati > Pseudomonadota > Gammaproteobacteria > Pseudomonadales > Pseudomonadaceae > Pseudomonas > Pseudomonas sp. GW822-FHT04C11. The sequence continues at coordinate 157,787 of NZ_JBXAMS010000017.1, read as the reverse complement.
CTGCCAAGGAATTCGCCCTGCTGGAACTGCTCTTGCGCCGCCAGGGCGAAGTGCTGCCCAAATCGCTGATCGCTTCGCAGGTCTGGGACATGAATTTCGACAGTGACACTAATGTCATTGAAGTGGCGATCCGCCGCCTGCGCCTGAAGATCGACGACGACTTCCCGAACAAGTTGATTCATACCGTACGCGGCATGGGCTACGTGCTTGAAGAGCGTCCCGCCTGATGCGCCGCCTGTCCCTGAGCGGCCGTCTGGCCTTGCTGTTTGCCGCCTGTACGGCGGTGGTTTCATTGTTCGCTGGTGTGCTGTTCAGCCGCGCCAGCGAGACGCACTTCATTGAACTCGACCAGCAATTGCTCGACGGCAAGCTGATCGCCCTGCGCAGCGTCTTGGCCGGCGCCGACGACCCGCGGTTGTTCGCCGAACGAAAAGCCGGACTGCAGGATGAAATGAGTCATCAGCCGGACCTGGCATTGCGGGTGCGCGGCGCCGATGGTCACGTGTGGTTCGACAGTGCCGCAAACCTCCCCGACGACTTGCCAACCCGCTCCGGTCTTCACAGCTTGCACAGCGCCGACACGGCGTATCGGGTCTACAGCGCCGCGCTGGAGCCGGGCAAGACCGATTCCGCGCAGCTGATTCTGATGCTCGACATCACTCACCATCAGCACTTTTTGCAGCGCATGCAGCATTTGATCTGGCTGACCGTCGGCCTGTCGGCGCTGGCCACCGCGCTGCTCGGCGCGTGGGCGGCGCGCAGTGGTTTGCGGCCGTTGCGGCGCATGAGTGAAGTGGCCGCCGGGGTGTCCGCCAGCTCGCTGACCCAGCGCCTGCCCGAAGATCAAATGCCCGCCGAGCTCGCCAATCTGGCTCACACGTTTAACGCCATGCTCGGCCGTCTCGACGACTCGTTCCAGCGTCTGTCAGCCTTCTCCGCCGACATCGCCCACGAACTGCGCACGCCGTTGTCGAACCTGCTGACCCACACTCAGGTCACCCTCACCCGCCCGCGCGACCTGGAAGATTACCGCGAGGCGCTGCACAGCAACCTCGAAGAACTGCAATGGATGGCGCAGCTGGTCAACGACATGCTGTATCTGGCCAAGGCCGATCACGGCTTGCTGACGCCAAAACGCGAACCGCTGCAACTGGCCGAGGAAGTGGATCTGTTGCTGGAGTTTTACGCACCATTGGCCGAAGACGCACGAGTCAAGCTGACCCGTCTCGGCGACGCCAGCCTCAATGGCGACCGCAGCATGTTGCGCCGCGCCCTCTCCAATCTGCTGGACAACGCGCTGCGCTTCACCCCGCCAAACGGTGAGGTTCAAGTGCGGATTGTCGATGAACCAAAGGGCTTGAGCCTGAGTGTTGAAAACAGCGGAGAGGGGATTTCTGAAGAACTGTTGCCGCGATTGTTTGACCGGTTCTACCGCGCAGACCCGGCGCGCCATGAAGGCAGTAGCGAGCATGCAGGGTTGGGGCTGGCGATCACTCAGTCGATCATCCGCGCTCATGGCGGGACGATTCGTTGCGAATCAGGCCAGGGGTGGACACGGTTTTTGATGCAGTTGCCGAAGGGGGTTTGAGGCCAGCCGGAACCTGATCGTTCCCACGCGGGGGAACGATCAGGTGCGGTGTCTGGACTTACGAATAGCGCAACGCAGTCGCCGGTTCGATCTTCGCGGCGCGCCAGGCCGGGTATACCGTGGCCAGGAAGCTCATGATGAAGCCCGCCGAGCAGATCAGCAGCACGTCACCGCCCTGCAGTTCCGATGGCAAGTTGCTGACGAAGTACACGTCGGAGCTGAAGATATGCTGGCCAGTCACGCGCTCCAGCCAACCGACCATCTCACTCACGTTCAACGCCGCGATCACCCCGAGGACGCCGCCAATCAGCGTGCCGACGACACCGATCACCGTGCCCTGAACCATGAAGATCGCCATGATCTGCCGAGGTGTGGCGCCGATGGTCCGCAGGATCGCGATGTCCGCGCCTTTGTCGTTCACCACCATGATCAAGGTGGCGATGATGTTGAATGCAGCGACCGCCACGATCATCAGCAGCAACAGGCCGATCATGGTTTTTTCCATCTTCATGGCGCTGAACAGGCTGCCTTGAGTGTGGGTCCAGTCATCGGCCTTGAAGTCGACTCCCAGCCCGCCTGCAATGTCTGACGAGACCTTGGGGGCGGCGTACAGGTCTTTCACCGCCAGGCGCACGCTTTGCACCTGATTCGGTTGCCAATGCTGCATTTGCGCTGCATCGGCAACGTGGATCAGCGCCATCGAGCCGTCGAGTTCGGCACCGACCTTGAACACGCCAACCACGTTCAGCCGCTGCATGCGCGGGGTGATACCACCCGGTGCGGTGCTGACTTCCGGCACGATCAGGGTGATTTTGTCGCCGACGTTCAAGCGGAAGCGGCGTGCAGTGATTTCACCGACCACCACCCCGAACTCGCCCGGCTTCAAGTCGTCCAGACGTCCCTGCACGATGTGCTGGGCGACGATGGAGACTTTGCCTTCCTGTGCCGGATCAACGCCGCTGATCTGGATCGGCTGCATCGAGCCCTTGTACGACAGCATGCCTTCCATCTCGGTGAACGGCACGGCGGCCGTCACTTCAGGGTTTTTCATGGCTGCGGCCGCGACAGGCTGCCAATCATCGATCGGCTTGACGCCAACGATGGTCGCGTGGGGGACCATGCCGAGGATGCGCGAGCTCATTTCGCGCTGGAAGCCGTTCATCACCGACAACACCACGATCATCGCCAGCACGCCCAGGGCGAGGCCGATCATCGAGGTCATCGAGATAAACGAAACAAAGCGATTGCGGCGCTTGGCGCGGGTATAGCGCGTGCCGATAAAGATCGATAACGGTCTGAACATTCGCTGGGGCACCGTATAAAAATAAAAGACCCGACACGCTTTTCAGTCGTGCCGGGTTTCGGCCAATCAGATGGGAGTGAGGCGACCTTCCTGCAGGTGCAGGACGCGATCCATCTGGCGAGCCAGGTTCATGTCGTGAGTCACCACCAGGAACGCGGTGCGCATCGACGTGCTGAGTTCCAGCATCAAGTCCTGAATGCCCTGGGCGGTATGGGAGTCGAGGTTACCGGTTGGCTCATCGAGCATCACCAGCCCTGGCTTGTTCACCAACGCGCGGGCGATGGCCACGCGCTGACGCTCGCCACCAGACAGTTCGGCCGGTTTGTGCTCCAGACGATGGCCCAGCCCTACCCGCTCCAGCAAGGCCGTGGCGCGCTGACGGGCTTCCGGGATCGCGGTGCGGCCGATCAACAGCGGCATGCAGACGTTTTCCAGCGCGGTGAACTCGGGCAGCAAGTGGTGAAACTGGTAAACGAAGCCCAGCGAGCGGTTACGCAACAGGCCGCGGGCCTTTTCGTTGAGCGCCGACAGCTCTTCACCAGCCAGCCAGACACTGCCTTTGGTCGGCGTATCAAGGCCGCCAAGCAGGTTGAGCAAGGTACTTTTACCGGAACCGGAGGTGCCGACAATCGCCACGCGCTCACCCGGATGCAGCTCCAGCTGCAAACCGGACAACACCACCACCGATTCCGGGCCTTCCTCGTAGGCTTTACCCAGGTCGCGGCAACTCAAGACTGCTTTCGTACTCATACCCAAATCACTCATAACGTAGCGCCTCCGCAGGCTGGGTGCGCGCAGCACGCCAGGCTGGATAAAGGGTGGCGAGGAAACTCAGGACCAACGCCGCGCCGCAGACCATCAACACGTCTTCAGCCATCAGTTGCGACGGCAGGTAGTCGATGAAGTACACGTCGGCGTTAAGGAATTTGTGCCCGATCAGGCCTTCGAGGGCGGAAATCGCGGCGCTGACATTCAGTGCGGCGAACATGCCGACCACGGCGCCGATTGCCGTGCCGACCACACCGATCACCGTGCCCTGAACCATGAAGATCGCCATGATCTGGCCCGGCGTAGAACCAAGGGTCCGCAGGATCGCGATATCGCCCTTCTTGTCGTTCACCACCATCACCAGCGTCGAAATGATGTTGAACGCGGCCACCGCAACGATCAGCAGCAACAGCAGGCCGATCATGGCTTTTTCCATGCGGATCGCCTGATACAGGTTGCCGTGGGTGCGGGTCCAGTCACGGGCGTAGTAATGGTCTCCATCCAGGTTTTGCGCAATGTTCCAAGCGGTGCGAGGTGCCTGGAACAAATCGTCGAACTTCAGTCGCAAGCCCTGGACCTGATCCGGCTTCCAGCGATGCAGGCGTGCCAGGTCATCCAGATTGGTCAGCCCCAGGTAGCCGTCCAGCTCACCGGCGCCGACATGGAAAATGCCGACCACGGTGAAGCGCTTCATCCGCGGGAACATCCCGGCCGGGGTCACGGTGACTTCCGGGGCGACGAAGGTCAGCTTGTCGCCAAGACCCACGCCGAGCTTGGTCGCGGCCTTGTCACCGATCACGATGCCGAAGCTGCCCGGCGACAGGTCGTCGAGTTTGCCCTGCGTCATGAAGTTGTCGATGATCGAGACTTTGCGCTCCTGATCCGGGTCGACGGCATTGAGCAGGACTTTCTGCACCTGGCCGTTGTTGGTCAGCAAACCCTGCATCTGGGTGAACGGCGCAACCGCCACCACCTGCGGGTTCTGCTGGACCTTGGCGGCCAGGCTTTGCCAGTCGCTGATGGGCTCACCGGACTCGATGGTCGCGTGGGGCACCATGCCCAGCACGCGGGTGCGCATCTCATGATCGAAGCCGTTCATCACCGACAGCACCACGATCATCACGACCACGCCGAGGGCGAGTCCGATCATCGAAGTCAGGGAAATGAACGACACAAAATGATTGCGACGTTTTGCACGGGTATAACGCGTGCCGATAAATACGAAGAGAGGTCTGAACATGTCGGGGCTTGTTCGGAGGGAAAAGGAACGTCCTTGTGGCGGGGGTCGATAACCAGCTTTACACTCAGACCACCGCCGCTACCATGGGTTCGCCATGTCGACATTAGATGAAGAAGATCGCCGCGAATACTACCGTATCGAGGACACGATCGCACTGGAAATTCGGCCCCTGTCTGCCCTCGAAGCGGCAGGTCAGGAAGTGTTGCAGGATGCTTCCCCGCTGTTCAACCTGCTCAGCGAACTGCACCTGAGCGAATTCGAGTCGCAGCACTTGCTGCGCCAGATCAGTGAGCGGGATCGAAACACCGCCAACTATCTGAAGGTCATGAACAAGCGCATCGACCTGCTGAGCCAGGTCGTGGCACACACCGTGCTCGGCAAGTTCGGTGAGCCGCAGCACGTGGTGCTGTCGGAAGGCGGCATCGAGTTCGAGCACCACCTCGCCTACCCGACCGGCAGCCATCTGGCGATCAAGCTGTTGTTGATGCCGCAAGCACTGGGCCTGCTGTTGCGGGCCAAGGTTACTCACTGTGAACCGGAAAGCTTCGGCACCTTCGAGATTGGCACCGAATTCGAAGCCCTGACCGATGCGCAACGACAGCTGCTGGCCCGCTATATCTTGCAGAAACAGGCGCATGAGCGACGCCTGGCACGCGAGCAAAACGAATCAGGCAATTAATTAAGGAAGACCCGTGACCCTAATCTACGGCCACCGCGGCGCCAAAGGCGAAGCACCGGAAAACACCCTGAGCAGTTTCCAGGAATGCCTCAAGCACGGCGTACGCCGTTGCGAACTGGACCTGCACCTGTCCATGGACGGCGAGTTGATGGTCATCCACGACCCGACGCTCAAGCGCACCACCGAGCGTCGCGGCAAGGTGGTCGAGCATACGGCGGCAGAACTGGTGACCTACGATGCGCGCAAGGGTGGTCCGGGCTGGATCAAGCCATGCCCGATTCCACGGCTGGAAGAGCTGTTCGAAAAGTGCGATTTCGAGCACTGGCAGTTAGAGGTCAAGAGCGCGTCGCGTATGCGCGCGGCGACGACGGTGTTGGCGATCCGCGAAATGGCGCAACGCTTTGGCTTGCTGGACAAGGTCACCATCACCTCGAGTTCGCGCGAAGTGCTGAAGGCCGCAGTCGATCTGGTGCCGGATGTGTCGCGTGGACTGGTCGCCGAATACGCCTGGCTCGATCCGCTGAAGGTCGCGCAAAGTTATGGCTGTGAGATTCTGGCGCTGAACTGGACCCTGTGTACGCCGGAACGCCTGCAGAAGGCGCAGCGACAAGGTCTGCATGTGTCGGTATGGACAGTCAACGAACCTGCGCTGATGCGCAGGCTCGCTGATTTCGGCGTTGACAGCCTGATTACAGACTTTCCCGGTTTGGCCAGCGCCACGCTCGAGAATTGCTGAAATCGGTCTCCCCGGCCGGCTCAGGCCACCGGCCGGAGCCGCTCAAAAAAGCCGGTTGAGGCCGTCGTAGGCCGCTACCCGATAGGCTTCGGCCATGGTCGGGTAGTTGAACGTGGTGTTGACGAAGTACTTCAACGTGTTCTGTTCACCCGGCTGGTTCATGATCGCCTGACCGATGTGGACGATCTCCGATGCCTGGTAACCGAAGCAATGCACGCCGAGCACTTCCAGTGTCTCGCGGTGGAACAGGATCTTCAGCATGCCTTGCGGCTCGCCGGCAATCTGCGCACGCGCCATGCCCTTGAAGAACGCCTTGCCGACTTCGTACGGCACTTTGGCCTGGGTCAGCTCTTGCTCGTTCTTGCCGATCGAGCTGATCTCCGGAATGGTGTAGATCCCGGTCGGTACGTCGTTGACGAAACGCCAGCTGTTGTTATCAACGATGCTGCCAGCGGCCGAACGACCCTGGTCATGGGCGGCACTGGCCAGGCTCGGCCAGCCAATCACGTCGCCTGCGCCGTAGATGTTCTGGATGCAGGTGCGATAGTTCTGGTCAACTTCGATCTGGCCACGGCTGTTGACCTTCACGCCGATGTTTTCCAGACCCAACGCATCGGTATTACCGGTACGGCCGTTGCACCAGAGCAAGGCGTCGGCCTTGATCTTCTTGCCGGACTTGAGGTGCAGGATCACCCCGTTGTCCACGCCTTCAACGCGATCGTAATCTTCGTTATGACGCACGGTGATGTTGTTGTTGCTGAAGTGGTAGCTCAGCGCCTGGGAGATTTCCGAGTCGAGGAAACTCAGCAGCTGACCGCGGTTATCCACCAACTCGACCAGCACGCCCAGACCACTGAAGATCGAGGCGTATTCGCAACCAATCACGCCGGCGCCGTAAACGATGAGTTTACGCGGGGTGTGGCCGAGGCTGAGGATAGTGTCGCTATCGTAGATACGCGGGTGGTGAAAATCGATATCGGCCGGGCGATACGGACGCGAGCCGGTAGCGATGATGATGTGCTTGGCCACCAGTTTTTCGACCACGCCGTTGGCGCAGACCACTTCGATGGTTTGCTCGTCAGCGAAGCTGCCGGTGCCGAAGAACAGGTCGACCCGATTGCGCGCGTAGTAACCGGTGCGCGAGGCGACTTGTTTGGCAATGACTTTTTCGGCGCTTTTCAGTACGTCCGGAAACGAGAACCAGCGCGGCTCACCAATGGCCCGGAACATCGGGTTGGTGTTGAACTGCATGATCTGCCGGACCGAGTGACGCAAGGCCTTGGACGGGATAGTGCCAAGGTGGGTGCAGTTGCCGCCGACCTGGCGACGACTATCGACCATCGCCACTTTGCGCCCTGCTTTGGCGGCGTTCATTGCCGCGCCTTCTCCCGCCGGGCCGGAACCCAACACCACCACGTCGTAGTTGTAGACAGCCATGCGTACTCCTCAGAACAGGCCGCGGCGCCCCGTTGGCACCTGCGGCTAAATCATGCCGGTCTTGCGGCATGAAGGAACAATTTGGGGTCAGTCGAGAACCCGGACACAGTCTATAGAAGCGTCAACGCCGCGCACATTAACCCTTGGTCGCGTCGTAGGCTAGTTTTGCCTGCACTACAACGCCAACCGTGAGTGTCCATCACACCGTATTTACTTGGCTTTTTCGGCACTCAGGCGGTCAAAAGCCTGACTGGTTCGCGTGACAAAGCCTGTATCGGTTCGAATCACAAAAAATGCACCGATATCATGTTTTTCGGCGTAGTCCCAGCCGCGCTCGGGGCCAAGAATCAGCAACAGCGTCGATAAGCCATCGGCCATCAGCGTCGAAGGATTAATCACCGTGACGGACGCCAGGGTATGAGTGATCGGCGCGCCGGTTCGGGCATCGAACGTGTGGGAATAGCGCCGGCCATCCTGCATGAAGTAATTGCGGTAGTCGCCTGAGGTCGAAACACCGTTGCCGTCCAGCGCGATCACCCGCTCGACAACCTGCTGGTCATCGCGCGGTTCCTCCAGTGCAATCTTCCAGGGCGACCCGTCGAGTTTCTTGCCAACGGCCTTGAGTTCGCCAGTGGCATCGGCGATGAAGCTGTCGATACCCAGTTCCTGCAACTTCGCAGCGATCCTGTCGACGGCGTACCCGGCGCCAATGCTGCCGAAGTCCACCTCGACCGGCGCATCCTTGCATAGCTGATCGCCTTCAATCCGCAGATGCGTATAACCGACGCGTTGTCGGGCCAAAGCCAAGGCTTCGGCGCTTGGGACTTTTTCATCGCGCGATTGTGGGCCGAACCCCCAAAGGTTCAGCAGCGGCTCCACCGTCAGGTCGTAGGAACCGTCGCTCGTCTCTGACAGTTGCTCGCCCACCTTGACCAACTGCAAGACCGGCGCCGGCATTGGCTGACAGCTATTGGCCGGTAAACCATTGAATCGCTCGACGTCGGAATCACTGCGGTAGGTCGACAGCTGCCGGTCGATCTCGGCCAGAATCGACTCGACCTGTTTCTGCACCTCGACCGGCCCGGGAGTCCCCGGATGGCGGATGTATTTGACCGAATACGTGCTGCCCATGGTCGGGCCGCCAAAGCTTTCCAGGGTGTCGCTGTTACCGCAGCCTGACAAGGCGCCAACAAGCACCAAGAAAACACCCGATCGCCAGTTCAACAACGCGCACTCCTCCCCAAAGAGTTCCCCCCGACAGAACGCCAAGGCCCGCCATTATGCGATAGAACTGTGGGAGAGGGCTGGCTCATGGCTATAACGTTTAAGCAGCACGCTAACTATTGGTTGCCTACCGTTCCTCTTACACATATCGTTACAAAACTGTTCGAGGCACCGGCACAGACCAGACCCGTCAGTAAGGATGTTTCAAGACCAGGGATTTCTAATAAGACAGCCAAAGTGAGTAAGATCAAATGGCCTCGACTACGGGCAAGGGCAAAGCGATATTTCGCGTTGTCAGCGGCAACTTCCTAGAGATGTTCGACTTCATGGTCTACGGCTTCTATGCCACGGCCATCGCCAAAACCTTCTTCCCTGCCGACAGTGCTTTCGCTTCCCTGATGTTGTCACTGGCCACCTTCGGTGCCGGCTTCCTCATGCGCCCACTCGGTGCAATTTTTCTCGGCGCCTACATCGACCGTCACGGCCGTCGCAAAGGTTTGATCATCACCCTCGCGCTGATGGCTGCCGGCACCGTGCTGATTGCCTGTGTGCCGGGTTATGCGACCCTTGGTGTCGCTGCACCGCTGATCGTGCTGTTCGGCCGTTTGCTGCAAGGCTTCTCGGCCGGCGTGGAACTGGGCGGTGTGTCGGTTTACCTGGCAGAAATCTCGACACCTGGCCGTAAGGGCTTTTTCGTCAGTTGGCAGTCCGCCAGCCAACAAGCAGCGGTGGTGTTTGCCGGTTTGCTGGGTGTGGGCCTCAACCACTGGCTGAGCCCCGAGCAAATGGGTGATTGGGGATGGCGCGTGCCGTTCCTGGTCGGCTGCATGATCGTTCCGGCGATTTTCATCATTCGTCGTTCGCTGGAAGAAACCCCTGAATTCCAGGCGCGTAAACATCGCCCAAGTCTGAGAGACATCGTCCGCTCGATCAGTCAGAACTTCGGCATCGTGCTGGCCGGCATGGCGCTGGTGGTGATGACCACCGTGTCGTTCTACCTGATCACCGCCTACACCCCGACGTTCGGTAAAGCCGAGCTGCACCTGTCGGACTTCGACGCGTTGCTGGTCACCGTGTGCATCGGCCTGTCGAACTTCTTCTGGCTGCCGGTGATGGGTGCGCTGTCCGACAAGATCGGCCGTAAACCGCTGCTGCTGGCGGCGACCATTCTGGCGATCCTGACGGCTTACCCGGCGCTGTCCTGGCTGGTCGCCAACCCGAGCTTCAGCCATCTGCTGATCGTCGAGTTGTGGTTGTCGTTCCTCTATGGCTCGTACAACGGCGCCATGGTGGTGGCCCTGACCGAAATCATGCCGATTGAAGTCCGCACCACCGGTTTCTCCCTGGCTTACAGCCTGGCGACTGCAACCTTTGGCGGCTTCACCCCGGCGGCCTGTACTTACCTGATCCACGTGCTGGACAACAAGGCAGCACCGGGTATCTGGTTGAGCGGCGCAGCGGTACTTGGCTTGATCGCAACGCTGGTGCTGTTCCGTGGCAACCGGCATGAACTGCGCACCGCGCAGGCTGCTGTGGTCGGCGGCACCCGCTAAATCGCATCGCTGGCAAGCCATGCTCCTACAGGATTTCGGTCAGATTCTGAATCTGTGACCGACACAAAACCTGTAGGAGCAAGGCTTGCCCGCGAAGAGTCGCGCCAGAACACCACAGATTATCGGTTCGCCATTTTCACCGACTGACTCCAGCCCCCGCCCAGCGCCTTATACAAGTCCACCTGATTGATCTCCCGCGCCAGCTCCATTTGCGTCAACTTCTGCTGCGCGTCGAATAACGAACGCTGCGCGTCCATCGTCGAAAAGTAGCTGTCCATCCCCGCCTCGAAACGCAATCGAGATTGTCGGTAGGCTGCTTGATAATCCGCCACCAGACGCTTCTGATAGTCGACCTGGGTAAGCATCTCCTGGCGGGCGTTGAGGGCATTGGCGGCTTCGCGGAAAGCGTTCTGCACCGTGGCTTCATACGCCGCCGTCTGCCCATTGAACCGCGCATGGCTGGCGTCTACCTGCGCCTTTCGCGCACCGCCGTCGATCAGGGTCAACGACCCCGCCAGAGCCACCGACCAGAACTCGGCCGGCGCACTCAACAATCGCGAAAAGTCACCGGTCAGGCCGCCTACTGCCGAGGTCAGCGAAAAGGTCGGGAAATAAGCGCTGCGGGCTGCGCCGATGTCCGCATTGGTAGCTCGCAACAAGGCTTCGGCGGCCATGATGTCGGGCCGCCGCGCAACCAGTGACGACGGCAACCCGGCGGGCACATCGGCGGTTGCCAACTGCTCACCCAGCACGCCAGTGGGCAACAACCCAACCGGCACCGGCTGCCCGACCAACACCTGCAGCGCATTCATGTTCTGCGCCACCTGCATGCGGTACGTGTTGATCTGAACCGCCGCCGTGTTGGTTTGCGCATCCGCCTGGTGAACATCGATTTGAGCACTGGAGCCCAGGTTGTAGCTCTTGCGCAACAACTCACCGTAGTGGTCCTGGGACTTGTAGGTGTTTTGTGCGAGGTCGAGCAGATTCTGATTGGCCTTGAGGCTAAGCCAGGTGCTGGCCACTTCACCGATCAACGCCAGGCGAGCCGTCTGATAGTCCGCCTCGGTCGCCTCGAAGCGTGCGCCTGCGGCGTTTCGCTGACTGCGGATGCGCCCGAACAGGTCCAACTCGTAAGACGTGAAGCCACCGCTGGCCTGAAAGGTGTTGGACGTGCTGCCTGAACTGACGCCGCCTCCCTGCGTCCTGACCTGTGACGGAAACTTGCTGCGGCCGGCGTAGGTGTTGAGTCCGATGGAGGGAAACAGCCCGGACTCGGCACCGGCGTACCCTGCCCTCGCCTCCTCGACGCCCGCCTCGAACTGACGCAGGCTGCGATTGTTCTTCAAGGCCAGGTCGATCAGCTGGCGCAGTCGGTCATCGAGCACGAAGCCGTGCCAATCCTTGTCGAACGCCTGCTTGGCGCTGCAACAGTCACTGGCCGAACTGGCTGGCCATTGCTGATCGATCGGCGCCTCCGGTTTCTCGTATTTGGGTTCCAGAGAACAACCGCCGAGCAATAACAGCGACATGAAACATGAGGTGGATAAGCGTCTGTTCATGAGGCGCACCTACAAACGTTGGCCGAGCAAGGCTCGTAACGGAGTGAGAAGGAAAGCCCAAAGACCTGAGCGGGTGGTGCTGATTTGCGGCAGTGCTTGCTGACGCGAACGGAGGCTGATCGGGCGTAATCCAGGCAGTGAGCTGTAGGACGGCGCCTTGGCCGGCCGCCGCGAACGCGGTGCCGTGCGCTTCTCGCCGAGCAACGAACGCCGCAACAAGGTGCCGAAAGCCAAGCCTGGCTCAGCCTTGCCGACCACGTTGACCGGCGCCTCGCTGAACAGCCGCGCGATCAGCCGGCGTCGAAGCGTTTCGTCAAGGTCGATGAACTTCAAGCCCAAACGGTCCTCGCCGTGATGACGCATGACCTCGATATCCAGCCAGCCGAGCTTATTGATCCACACCTGCCCCCGCAGCCCGGGCTTGATCAATGACGCAACGGCACAGGAGATGGAGGCGCCGCTCAGCGATATATCCACCAGTTGGCCCGCCAGGGTTTTGCCGGCGAAGCGCAACCCACTGGGTTTATCGAAAGGAAAGCGTTCTTCGCCGTGCAGGCGCGGCCGGTCAACACACGCCACCAGGGTGGCCAGGTTGTAGATCAGCGCGACCACCGTCCAGCACAGGTTGAACAGCATATTGCCGTCGAACGCAGCCGCGTTGCTGATGGTGATGTAAGCGCCTATTTGCGAGAACAGTGTCAGCGCAAAAAAGAACCCGAACAACTTCCAGTGGACCGTTGTGCGTGAACGATCCAGGCCCTTTGCCGTGACCTTGAAGGGTCGCCCGAACGGCCGGACCATGGCGCTGAGGATCGTCGCCGTCACCGCCAGTGAGGCGACGATTTGGGTGACCTCGGTAAAAATCGGCAAGGTACGCCGGTCAGTGACCCACGTCCCGTAGCCCCAGAATGCAATCAACGCCGGCATGCCGAAGGCCATGAAATCCGCCGGATGGGCGTAGAACCCGGCAATACCGAAATACCAATACAACACCGGCGACACCAGCATCATCAGAATGAATGGCTTGGAGAACCAGTGCATCAAGCCATGCACGAAGTGCAGCCGTTCATTGAGTGAGTAGCCACGACCGCGCAAGGGGCCCTCTTTGAGCAGCGCGACCTGGATCGTCCCCAGGCACCAGCGCCCACGCTGATTGATGTACTCGGTCAACCCCTCGGCGGACAAACCGATCGACAGTCGTTCATTCAACCAGCGGGTGACGTAGCCTTTTTGCTGCAGACGGCAGCTGGTGTAGATGTCTTCGCAGACCGAACCCGTCGGAAAGCCACCCATTTCAGTGATCAGATCACGCCGTACAACAAACGAAGTGCCCACGCAAAACGCGGTATCCCAACCATCCTTGGCCGGCTGGTAGACGTCGAAGAACACTCGCTGCTCATCGACCCAGCAGCTGGATGAACCGAGGTTGTGCTGAATCGGATCGGGGTTGTAGTAGAACTGCGGCGTCTGCACCAGGCCGACCTTGGGATCGTCGAACAATCCCAGGGTGCGCATCAGGATCGGCTGCTGCGGGGCGAAGTCGGCGTCGAGCACCAGTATGTACGGCGCATTGCTGCTGGCCGCCGACAGACGCAGGCCGTTGTTCAGGTTACCGGCCTTGGCGTGGGAATTGTCGGGACGTCGGGCGTATTGCACACCGACCTCGGCGCAATAGTCGCGCAACCAGTCGCGGCGGGTATCGTCGAGCACCCAGATGGTCACGTTGGGGTAGTCGATCGCCTGGGCGGCGATGATGGTTTTTTCCAGGATCTCCAGGCCTTCGTTGTAGGTGGCGATAAACACATCCACCGCCGGCACCGAGCGGCCCTGGGCACGCAAGCGTTGCTCCCCGGCATCGGCACTGGCGTGGTGATCCGAGCGACAGAGCAGGACGATGATCGAAAACAGCGTGTAGCCGATCGCCAACATTTCGAAAAACAGGAACGCGTAAGCCCAGACCGAGGCAAATCCTGCATGTCCATCGGGCAAGGTGTCGCGAATCCGCCAGGCCACGTAATTGATCAACAACAGCGCGGTCATGGCTCCGAAAGCGGCGCGCGCCGCCCATTGATCACGGCGCGTCAGGCAGGTAAACAGAATCACCGCGACCACGGTCCAGAAATTGATTTGCACAAGTTGCAGCGTGTCCAGTGCCTGCATGTCAGTCAGCCTCTTGAAAACCGGTAAAGGGGTTGATGCCGGTAGCAGCGATCGCGGCCCATGCTGTAGCGCCCAAGTGAGGCAGGTGGTAATAGAAAAAGTCGTTGGTTGTTGAGTCCGGGCCGATCGCCAACCCGGTACTGATACGCGGTGCGGGCGTTGCAAACAGCCAGCCATTGCCGGCCTGTTGGGCCAGCAACACATTCCACAACGGCTGCGCCTTTTCCTTCATACCGCTCAAGCTCGCCACGGCGGCGGTTTGCGCGGTGCCTTCGGTCCATAAACCGTCCGGGTCGCGGTTGAAGCCATACCCGGCACCCGAGCGGTGCGCCTGATCGATAAACGTGAAGACGCGCCGCCAGTCCGCAGGAGGATCACTCAAGGCGATCAAGGGCCAGATCTGTGCGTCCAGTCCTGAACGCTGGCGGTCCGAGGTTCGACCATCCTTCCCGGTGCCAATCAGAAAGCGCCCTTCCCCGGCGTCCCACTGACTCGACACGAATTGCCGGGCAATCTGCGCCTGGTGCGCCGAGCCCGGGTCGGGCGCAGCCGTGTTGAGTGCCGACCAGGCTGCCGCCAGGTCGACGTTATGTTCGGTGGACTTCCAGGTCTGCTGGATCTGCTTGGGGAAATACCCGTAGTAACCGCCGCTGAAACCCGCGGGGGCCTGTCCGTCATAAGTGTTTTTCCCGGACCACTGCAACACTTTGCGAGCGGCCTCCAGGTAAGAGGAATCACCGCTCTGGCGCAACGCCTCCAACAACGCCAACGCGGCCCAGGCCTGATTGCCGGTGGCACTGCTGACCTGATAGGCGTCCTGATTCCAGGCATTGCGCTCTACGCTCCAATAACCCGGCAGACGCATCGACGACGAACCCACCGGGCCTGCCGCGTAGGCGTTGCGCAAGCGTCCATCCTGATATTCCGGGTCGTGGGTCGTGGCGAAGGCCAGCGCATCGGCAATCCGTCGCGCCGACTCGGCTTTACCACAGGCAAACAAGGCGATGCTGGCCAAGGCGTTGTCGTAGGTGAACGCAACCCCACGCAACGCCTGGATTGGCGCCGGCTGACCGTCCAGCGGCGGGTAACTGGCCAGCAACACCGGCCCCGCCGCTTGCGATTGCACCGCGTGATCCAGCGCTGCACACGTCATCGCCGCCAGTTGCGGCCTGGCTTGCGCTGCCAGCGCAGATCCGCCGCTGCTCATCAGCATCACCCCGATCAGGCCCGGCAGCCACGGCCATTGCACAACGTTGCGCGGACTCATCAGTGAGATACCTCGGCGCTGGCCCACAGCCCTGGATTGCAGGTCATGGCGCGCTGGCTGTCGGTGAGGTCATCGGCAAAAGTACCGACGACGTACACCGAGTTCTGCTCGGCATACGGGAAAGGAACGCTGTAGCTGTTAGGGCGAATATCCTTAGTGCTGGATAACAACTGCACGACATTGGCCTTGAGCGGTTCGTCCAGGCCATGGATTCTTACCGTCAGGACACTGTCGTGATCAATCTTGCTGGCCACGCGTTCCGGAAACACCGCGACGACATAGCTTTCTTTGCAGTTGGTAGCACGCAGCAAAGTCGACCCGGCTTGTACCACTGTCCCTTGAGGCGCCAACAGCTCTTGAACCGTGCCGGACGAATACGCCGTGACCTCATAGCCAGCCGTCAACTTGACCCGGTTCTGTTCGGTTTCGATCAGGTGGTTGAGATTGTCGAGTTCGCGTTGATAGGTTTCGCGGTTGCGGGCCTGATTTTCCAGGCTCAGTTTCAGGGTGGTCATCTGCGCGCTGAGGTCGAACATGCGCAACTGATCAGGGTCAAGGTAGACCTGCTTATTGGCGGCATTGACATCACCGTCATTGATTCGCAGCTGTGAACGGACGGACTCTGCCGCCCCCTCCAACGAGGCCAACTTGGCTTTCGAGGCGGCGACGACCGCGCCACTGACCGCCCCTTGAGTGAACAACTCGAGGTTGCGATCGAGGGTTTCCTGTGCGTCCGTCAAGCGGGCGCTGGCGGCAGTGCTCTCGGCCTTCAGCGCACGTTGTGCATAGAGCTGACGAGTATGAAACGCCGATTGATAGCGCTGGCTGGTTTTCTCCAACTCGTCGTAATACTGCTGGTCGTGCTCGGCCTGGCTGGCCGATGATGATAGCTCCTGCTCCAGGGTCAAACGCCGGGTTTGCAGGGTCAACAACGTCTCCTGGTTAGCCCGCGGGTTTTCAACCACCGCAATCTTCTGGCCCTGGGTAAAGGTCGAGCCGGGTTTGACCTCAAGCGAATTCACCACCCCCTCGATGGGTGTCGTCAGCAGAATGACCGGTGCATTCAAAATTGCCCGTGTCGCCGATGTCGACAGCAGCGGCATCAGCAACGTCGAGAGCAACAGCCAGATGATAAATACCAGGACACCCAAGCCCACCAGACGCGGCAACAGGGACCATGAAAAAAACCTTGAGCGTTCTTCTGCCATGTTTAATTCTCTCAATAAGCCATGAACACACACGGCTATATGTCAGCACTGCGCAGCCGTCATGCTCGATTAGAACGCAACCGCGAAACACATTAAGCAGGATCAACGAAAGCGGATCATCAACTCCCCGGACAGCAATAAAGCCCGCACGGTTTATTTAGATTCAGTGTGATGTGAGCAGGAATAAGTTCCCTGTCTTTTTGGAGTATTAGTTGCCATCATGACGCACATTAAAACGCCATTACTTTTAAAGCAGCACTGCCAAAGTTGTGAAAGTTACCGTGAATATTTTCCCGATAGTACAGGCAATTTGCTGTCACCCAACCCCGGCCGGTGCCGGAGCTGTCAGGGGGAGACACTAAGTTCCGCTCCCGTCGCTGTCAAGCATCGAACCATTCAATAAAATGGCGTCAATTATTCAACGCAACCTGTATTGGATCCATGTAAAGCAAGTAGCAACACCTTCCAACTGCAACTGCTTATTTTATTTGAGGATTTTTTTATTATTGAATTTTTATAGCGATAACCTGTCGATCTTTACAGCGTTCTGATTTGGCACACATCAAGAATAAAACGATATAACTACACTGCACTGACCGGACATAGCAAATGATGCATAAACACTTCCAATTTAATAGATGATGTCTAATGGCTCCTTATAATGAACCGCTGCACATGAAAACGCCCCGACAAGTCGGGGCGTTTTCATGTGCAGTCAGGGCTTAGCGCGGCAACGCTGGAGAGTTCACATCGGCCGCCACTCAATCCTCCGTCAGCGAAGATTAATCCAGTTCACTCAGGATCCGATGCGCCAGGCGCACCCGGGGTTCGTTGGGGTAGCTCTTGTTGGCCAACACCACAATGCCAAACTTCTTCTCTGGGACGAAGGCCACATAAGCAGAGAACCCGCCGGTCGCCCCCGTCTTGTTGACCCAGACCGCCTCCTGTGGAGCCAGTGGCGGATTCAGTGCCGTGACGACATGACTGTCGTAAATCATCTTGTCGGCATTGCCTTCAACCAGCGCACTCAGTTGCACCGGGTAATCGTACTGTTCCCAGATCAGGTCTTGAGTCATTGGACCTAGCTGGAAATAGCCCGTGTGCGTCTCCATCAGTGCGCGACCGAGTTTTGCTTCGACCTTCGCAACGCCCAGATTGGCCTCGACAAAGCGAATCAGGTCCGTGGAGCTGGTTTTTACCGAGTAGGCCTCGTCACCCAGCACACCGGAATTCAACCTGACCGGGACATCCTGCTTGTTGTAACCCTGAGCATAGAGCGACAGCTTGCTCGCCGGGATGTTGATGAAGCTGTTAGGCATTCCGAGCGCCGGGAAGAGTCGCTGTTCCAGCGCCACCGCGAACGGCATCTTCATGCTGATTGCGGTGATCATGCCCAGCGCCCCGATGCTGGGGTTGGCATAGGTTCTTTGAGCACCCGGCGCATACGTCGGTTGCCACGCCTTGAAGTAGTCCATCAGCTGTTGGTTGTTCTGTACCTGATCAGGCACCTGCAAGGGGAAGCCGCCTGCAGTATGGGTCGCCAGATTGATCAGCGTCGTTTTATCGAACGGGCTACCCGCGAGCTCAGGCAGGTACTTGCCGGGGTGGTCAGTGAGAGAAAGCTGACCGTTGGCCTCAGCGTAGGTCGCCAGGGTGACCGTGAAGGTTTTACTGATGGAGCCGATTTCAAACAGCGTATCGCTCGTGACCTTCTGTTGTGTTTCCTTTGAGGCCACGCCGAAGTTGTAGAACTGCTGCTTGCCATTAGCAGTCACCGCAATGGCCAGGCCGGGAATGTTGTACTGCTGCATGACCGCTTGGGCGGCATCTTGCACGATGCTGTCGATATCCGACCGCTGGGCATTCGCCATGGCGAGGTTGCCGAAAGAGACGGTGCTGGCCAGCAATAGCAATGCTGCGCAAGGCTTTGCGATAAAACGCATACAAGTGGTCCTCAGGTCTTTTTGATCGCGGGCAAACCTATCACTTTGATGCGACGGCTCCGGAAGCGATTTATCACAAAATATTTCGCCGACTCCGTAGGCCAGCCAGGCAAGCCACACAAACAAAAACGCCCCGACAAGTCGGGGCGTTTTCAGGTGCGGCTAAGGCTTAGCGCGGGAATGCTGGCGGGTTTACACCGGCCATGTCTTCCATCACGCGAACCACCTGGCAGCTGTAACCGAATTCGTTGTCGTACCAAACGTACAGAACAACGCGGTTGTCTTGGCTGATGGTTGCTTCAGCGTCCACAACACCTGCGTGGCGCGAGCCAACGAAGTCGGTCGAAACCACTTCCTGCGAGTTGACGAAGTCGATTTGCTTATGCAGATCGGAGTGCAGCGCCATGTAGCGCAGGTACTCGTTCATCTCTTCACGGGTGGCGGCTTTCTCAAGGTTCAGGTTGAGGATTGCCATCGACACGTTCGGCGTTGGAACACGGATCGCGTTACCGGTCAGCTTGCCGGCCAGCTCAGGCAGGGCCTTGGCAGCAGCAGTGGCAGCACCGGTCTCGGTGATTACCATGTTCAGCGCGGCGCTACGACCACGGCGATCGCCTTTGTGGAAGTTGTCGATCAGGTTCTGGTCGTTGGTGTACGAGTGAACCGTTTCAACGTGACCGTTGATGATGCCGAACTTGTCGTTCACAGCCTTGAGCACCGGCACGATGGCGTTGGTGGTGCAGGAGGCGGCGGAAACGATCTTGTCGTCAGCGGTGATTTCACCGTGGTTGATGCCGTGAACGATGTTCTTCAGCTTGCCTTTGCCAGGCGCGGTCAGAACAACGCGGTCGATGCCCGGGCAAGCCAGGTGCTGGCCCAGGCCCTCGGCGTCACGCCATACACCGGTGTTGTCCACCAACAGAGCGTCTTTGATGCCGTACTGGGTGTAGTCCACTTCAGTCGGGTTCTTCGCGTAGATAACCTGGATCAGGTTGCCGTTGGCGGTGATGGTGTTGTTGGCTTCGTCGATGGTGATGGTGCCGTTGAACGGACCATGAACCGAATCGCGACGCAGCAGGCTGGCGCGTTTGATCAGGTCGTTTTCAGCGCCTTTGCGCACAACGATGGCACGCAGACGCAGGCCGTCGCCACCGCCGGTTTTTTCAATCAGGATGCGCGCCAGCAGACGGCCGATACGACCGAAGCCGTACAGTACAACGTCAGTGCCTTTGCGTGCGGAAGCGTTCTGCTGGCCTACAACGTCGGCCAGTTCTTCACGGACGAACTGCTCGGCCGTGCGACCTTTGCCTTCGGCCTTGAACTTGACTGCCAGCTTGCCCAGGTCTACCGAAGCGGCGCCGAGCTTGAGCTCGCTCATCGCTTTGAGCAGCGGGAATGTTTCGTGAACGGACAGTTCGGCGTCATCGGACTGACGATGGCGAGCAAAGCGGTGAGCTTTGAGAATCGCGATGACAGACTGGTTGATCAGGCTGCGGCCATAGATCGAGCTCACCACGTTGTTATTGCGGTAAAGCTGACCGATAAGCGGAATCATCGCTTCTGCGAGTGCTTCACGGTCGATCCATTCACCAAGACACTGGTCGGGCTTCTGAGTCACGGGAACCTTCCACATGTAGGGGCTGAAAAAAGGGGCTACATTATGCCGCCGAGTCGTCTGCGGAGCAATGCACGCCTATCGCAACATGCTTTTCCTTTCGTCGGCGGTAGTCTGCAACTGACAGCCGGCACCTTCGCCCGCTACAATTACCGACTTTGTCGCAACGCTGGAGCTCAACCTTCCGTGCCCGTCCTGCGTCTACCGCTTCTCCCTGCCGCGGCAGGTAAACAGCACTGGGGCAACCTGCCCGGTGCCGCCCTGAGCCTGGCCATTGCCGAGGCCGCCAGCGCTGCCAAGCGCTTTACCCTGCTACTGACCGCCGACAGCCAAAGTGCCGAACGGCTGGAACAGGAGCTGAGTTTCTTCGCCCCCGAATTGCCGGTGCTGCATTTCCCGGACTGGGAAACCCTGCCTTACGACCTGTTCTCGCCGCACCAGGACATTATATCCCAGCGCATCGCCAGCCTGTATCGGCTGCCCGAGCTGAGCCATGGCGTTTTGGTAGTGCCGATCACCACCGCCCTACATCGCCTGGCTCCCACCAAGTTCCTGCTCGGCAGCAGCCTGGTGCTGGACATCGGCCAGAAGCTCGACGTCGAGCAAATGCGCACGCGGCTGGAGGCCAGCGGTTACCGCTGCGTCGATACAGTTTATGAGCACGGCGAATTCGCGGTACGTGGCGCGCTGATCGACCTGTTCCCGATGGGCAGCAAACTGCCCTACCGCATCGACCTGTTCGATGACGAAATCGAGACCCTGCGTACCTTCGACCCGGAAAACCAGCGCTCCATCGACAAGGTCGAATCGGTCCGACTGCTGCCCGCCAAAGAATTTCCGCTGCAAAAAGAAGCCGTGACCCGCTTCAAGGCACGCTTTCGCGAGCGCTTCGATGTCGATTTCCGCCGCTGCCCGATCTTCCAGGACCTGAGCAGCGGGATTACACCGGCCGGTATCGAGTACTACCTGCCGCTGTTCTTCGATGAAACCTCGACGCTGTTCGACTACCTGCCGCAGGACACCCAGGTGTTCTCCCTGCCGGGCATCGAACAGGCGGCGGAGAATTTCTGGAACGACGTGCGCAACCGCTACGAAGAGCGCCGCGTCGATCCATCCCGGCCATTGTTGCCGCCGGCCGAGCTGTTCCTGCCGGTGGAAGACTGCTTCGCACGTCTCAAGAACTGGCCGCGCGTGGTTGCCAGCCAGCAAGACGTCGAAACCGGTGTCGGCCGCGAACGTTTTCCCGCTACACCGTTGCCGAACCTGGCCATCGAAGCCAAGGCCAACCAGCCGCTGCAAGCGCTGTCGAATTTCCTTGATGGGTTTTCCGGGCGCGTGCTGTTTACCGCCGAGTCGGCCGGTCGCCGCGAAGTACTGCTGGAACTGCTGGAACGCCTGAAGCTGCGGCCGAAAACCGTCGACAGCTGGCCGGATTTCGTCGCTAGCAAAGAGCGCCTGGCGATCACCATCGCACCGCTGGACGAAGGCCTGGTGCTGGACAATCCAGCCCTGGCATTGATTGCTGAAAGTCCGTTGTTCGGTCAGCGAGTGATGCAGCGCCGTCGTCGCGAGAAACGCGCCGATGCCAATAACGATGCAGTGATCAAAAACCTCACCGAGTTGCGCGAAGGCGCGCCGGTGGTGCATATCGATCATGGCGTTGGCCGTTATCTGGGCCTCGCGACCCTGGAAATCGAAAACCAGGCCGCCGAGTTCCTGACCCTCGAATACGCCGAGGGCGCCAAGCTTTATGTGCCGGTGGCCAACCTGCATTTGATCGCTCGCTACACCGGCAGCGACGACGCACTGGCGCCGCTGCATCGCCTCGGCTCCGAGACCTGGCAAAAAGCCAAACGCAAAGCCGCTGAACAGGTGCGTGACGTCGCCGCTGAACTGCTCGACATCTATGCTCGCCGCGCGGCTCGCGAAGGTTATGCCTTTGCCGATCCGAAAGCCGATTACGCAACCTTCAGCGCCGGCTTCCCGTTCGAAGAAACCCCGGACCAGCAAACCACCATCGACGCGGTACGCGAAGACATGCTCGCGCCGAGACCAATGGACCGACTGGTCTGCGGCGACGTCGGTTTCGGCAAGACCGAAGTGGCGATGCGTGCGGCATTCATTGCCGTGCACGGCGGCCGTCAGGTCGCGATTCTGGTGCCGACCACCCTGCTCGCCCAGCAACACTACAACAGCTTCCGCGACCGCTTCGCCGACTGGCCAGTGACCGTGGAAGTGATGAGCCGCTTCAAGTCGACCAAGGAAGTGAATGCCGCCGTTGCCGACCTCGCCGAAGGCAAGATCGACATCGTCATCGGCACGCACAAGCTGCTGCAAGACGACGTAAAGATCAAAAACCTCGGGCTGGTGATCATCGACGAAGAACACCGCTTTGGTGTGCGTCAGAAGGAACAGCTCAAGGCCCTGCGCAGCGAAGTCGACATCCTGACCCTGACCGCCACGCCGATTCCGCGCACGCTGAACATGGCGGTGTCGGGCATGCGTGATCTGTCGATCATCGCCACGCCACCAGCGCGACGTTTGTCGGTGCGCACCTTTGTCATGGAACAGAACAAGAGCACGGTCAAAGAGGCCCTGCTCCGTGAGTTGCTGCGTGGCGGCCAGGTCTATTACCTGCACAACGATGTGAAAACCATCGAGAAATGTGCCGCCGATCTCGCCGAGCTGGTGCCGGAAGCACGGATCGGCATCGGTCATGGGCAGATGCGCGAGCGCGAACTCGAACAGGTGATGAGCGACTTCTATCACAAGCGCTTCAATGTGCTGATCGCCTCGACCATCATCGAGACCGGCATTGACGTGCCGAGCGCCAACACCATCATCATCGAGCGTGCCGACAAGTTCGGCCTGGCGCAGCTGCATCAATTGCGTGGCCGCGTCGGTCGCAGTCACCACCAGGCTTACGCCTACCTGCTGACACCGCCGCGTCAACAGATCACGCCAGACGCGGAAAAACGCCTGGAAGCGATCGCCAACACCCAGGACCTTGGTGCAGGCTTCGTGCTGGCCACCAACGACCTGGAAATCCGTGGCGCCGGCGAACTGCTGGGCGACGGTCAGAGCGGGCAGATCCAGGCCGTCGGTTTCACCCTGTACATGGAAATGCTCGAACGCGCGGTTAAATCCATCCGCAAGGGCGAGCAGCCAAACCTTGATCAACCGCTGGGTGGCGGTCCGGAAATCAACCTACGCTTGCCAGCGTTGATCCCGGAAGACTACCTGCCGGACGTCCACGCACGACTGATCCTCTACAAACGCATCGCGTCGGCAACCGACGAGGATGGCCTCAAGGACCTGCAAGTGGAGATGATCGACCGCTTCGGCCTGCTGCCGGAACCGACCAAGAACCTGGTGCGCATGACCTTGCTGAAACTGCAGGCCGAGCAACTGGGGATCAAGAAAGTCGACGGCGGCCCGCAAGGCGGTCGTATCGAGTTCGGCGCACAAACGCCGGTCGATCCGCTGGTGCTGATCAAGCTGATCCAGGGTCAACCCAAACGCTACAAATTCGAAGGCGCCACGATGTTCAAATTCATGGTGCCGATGGAGCGCCCGGAAGAGCGCTTTAATACAGTGGAGGCGCTGTTTGAGCACCTCACTCCAAAATCTGCTTGAAGGACGCCGCATGCGCCTGTTTCGCTCATTGACCCTGTTGTTGACCCTCGTTGCCCCGACGGCGTTTGCCGACAGCTTGTATCAGGTTGAAATGATCCTGTTCCGCCAGAACGCCGTGCCGGCCATTACCAGCCGCACCGCACCGGAAGACTGGGCTGCCGGTGCACGGCCGATCAGTGCCGACAGCCTGCGTACCCCAAGCCTGAATGCCGAGGCTGAAAAACTGCGCGCCAGCGGCGATTACACGGTGTTGCTACACAAGGCCTGGCAACAGAGTCTTGGCGAGGACGCGAGAAAAATCTCGATCAGCGACGGCAAGGAGCAATTCGGCCAGTTTCCGATCGAAGGCTCGCTGAACCTGAAGCTCGGGCGCTTCACCGATGTCGACGCGAACTTCTGGGTCAACCAGTTCGATGCCTATGGCCGGGTTACCGCCAGCGAACGCCTGAAGCAGCAAAGCCACACCAAAAACGGTCAGCTCAACTACCTCGACAACGGCCACCTGGCGCTGCTGATCAAAATCACTTCGCTCACTGCACCTGCGCGTCCGCCAGTCCCTGACGTTCTCCCGGACTGATTGAAGTCCCCATGCCCCCGAACCTGAGCAAACCCCTGGCCCCTTCCTGGGTCAGCCGATTCAAGGAACAAAGCCTGGAGCGTGGCCGCCGCTACGCACTGGAAAATCGCGCCAGGATCGTCGAGGCCGGCGACAGCACCATCACCGCCAGTTGCGAAGGCTCTGGCGGCAATGTTTACCGCCAGACCATTACGCTGCGCGAATCCACCAAAGGCACTCTGTTACTGGTCGATGCAACGTGCAGTTGCCCGGTGCGCGTCAACTGCAAGCATTGCGCTGCAGTGTTGCTCAAAGTCCAGGAAACCCTTGAGTACCCGGCCGCCGCCAAAGATGCCGAGCTGCTGGAAAAACTGCAGGCGGTCCTCGAAAACCGTACGCCCGCACCTTTACCACAACTGCTGGTGGACAACGTGCAACCGGTGCCGCGTCTGTGGCTGGCGAGCATCGAGTTCAGCGCCTTCGAACCGCGCAACGGCAAAATGCAGCGCTACATCCAGCACCGTGCCGCGCTGTCGTTCAACTATCTGGATGAATACGTCAGCGGACAGAAAAATGCCGACATCCTGATCCGACAGGAACAGCAAACGCTACGAATCAAACGCCAGCCGGACGTCGAAAAAGCCTACCGGGAACAGCTGCGAATCCTTGGATTCAGAGTGGCGACCCGCCAAAGCAAAGCCTTGCCGGAAAGCGCCGGCGAACTGTATGAGATGGTCAACGACAGCGCCTGGCTGACGTTCACTCTCAATGAGCTGCCCAAGTTACGCACCCAGGGCTGGGAGCTGCAGATTGACGAAGACTTCGGCTTTGACCTGACGGCGGTCGATGACTGGTACGCCACGGTCGAAGAGGCGCCGGAGCGCGACTGGTTTGATCTGGAGCTGGGGATTATCGTCAATGGCGAGCGCCTGAGCCTGCTGCCGATCCTGCTGAACCTGATGCGCTCGCACACCGAGATTCTCAACCCGGAACGCCTGGCCAGACGCCGCGACGATGAACTGATTCTGGTGAACATCCCGCACCGTCCGAACGCCGAATCCGGCCCTTTGCAGGTCGCGCTGCCGCTCGGTCGTTTAAAGCCTGTGCTGGCGACCCTTGGCGAGTTTTACCTGCAAGAGCCCGGCGAAACCAAGTTGCGCCTGAGCAGCGCCGACGCCACTCGCCTGAATCCGCTGGAAGACATGCCTCTGCTTTGGGAAGGTGGCGAGCACATCCGCACCTTCGCCCAGCGCCTGCGTGACATCAAGGATTACACGACCGAAGCGCCCGAAGGACTGAACGCCACATTACGGCCTTACCAGCTTGAAGGCTTGAGCTGGATGCAGTCGCTGCGGCAACTGGAAGTCGGCGGCATCCTTGCGGACGACATGGGCCTGGGCAAAACCCTACAGACCCTGGCGCATGTGCTGACCGAGAAAAACGCCGGCCGCCTGGACCGGCCGTGCATGGTGGTAATGCCCACCAGCCTGATTCCCAACTGGCTCGACGAAGCGGCGCACTTTGCCCCACAACTCAAAGTGCTGGCGCTGTATGGCACTGGACGTAAAAAGCATTTTGAGCATTTGGCCGAATACGACCTGATCCTCACCACGTATGCGCTGCTGCCCAAGGATGTCGAACGCTTGGCAACGCAGCCATTGCATGTGCTAGTGCTCGACGAAGCGCAATACATCAAGAACCCCAACAGCAAGGCCGCTCATGCGGCTCGAGAGCTCAATGCCCGCCAGCGCCTATGCCTGAGCGGCACACCACTGGAAAATCACCTGGGCGAGCTGTGGTCGCTGTTTCACTTCCTGCTGCCCGGCTGGTTGGGCGACGTGAAAAGCTTCAATCGCGATTACCGCGTACCCATCGAAAAACGCGCCAGCGATGTACGACTGCAACACCTGAACGGTCGGATCAAGCCGTTCCTGTTGCGTCGAACCAAGGAACAGGTCGCCACCGAACTGCCACCGAAAACCGAGATCGTCCATTGGGTCGAGCTCAACGAGGCGCAGCGCGACGTTTACGAAACCATGCGCCTGGCCATGGACAAGAAAGTCCGCGACGAGATCACCCGCAAAGGTGTGGCGCGCAGTCAGATCATCATTCTTGAAGCGCTGCTCAAGCTGCGGCAGGTGTGCTGCGACCTGCGGCTGGTCAATGAGGCCGCCCTGCCCACGCGCGGCAGCACCTCGGGCAAGCTCGACAGCCTGATGGAGATGCTTGAGGAACTGTTCGAAGAAGGCCGCAAGATCCTGCTGTTTTCACAGTTCACCTCGATGCTCTCGCTGATCGAAGACGAACTGGATAAACGCGGCATCGCTTACGCGCTGCTGACCGGGCAAACCCGCGATCGACGTACTCCGGTGAAAGACTTCCAGAGCGGCAAGCGTCAGATTTTCCTGATCAGCCTGAAAGCAGGCGGCGTTGGCCTGAACCTGACAGAAGCCGACACGGTGATTCACTATGATCCATGGTGGAACCCGGCAACGGAAAACCAGGCCACCGACCGCGCTTACCGGATCGGCCAGGAGAAGCCGGTGTTCGTCTACAAGATGATTGCCCGCGGCACCGTCGAAGAAAAAATCCAGCACCTGCAAAAGGAAAAGTCCGACCTCGCGGCCGGCGTACTGGATGGGCGTTCGACCGGGGACTGGAAGCTGCAGAGCGACGATATCGAAGCGTTGTTTGCGCCGTTGCCGGACAAATCGAAGATTTAGCGGTGACTGCAAGATCGCCATCGCGGGCAAGCCTTGCTCCTACGGTTTTTGAGTCGATCGCGATATTTGCGGTCAACATGGATCTGTAGGAGCAAGGCTTGCCCGCGATGGGGTCAACTCGGTGTAACGAATGCTTAACCTTTAAGCACCCGCGCCAACGTCGACTTCACTTTGCCCATTCCGTCATGCAGCGCTTGCTCGATCTCGGCCATGGTAATCACCGCCGTCGATTTGCCCGCCGCCGGGTTCACCACCAGCGCCAGACACGCGTAATCCAGCTCCAGCTCGCGAGCCAATGCCGCTTCCGGCATACCGGTCATGCCGACGATGTCGCAGCCATCACGCTCCAGGCGGGCGATCTCGGCAACGGTTTCCAGCCGCGGGCCCTGGGTGCAGGCATACACACCGTGACTGCTGTAGGCACAGCCTTCAGCCGCCAACGCGGCAATCAACTGCTCGCGTAATGGTTCGCTGTAGGGATAGCTGAAATCGATGTGGGTGACCTGCTCCAGGTCATCGGCAAAATAGGTGTGCTGGCGACCGCTGGTGTAATCGATCAATTGATGAGGCACGCAGAAATGCCCGGTGCCCATGGCGGCATGAATCCCACCGACCGCATTGACCGCCAGAATCGCCTGCGCGCCTGCCTGCTTCAATGCCCACAGGTTGGCCCGATAATTCACCTGATGCGGCGGAAAACGGTGCGGATGGCCGTGACGAGCGAGAAACAGCACTTCCCGCCCAGCGTATTCACCGACCTGGATCTCGGCCGATGGTGCGCCGTACGGCGTGTCCAGAGCCAATGACTGGCGAATGCTCAAGCCTTCGAGCTGGGTCAGGCCGGTGCCACCGATAATCGCGTAAACCGTCATTGCAAAAAGTCCTTAATCAATCAGTTGGGCATCTTTGAGCGCGCCAAGAGCGGTAAGCCAGCGCGGATCCTGCCGGTAATCGGTGCTGGCGAACGACTGGCTGCGCATCCGCGCGATGCGTGCAGACGGCTTGACCTTCAGGCGTTGAGCCGCGCTCAGCGCCAGTTCTGCGGCCGCACGGTCATTGCACACCAGGCCCATATCGCAACCCGCAGACAGCGCCGCTTCGATCCGGCTGGCAGCGTCGCCGACAACATGAGCACCGGCCATCGACAGATCGTCACTGAAGATCACCCCATCAAACTGTAATTCTCCACGCAGGATGTCCTGCAGCCAGCGGCGCGAGAAGCCGGCGGGCTGTGAGTCGACCTGCGGGTAGATCACGTGAGCAGGCATCACTGCCGCCAGCTGCTTGCTCAAGCGTGCGAACGGCACGAGGTCCTTGGCGCGGATTTCCTCGAGACTGCGCTCGTCATTCGGAATCGCGACGTGCGAATCGGCCTCCGCCCAGCCGTGGCCAGGGAAGTGCTTGCCGGTCGCCGCCATGCCGGCGTTGTTCATGCCGCGAATGAACGCCCCCGCCAGCAAGGCCGCACGTTCCGGATCACCTTCAAACGAACGGGTACCGACCACGGCACTGCGCTGGTAGTCGAGGTCCAGCACCGGGGCAAAGCTCAAGTCGAGGCCGACAGCCAGCACTTCGGTCGCCATGATCCAGCCACACTGCTCGGCCAGGTATTCGGCGTTCGGGTTGTCAGCAATCGCCCGCATGGCAGGCAGACGCACGAAACCCTGACGCAGGCGCTGCACCCGACCGCCCTCCTGGTCCACCGCCAACAGCAGGTCAGGACGCACCGCACGAATCGACGCACTCAACTCTCGGACCTGGCGTGGATGCTCGATATTGCGCGCAAAAATGATCAGTCCACCCACTTCGGGCTGACGCAACAGTTGGCGATCTTCGGCCGTCAGCCAGGTACCGGCGACGTCCACCATCAACGAGCCTTGCAGGCCAGCAGTCATAAAAATTCCTTGATAACGAAAAGCGCGCGCGGCGCATCTTTGAAGAGCCCGGCCCGATGCAGACACACGACTTCGCCACCAAGGGTAATACCCGGCGGAACGTGGTCGGTAAAAGAAAAATCGAGCGGGTCTGAAACGAGAGTCGGCATGGGCGGCTAGCTTAGCGGATGTAAGCTGCCGCGCCCACCCGTGAACTGTTAAACCTTGGCGGCGACGGGTGCCGATTTGCTGCGAGGACGCAACTGGGCCGATGCCATGGCCTCGTCGGTGACGCCGGTTTCTGCGCGCATGCCAGCAGCCAGGAACGGCACCATCAGACGCATCACCTGCTCGATCGAGGTGTTCACCCCGAAATCGGTCTCGGCGATAGCGCGCAAGGCCTTGATCCCCGACATGCTGAACGCCGCTGCGCCGAGCATGAAGTGCACGCGCCAGAACAGTTCGATAGGCGGAATACGCGGCGCGGCTTCATTGACCAGCAGCATGTAACGACGGAATACCTTGCCGTACATGTCTTCCAGGTAACGCCGCAAATGCCCCTGGCTCTGACTGAATGCCAGCCCCAACAGGCGCATGAAGATAGACAAATCGTTGCCGCTGCGTGGCTGCACCACAAGGGCTTGTTCGACGAGAATTTCCAGCAGCTCTTCAAGGCTCGGCTTGCTGTCCGGCTTGGCCTGACGGCGCTCCAGCTCACGATCGAGACTGATGCAGAAAGGCCCGAGAAAACGCGAGAAAACTGCCTGAATCAAGGCCTTCTTTGAGCCGAAATGATAATTCACTGCCGCCAGATTGACCCCAGCCTTGCTGGTGATCAGCCGCAATGAAGTTTCGGCAAAACCTTTTTCCGCGAACAACTGCTCGGCAGCATCGAGAATGCGTTCAACGGTTTCCGACTGGGCCATGGCTACTCCGCCTGACAAACACTTGTTTGAAACATACGTTTCAGCCTGAGCATTGTCAAGCCTGCCTGTTCGTTTTGCGAACGGTCGGTCAGCTATTTAACCATACAAGTCGGGAGCTGTAGCCAGTCCTACAAGCAGCAAGCTGACGATCTGTAAACCTACCGTCCAGCGGTCAGATAAAAAAGGAGGATTGCCAAGACCACTCCACTGTATATAATCCCAGTCACTGTATAAAAAGACAGAGCGATCGACATGATAAAACTGACGCCACGCCAAGCTGAGATTCTGGCTTTTATCAAACGCTGCCTCGAAGACAACGGCTATCCGCCGACCCGTGCAGAAATCGCCCTGGAGCTTGGCTTCAAGTCGCCCAATGCTGCGGAAGAACACCTCAAGGCACTGGCGCGCAAGGGTGCAATCGAAATGACGCCCGGCGCTTCACGCGGCATTCGCATCCCGGGCTTCGAAGCCAAGGCCGACGAGTCCACCTTGCCGATCATTGGCCGAGTTGCTGCCGGCGCCCCGATTCTCGCTCAACAACACATCGAAGAATCCTGCAACATCAATCCTTCCTTCTTCCATCCACGCGCCGACTATTTGTTGCGCGTTCACGGCATGAGCATGAAGGACGTGGGGATTTTCGACGGCGACCTGCTCGCCGTGCACACCACTCGCGAGGCCCGTAACGGCCAGATCGTGGTTGCGCGGATCGGCGACGAGGTGACCGTCAAGCGTTTCAAGCGCGACGGCAGCAAGGTCTGGCTGATTGCCGAAAACCCCGAGTTTGCCCCGATCGAAGTGAACCTGAAAGATCAGGACCTGGTGATCGAAGGCTTGAGTGTCGGCGTCATTCGCCGCTAAAGGAGGCGTTATGCAGTTCCCTCACACACCACAGCACACCCAACTTCCGCTGTTCGAAGCGTTCATGGCGCAGCCGTTGGCGCCGACTCTCAAAGACGTGGTCGAGTCACCCTGGAGCGCCGAACCCGAAGTGTTCAGTGAGCTGTCATTGCGTGGTGCGGCTGGGAGCTGCCTGAACCTTCTGGCCCCCATCCTCAGAGAGTTGAGCCAGGACAAGGACGCTCGCTGGCTGACACTGATCGCGCCACCCGCCAGCCTGACTCAAGCCTGGCTGCGAGATGCCGGCCTGAACCGCGAACGCATTCTGTTGCTACAACCTCGGGGAACACAAAGCGCCCAGCAACTGGCGTGCGAAGCCTTGCGCCTGGGCCGCAGTCACACCGTTGTAAGCTGGCTGAACCCGTTGAGTTCCAGCGCGCGCCAACAGCTGATCAGCGCCGCCCGTACCGGGGATGCTCAAAGTCTGAATATTCGGCTGGGCTAAGTGACACTCACTGTGCACTTGAAAGGCGCAGGGCTTCTCCAGGACAGAGAAGCCAATCTGTAACATCAACGTGAAATGATGCCCTGCGAAAAGCCGACGAACGGAATCAATGAAGAATCCGCGGCCCTTCTTCTTTGTCGAATTCGCCTTCAACCAAGCGTCCAGCCATCTGCACACCCACGCTCAACATCGCCTTGGCGACTTCAACGTGCTGGCCCTGCAGGAACGCTTTGGCGTCTTCAGAGAAGTTCAAAGTCACCAGAGAACCCTCGTCCTCAGCTCTGCGCAGCTCAATACGGCCGTCTGGCAGTTCGACAATTTCTAGAAAGGACGTTGGCATAAAAGTCTGTTCTCCACGAAAGGCGGGGATTATATAGCCATCAGCGCGGCTTCGCTCGGGATCTTGACCGGCTGCACGTCACCGAAACCCATGCTGAAGATCATCCCTGATCCATGGCCATCACTGAACACTCAGCATTCCGTGCGCAGATTCAGCACTCATTCAACCCTTCGCGAAACCGAATCGCCAAGTCCTTTAGGTTCTGACGCCAGCTTTCCAGCTCTTCTCGACTCAACTCTTGAGGCGCCTCTTCTTCATCGAGGTTAACCGCCATGATCAGCGGTTGGGTCACGTCACCCTTGGGCTTGTGCGGCACGCGTGGCGGTTGAAACAGCGCGGCATGGGCAGCCAAAAGCTTTGCCAGCCAGGTTTCAGGGTTATTCGCCAACTCGACCATCTCCGCCATTTCCGGAATAGCGATGGTCTCGAGCACTTCACGAGTCAGCAACAATTCTGCTCGCGGTGCATTGGCCTGAGGCAAACGGTAAAAACCGGCAATCTCATGACACAAGCCCAGCAGTGCGCCGTACAAGTGAAACAACGCTGACTCACGCCCGGCCTGGATCAGCGCCAGGGAATTCATTGCCCGTCCCTCTTCCGCCCGGGCCAGCGCCTCAAGCGACAGACCGGCAAAGTAAATTTTCTGATTGGTACGGGTATAGAGCTCAAAGGCCATGACGGCAGTCTCCACAACGAAATAAGACGCGTAATGCAGGTCTGACAGTGTCATGGATCAGACAAGCCGACCGCAAGCACAAAACAAAAGGCCGCATGAAAACCCGAGGGTTCGCATGCGGCCTTTGGCGTCGCATTGCCCGATTATTTGGCTACGCGCTTGTCTTCAACCACCCACTTGCCACCGTCGTAGAATGCCTTCCAACCGGTAGGCTTGCCTTCGACTTCGGTCTGCACGTACTGCTCCTTGGTCTTGCGGCTGTAACGGATCACTGCCGGGAGACCATCCGGGTCCTTCTTCGGCGCCGCGCAGAGGAAGTGGTACTTCGGATCGATCTCATCCTTGTGCGGCACGATCTCGATCACCAGCGGAGCACGGGTCTCGCGGTTTTTCGGGAACT
Organism: Pseudomonas sp. GW822-FHT04C11; assembly: GCF_058800905.1. Classification (NCBI taxonomy): domain Bacteria; kingdom Pseudomonadati; phylum Pseudomonadota; class Gammaproteobacteria; order Pseudomonadales; family Pseudomonadaceae; genus Pseudomonas; species Pseudomonas sp. GW822-FHT04C11. The sequence continues at coordinate 125,031 of NZ_JBXAMS010000017.1, read as the reverse complement.
GGCTCGCCGCCAGGAACAGGCCGGAAGCACCGTCACGCAGAATGTAGGTGTCGTTGACCTTCTCGCACTTGAGCTCGGGCATCTTCACCGGATCCATCTTCGGCGGTGCCGCGTCACCGCTCTTCAGCAGTTTGCGGGTGTTCTTGCAGGTCGCGTTGGTGCAACCGAAGAACTTGCCGAAACGACCAGTCTTCAACTGCATTTCGCTGCCGCACTTATCGCACTCCAGGCTCGGACCTTCGTAGCCCTTGATGCGATAGCTGCCTTCTTCGATCTCGTAACCTGCACAATCCGGGTTGTTACCGCAGATGTGCAGCTTGCGCTTCTCATCCAGCAGGTAAGCATCCATCGCGGTACTGCAGATCGGGCAGCGATGCTTGCCACGCAGCACCAAAGACTCCGACTCACCCTCGTCGTCCGCAGCGATTTCATCGCCCGGTACCAGGTTGACAGTGGCTTTGCAGCGCTCTTTTGGTGGCAGGCTGTAGCCCGAGCAACCAAGGAACACACCGGTCGATGCTGTACGAATCTGCATCGGACGACCGCAGGTGAGGCACGGAATGTCGGTCATGACCGGCTGATTGGCACGCATGCCGTTTTCCGCGCTCTCGGCTACTTCGAGTTTCTTCTTGAAGTCGCCGTAGAACTCGTCCAGCACGTTTTTCCAGTCGCGCTCACCCTGGGCGACGTCATCGAGGTTCTCTTCCATGCCGGCAGTGAAGCCGTAGTCCATCAGGTTCGAGAAGCTTTCGGACAGACGCTCGGTGACGATGTCACCCATCTTTTCCGAGTAGAAACGACGGTTGTGCAGCGCGACGTAACCGCGGTCCTGGATAGTCGAAATGATCGCCGCGTAGGTCGAAGGACGACCGATACCGCGTTTTTCCATTTCTTTAACCAGGCTCGCTTCCGAGTAACGTGCCGGTGGCTTGGTGAAGTGCTGGCTTGGATCAAGCTTGATCAGCTTCAGCACATCGCCTTGAGCCATGTCCGGCAGCACATCGTCGTCGCCAGGCTTGGCCATTTGCGGCATGACGCGGGTGTAACCGTCGAACTTCAGGATGCGGCCCTTGGCACGCAGCTCGAAGCCGCTAGCTGCGACGCTGACGGTGGTCGACAGGTATTTCGCCGGCAGCATCTGGCACGCGACGAATTGGCGCCAGATCAGCTCGTAGAGACGCTCAGCATCACGCTCCATGCCCGACAGCTTGCTTGGATCGGTATTCACGTCAGAAGGACGAATCGCTTCGTGAGCTTCTTGCGCGCCTTCCTTGCTGCTGTAGACGTTCGGTGTTTCCGGCAGGTACTTGCTACCGAACTCACCTTCAATATAAGTACGCGCCATCGCCACGGCATCAACCGAGAGGTTGGTCGAGTCGGTACGCATGTAAGTGATGTAGCCAGCTTCGTACAGACGCTGGGCCATCATCATGGTTTTCTTCACGCCGAAGCCCAGGCGGTTACTGGCAGCCTGTTGCAGTGTGGACGTGATGAACGGTGCCGACGGCTTGCTGCTGGTCGGTTTGTCTTCGCGCTTGGCGATGGTGTAGCTGGAAGCCTTGAGCTTCTCCAGCGCAGCCATGGCCTGGGCTTCGTTGAACGGCTTGAAGGCTTCGCCGTTTTCACGGGCCACTTCAAAACGCACATTGGCGCCCTTGGCAGTGCCAAGGTCAGCGTGAACTTCCCAGTACTCTTCCGGGTTGAACGCGCGAATCTCGCGCTCACGCTCCACCACCAGCTTCACGGCTACCGATTGCACACGGCCGGCAGACAGACCGCGAGCGATCTTGGCCCACAGCAGCGGCGAAACCATGTAACCCACCACGCGGTCGAGGAAGCGACGCGCCTGCTGGGCATTGACCCGATCGATGTCCAGCTCGCCCGGCTGGGAGAAGGCTTCCTGAATCGCCTTCTTGGTGATTTCGTTGAACACCACGCGCTTGTAGCGGCTGTCATCACCACCGATGGCTTCGCGCAGGTGCCAGGCAATGGCTTCCCCCTCGCGATCCAAGTCGGTTGCGAGATAGATGGTGTCAGCATCTTTGGCGAGCCGGCGCAGCTCTTCGATGACCTTTTCCTTGCCCGGGAGGATCTCGTACTTGGCTTTCCAGCCATGATCGGGATCGACACCCATGCGCGAGACCAGCTGCTTGCGCGCCTTTTCTTTAGGCGACAGCGCCGGCACTTCACCAGCAGCAGCCTTGCCGCGCTTGGCAGCAGGCTCTTTGCTGGCGCTAGCCGAACCGCTGGTGGGCAGGTCTCGGATATGGCCGATACTCGACTTCACCACGTATTGGTTACCCAGATACTTGTTGATGGTCTTGGCCTTAGCCGGGGATTCCACAATGACCAGCGATTTGCCCATGGATCAGAAAATTCCTGAATTCTAGAAGTGAAAGGCGGTTGGCGCCTGACGCGGCACCGCTATATATAGTGGCAACAAGGTGAGGTCAAGCGCAGGGTTCTGCGCGCTCTCAGCTTATGGCCTTGAAAAAAGGCTTGGTTCGGCCTGCACCAAAGCAAAGCGTGGGACCTGTTCGCCGTCAACTTCGACCGACTCCAGGAACATGCTCAAGGGACGCACCCAAAAGCCGTAATCGCCATACAGGGCTTGGTAGAAGACCACTTCTTCTTCGGTCTCGGAATGCCGCGCAACACTGAATACGCGGTACTGCGGACCTTTGTAATGCTGGTAGAGCCCTGGTTGTATCGGCATGGTCTGGCCCTCACTCAAATCACTTGAAATAAAAAACAAAAAAAATCTTCAGAAAAACAAAAACCGGGGCACTTGGCCCCGGCTTCCGTCGACGAATCGCTTAAACGCGTTCGAAAACGGTGGCAATGCCCTGGCCGAGGCCAATGCACATGGTCGATACACCGAAGGTGCCGCCATTCTGCTTCATTACATTGAGCAGCGTGCCGGAGATACGTGCACCGGAGCAACCGAATGGGTGGCCCAGGGCGATCGCGCCGCCGTGCAGGTTAACCTTCTCGTTCATCTTGTCGAGCACTTTCAAATCTTTCAGCACTGGCAGGGCCTGTGCAGCGAAAGCTTCGTTGAGTTCGAAGAAGTCGATATCGGCAATACCCAGACCTGCACGCTTCAGTGCTTTCTGTGTCGCCGGTACTGGACCATAGCCCATGATCGCCGGATCCACACCTGCCACTGCCATCGAGCGGATCACCGCCATCGGCTGGATGCCCAGGTCCTGTGCACGCTGCGCCGACATCACGATCATGCACGAAGCACCATCGGTGATCTGCGACGAAGTACCGGCTGTCACGGTGCCACCCTTTGGATTGAACGCCGGCTTCAACGCCGCCAGGCTTTCCAGGGTAGTTTCCGGACGGATGGTTTCGTCGTAGTCGAACAGTTTCAGGAAACCGTTCTCGTCGTAACCCTGCATCGGGATGATTTCGTCTTTGAACTTGCCTTCCACCGTCGCTTTATGGGCGAGTTGGTGGGAGCGCACGCCGAAGGCATCTTGCTGCTCACGGGTAATGCCGTGCATTTTGCCGAGCATTTCAGCGGTCAGGCCCATCATGCCCGAGGCTTTCGCCGCGTACAGCGACATGTGCGGGTTCGGATCGACACCGTGCATCATGCTCACGTGACCCATATGCTCGACGCCGCCAACCACGAACACGTCACCATTACCGGTCATGATCGCTTGCGCTGCGGTGTGCAATGCACTCATCGACGAGCCACACAGGCGGCTGACGGTCTGGCCGGCAGCCGTGTGCGGGATCTGAGTCATCAAGGACGCCATGCGGGCGATGTTCCAGCCCTGCTCCAGGGTCTGGTTCACGCAGCCCCAGATCACGTCTTCGACTTCGCTCGGGTCGACCTTGACGTTGCGTTCCAGCAACTTGCTGATCAGGTGTGCCGACATGTCTTCGGCGCGGGTGTTGCGGTGCATGCCGCCCTTGGAGCGGCCCATCGGAGTACGACCGAAGTCGACAATCACGACGTCTCTAGGATTCAAGCTCATATAATTTCACTCTCGCTCTAGTGTGGGCGCTTAACCGAAGAAGCTCTGGCCGTTTTTGGCCATCTCGCGCAGCTTCTCGGTCGGGTGGTACAGCGCGCCCAAATCAGCGTACTGGTCAGCCAGGGCAACGAACTCTGCAACACCGATTGCGTCGATGTAGCGCAGTGCACCGCCACGGAATGGAGGGAAACCAATACCGTAGACCAGACCCATGTCGGCTTCGGCAGCGGTTTCGACGATGCCGTCTTCCAGGCAACGCACGGTTTCCAGGCACAGCGGGATCATCATCCAGTTGATGATGTCTTCGTCGGTCACTTCACGCTGTTCGAAGACGATTGGCTTGAGCACTTCGAGTACCGACGGATCGGCTACTTTCTTCTGCTTGCCGCGCTTGTCGGTCTCGTAGGCGTAGAAGCCCTTGCCGTTCTTCTGGCCCAGGCGCTTGGCTTCATAGAGCACGTCAACGGCCGAACGACGGTCGTCTTTCATGCGGTCCGGGAAGCCTTCAGCCATCACGTCACGACCGTGGTGACCGGTGTCGATACCGACCACGTCCATCAGGTACGCCGGGCCCATTGGCCAGCCGAATTTTTCCATGATCTTGTCGATGCGGACGAAGTCCACACCGGCGCTGACCAACTTGGCGAAACCGCCGAAGTACGGGAACAGTACGCGGTTGACCAGGAAGCCCGGGCAGTCGTTGACGACGATCGGGTTCTTGCCCATTTTCTTGGCGTAGGCAACGGTGGTGGCAACGGCCAGCTCGCTGGACTTCTCGCCACGAATGACTTCAACCAGCGGCATCATGTGCACCGGGTTGAAGAAGTGCATGCCGACGAAGTTTTCCGGACGCTTGAGGGCCTTGGCCAACAGGCTGATGGAAATGGTCGAGGTGTTCGACGCGAGGATGGTGTCCTCTTTGACCTTGTCTTCGACTTCGGCCAATACCGCTTGCTTGACCTTAGGGTTCTCGACAACGGCTTCGACCACCAGGTCGACGTGACCGAAATCACCGTAGGACAAAGTTGGACGGATGCCGTTGAGCACTTCGGCCATTTTGGCTGCGGTCATGCGGCCTTTATCAACGCGGCCAACCAGCAGTTTCGCGGCTTCGGCCAGCCCCTGCTCGATACCGTGCTCGTTGATGTCCTTCATCAGGATCGGCGTGCCTTTGGACGCCGACTGATAAGCGATACCGCCCCCCATGATACCGGCGCCGAGTACGGCAGCCTGTTTCACGTCTTTGGCGATTTCGTCGTAGGCCTTGGCTTTTTTCTTCAGCTCCTGATCGTTCAGGAACAGACCGATCAAGCTCTGCGCAGCAGAGGTCTTGGCCAGTTTGACGAAGCCGGCAGCTTCAACTTCCAGAGCTTTGTCGCGACCGAAGTTCGCGGCTTTCTGGATAGTCTTGATTGCTTCAACCGGCGCAGGGTAGTTCGGGCCAGCCTGACCGGCCACGAAACCTTTGGCGGTTTCGAAAGCCATCATTTGCTCGATGGCGTTCAGCTTGAGCTTTTCCAGCTTCGGCTGACGCTTGGCCTTGTAATCGAACTCACCGGAAATGGCGCGCTTGATCAGTTCCAGGGCCGCTTCCTGCAGCTTCTCTGGAGCGACCACCGCATCGACTGCGCCGACTTTCAGCGCATCTTCCGGACGGTTTTCCTTACCAGCGGCAATCCACTCGATGGCGTTGTCGGCACCGATGATGCGCGGCAGGCGAACGGTACCGCCGAAGCCTGGGTAGATGCCCAGTTTGACTTCCGGCAGACCGATCTTGGCCGTGGTGGACATGACGCGGTAATCCGCCGCCAGGCACATTTCCAGACCGCCACCCAAAGCGATGCCGTTGATCGCGGCCACGGTTGGTACATTGAGGTCTTCGAAATCGCTGAAAATCTTGTTGGCTTCGAGGTTGCCAGCAACCAGCTCTGCATCCGGCAGCTTGAAGTTGTCGACGAATTCGGTGATGTCGGCACCGACGATGAATACGTCCTTGCCACTGCTGACGATCACACCCTTGACCGACGCATCTGCCTTGATGGCGTCTACGGCCGAACGTAGTTCGTTCAGGGTTAGACGGTTGAACTTGTTGACGGACTCACCCTTGAGGTCGAATTTCAATTCGACGATGCCACTTTCAAGAGCCTTAACCGTGATGGCTTTACCTTCGTAAATCATCAACTGATCTCCACGATATGGAAGCTGAACAGTACACGTCGGACGCTGACGTTCTGGCTCGGCATGGACGTTACCGTCGATGCTAACGCCATCCCACCAGGCACACCCGCCAACGCGATAGTCGGGATTCTGTAGGAGCCGTCTGTAATACAAACGCTCAATTCATACGCCCGTTTGATTTGGGTACGCCACCTTCACGGAATTTCCGACAATTGTCAATCGCCCAAAAGACGGGTTATCACTCGACTTTGCGGTCATATCCGTACCACGAAGACCTGCAACACGCGGATGCATGTTCAACTATTCATAGAATCAATATTTAGAAACGTCGCCCTAATTAGCTGCGCAACTCGAAATACAAGCTACGCTGGCCGGGGACGATAAACGAAAAAACAGAGGCGCTTATGGCGAACGCCAAGCGCAAGATCAACGCCACGCCTTGGGCAGCGTGACGATTCAGCGAATTACCGGCCTGCCTGGCCACTCCAGCCCGATGACGATGTCGGGCTTTTTATTGCCTGTGTGTAGGCGCTGCGTTTCAGGCTAATGCCTTCAGCACGGCATCGATCTCATTCAATACACTGGCCTCGCCCCGCTCCCCCCAATACAAGGTGATCATTTGCTTGTCGGCCTCAACCTTGTAGACGTTGGCCGGCAACTTCCGGAAATGAATCAGCAACGACTCATCCTGACAAACCTCTCGCCATTGATTGACCCACACGCCTGGCGCACTTTGCCAATAAATCCAGCACGCCGGCTGACTGCCCCGTCGCGGCCGATGGTATTGCGCACACGGGCTGGGCGGCGCTGGCTCCAGCCAATGCGGCCACTCCTGCGGCGCCAGCTGCATGGCCAGGCCAATACGCCGCGCCTCCATGCGCAAGGCCATCTGCCCCCCCTGTTTACGCGAAGGCCGCAGCCATGCCAGCGGGCTCAGCACCACTGCGAGGATTGACACCACTATCCAGACCGTCATATCTGTACTCCCGATTCTTGATGGGCGGATTGACCCCAGTCAGAACCAATCCGCTTGAAACCAGCCATACTTACCGTTATCGCAATCCTCAGGAGGAGCACCTCATGCCCTACCACCATATTCTGGTCGCCGTAGATCTAACCGAAGAGTGCGATCCTGTGATTCACCGTGCTCGCGAGTTATCGGTCAGCAACGGTGCCAAATTGTCCCTGGTTCATATTGTCGAACCGATGGCCATGGCCTTTGGTGGTGACGTGCCGATGGACCTGTCGCAATTGCAGCAACAGCAATTCGACCAGGCCAAGGAGCGCCTCGAGCGCCTGATCAACAAATATCCTGAACTTTCCAAAGAATACAGCCACTTGACCTATGGCCAGCCACGCCAGGAAATCCATCATATGGCCAAGGAACAGGAATGCGACCTGATCGTCGTCGGCAGTCATGGCCGCCACGGCCTCGCACTGCTGCTGGGTTCCACCGCCAATGACGTGCTGCACGGTGCACCTTGCGATGTGCTGGCGGTGCGCCTGATCAAAAGCTGAATACGTCCAAATGGAGATCCAGTGTAGGAGCCGGGCTTGCCCGCGATGGGACCATTACAGGCAATGCAAAGACCGAGGTGACGCCATCGCAGGCAAGCCAGCTCCCACATAAAATCGCATTCCATATGAAAAGCCCGGCGCTCATTACTGAACGCCGGGCTTTTTCATAACAGGATCAATCAGGCATCCAGCTCGGCCCAGCGCTCGACCAGTGCATCGAGTTCCGCTTGCAGTTGCTCAAGCTGCGCGATGACCTTGGCGGTTTCGGCAGCAGGACGCTGATAGAAACCCGCATCGGCCATTTCGGCTTGCACCTTGGCGATCTGCTGTTCCTTGGCATCGATATCGCCCGGCAACGCTTCCAGCTCGCGTTGCAGCTTGTAGCTGAGCTTTTTCTTGGCCACTGGCGCTTCTTGAGCCACCACGGGTGCAGGCGCTGCGGTGACGACCGCAGAGTTCAGGTCGGCCTTGCCGGATTTGCTCTCGGTCACGCCCAGCAGGCGCGGCGAGCCACCCTGACGCAGCCAGTCCTGATAACCACCGACGTATTCACGAACCTTGCCTTCACCTTCGAAGACCAGGGTACTGGTGACCACGTTGTCGAGGAATGCCCGGTCGTGACTGACCATCAGCACGGTGCCGTTGAAGGTCAGCAAGACCTCTTCGAGCAGCTCGAGGGTTTCCACGTCGAGGTCGTTGGTCGGTTCGTCGAGTACCAGCAGGTTAGCCGGTTTGCTGAACAACTTGGCCAGCAACAGACGCGCACGCTCACCACCCGACAACGCCTTGACCGGCGTGCGGGCACGCTGCGGGCTGAACAGGAAGTCGCCGAGGTAACTCAGTACGTGACGGCTCTGACCATCGATATCGATAAAGTCGCGACCTTCGGCGACGTTGTCGATCACGGTCTTTTCCAGATCCAGCTGATGGCGCAGCTGGTCGAAATAGGCCACATCGATGCGAGTGCCCTCTTCAACCGTACCGCTGGTCGGCTGCAAACCGCTGAGCATCAACTTCAACAAAGTGGTTTTGCCGGTACCGTTGGCGCCCAGCAGACCGATACGGTCGCCGCGCTGCAGGACCATGGAGAAATCCTTGATCAGGAACGGGCCATCCGGGTGGGCAAAGCTGACGTTCTCGAGGACCATCACCTGCTTCCCGGACTTGTCAGCGGTATCCAGCTGAATATTGGCCTTGCCGGTCCGCTCACGACGCTCGCTACGCTCGACGCGCAGCGCCTTGAGGGCGCGAACTCGACCTTCGTTACGGGTGCGACGAGCCTTGATGCCCTGGCGGATCCAGACTTCTTCCTGGGCCAGCTTCTTGTCGAACAACGCGTTGGCAGTCTCTTCAGCGGCCAGCGTGGCTTCCTTGTGCACGAGGAAGCTGGCGTAGTCGCCGTTCCAGTCGATCAGGCCGCCGCGATCCAGTTCCAGGATGCGAGTTGCCAGGTTTTGCAGGAAAGAACGGTCGTGCGTAATGAACAGCACGGCGCCCTGGAAATCCTTCAACGCCTCTTCGAGCCAGGCGATGGCACCGATGTCCAGGTGGTTGGTCGGTTCGTCGAGCAGCAGCAGATCCGGTTCGGAAACCAGGGCCTGCGCGAGCAGGACGCGACGACGCCAGCCGCCGGACAATTCGGCGAGGGTTTTGTCAGCCGGCAATTGCAGCCGGCTCAGGGTGCTGTCGACCAATTGCTGCAAACGCCAGCCATCGCGAGCTTCGAGGTCGTGCTGGACGTGCATCAGTTTGTCCAGATCAGCGTCGGTGACGATGTTCTGGCTCAGGTGATGATACTGCGCGAGCAGCTCGCCCACACCGTCCAGGCCTTCGGCAACCACGTCGAACACTGTCCGCTCGTCGGCCACCGGCAGTTCTTGCGGTAATTCGCCGATCTTGAGGCCTGGTGCGCGCCAGACGGAGCCGTCATCAGGCTTCTGATCGCCCTTGACCAGCTTCATCATGCTGGATTTGCCAGTGCCGTTGCGGCCGATGATGCACACCCGCTCACCACGGGCGATCTGCCAGGACACCTTGTCCAACAACGGCATAGCGCCGAAAGCAAGGGACACATCGCTGAATTTGAGCAGGGTCATGAGCTTCTCCAAAAACCGGGCGCGCATTCTACCTGACTTGCGACGTCAGAAGGCCGGCATTTTCAATGTCGAAGCACTCTGCACAACATTTGTTGCGATCTTGTACCGACGAGCCGGCAAAGCTTTCGCCGGTTGCTGGCAAAAGGCTAAGCTATAAATAATCAGTGCTCGCATTTGCAGGCACTTGTCGTGTTTTTTCTGCCCGGATGTCTCATGCGCAGTCGCCTTTTCAGTTTTTTATCCTGTTTGCTTCTTTCTGCCGCTGCCGTTCAATCCGCCCAGGCGGTGGACTTGTCTACCCAACGCCAGTATTACGACGAAGCCAAGCGCGCCTTGGCCAAAGGCGATACAGGTCCGTATTTTCGCTACAGCCAGGAGCTGAGCGATTACCCGCTGGAGCCGTATCTGGCCTATGACGAGTTGACGGCGCGCCTGAAAACCGCGAGCAACGATGAAATCGAAAGGTTCCTCGCCGAGCACGGCGACCTGCCGCAAGCCAACTGGATGAAATTGCGCTGGTTGCGCTGGCTGGCTGAGCGGGGCGACTGGGCGACCTTCGTCAAATACTACGACCCCAAGCTCAATTTCACTGAACTGGACTGCCTCAATGCGCAATACCAGATCGGTCACAACCTCAAATCCGAAGGTTACGCCAACGCTGACAAACTCTGGCTGACTGGCAAATCCCAGCCTGAAACCTGCGACTCGTTGTTTGCGCAATGGGCCGCCGAGGGCCAACTGACCGAACAGAAACGCTGGGAACGCCTCAAACTCGCGGCTCACGCACGCAACTATGCGCTGGCCAACAGTTTGATCAACAACATGACCACCCTGGCATCGCGTGGGCGTTTATTGGTTGATGTCGCGCAAAGACCCGAAATGCTCGACCAGCCTTCGCGCTTCACCCCGGCCGATGAAGCCATGTCTGACATTGTCAGTCTTGGCCTGCGCCGCTTCGCGCGCCAGGATCCGGACCGGGCGATGGCCCTGCTCGACAGCTATGCCGTCAGCATGCATTTCTCTCGCGACGAAAAGGTCGCCATCGCCCGTGAAATCGGCCTGACCCTGGCCCGTCGTTTCGACAGCCGCGCCCTTGATGTCATGACCAAGTACGACCCGGAGCTGCGTGACAACACCGTATCCGAATGGCGCTTGCGCTTGCTGTTGCGCCTGGCGCGCTGGGACGAAGCCTATCAGTTGACCAGCCGCCTGCCACAGGATCTGGCCCTTACCAATCGCTGGCGCTACTGGAAGGCCCGCAGCCTGGAGCTGGCCCAACCACAAAACCCGGAAGCGCAAACCCTGTACAAGAGTCTGGCCCGTGAGCGCGACTTCTATGGGTTCCTTGCCGCTGACCGTTCGCAATCGCCTTACTCGCTGATCAACAAGCCACTGATGTTGAGCCCGGCGCTGATCAATAAGGTTCGCAATACACCGGGTATACGTCGGGCGCTGGAATTCCTTGCCCGGGGGCAGATCGTCGACGGGCGCCGCGAGTGGTATCACGTCAGCCGTCACTTTAGCCGTGACGAAATGGTTGCCCAGGCAAAACTGGCGTACGACCTGAAATGGTATTTCCCGGCGATCCGCACCATCAGCCAGGCGCAGTACTGGGACGATCTGGACATTCGTTTCCCGATGGCCCACCGCGATACCCTGGTACGTGAAGCCAAGGTCCGCGGCCTGCATTCGAGCTGGGTGTTCGCCATTACCCGCCAGGAAAGTGCCTTCATGGACGATGCCCGCTCTGGCGTCGGCGCCAGCGGCCTGATGCAGTTGATGCCCGGCACCGCCAAGGAAACCGCGCGCAAGTTCAGCATTCCGCTGGCCTCGCCACAGCAAGTGCTGGACCCGGACAAAAACATCCAGCTCGGCGCTGCCTACCTGAGCCAGGTCCACAGCCAGTTCAACGGCAACCGGGTCCTCGCCACCGCCGCCTACAACGCCGGCCCAGGTCGTGTTCGCCAGTGGCTGAGCGGTGCCAACCACCTGAGCTTCGATGTCTGGGTGGAAAGCATCCCGTTCGATGAAACCCGCCAGTACGTACAGAACGTGCTGTCTTACTCGGTGATCTACGGCCAGAAGCTCAATTCACCGCAACCGCTGGTGGATTGGCATGAGCGGTACTTCGACGATCAGTAGGAGCTGGCGCAGCCTGCGATCTTTTGATCCGGACTTCGGAAAGCTTTAGCATGAGGCGCTGACAAAAATGCCCGCATTGAAAGATGCGGGCATTTTTTGTGAAGGCCTACTTGGTCGGTTACTTAGTCGGTTACTTGGTCGCTCCGTCGAAAAGACCGCCATCTTCGGCCGCCCCAACAAACTGCAACGCCGCCAGCCGCGCATACAGCGCATTGCTGGCGAGCAGTTCCTGGTGTGTACCCACCGCTATCAGTTTTCCCTGGTCCATCACCGCGATCCGGTCGGCGTTCTTTACCGTGGCCAGGCGATGGGCAATGACCAGCGTGGTGCGGTTTTTCATCAGGCTGGGCAGTGCTTGCTGGATCAGGTGTTCACTTTGCGCATCGAGGGCGCTGGTGGCTTCGTCCAGCAGCAGGATCGGTGCATCCACCAATAACGCCCGGGCGATGGCCAGGCGCTGACGCTGACCGCCGGAAAGTCCGAGACCGCCGTCGCCCAGATGCGTCTGGTAGCCATCAGGCATTTTTTCGATGAAGTCGTGGGCGTAGGCAATTTTCGCCGCTTCCTGGACCTGAGCCAGGGTCGCCGAGGGTTTGCCATAGCGGATGTTCTCTTCGATGCTGCCGAAGAACAGCGCCGGGTTTTGCGACACCAGCGCGAAACAACGGCGCAAATCCATAGGATCAAGTTGGGTCAGCGGCACGCCATCGAGCAGGATGCGGCCCGCGATCGGATCGTAAAAGCGCAGCAGCAGGTCATAAACCGTCGACTTGCCGGCCCCCGAAGGTCCGACCAGCGCGAGGGTTTCACCGGCCTTGATGCTGAGACTCAAACCATCGATAGCGTAGCTTTCGGGCCGTGACGGGTAGGAAAAACGTAGATCTTCGAGCAGCAAATCGCCACGCACTCGATCAGGCAATGTCACTTGCCCCGAGACCGGTGGCTGGATGATGTTTTCCGAGCGCAGCAACTCGGCAATTCGTTCAGCCGCACCGGCCGCCCGCTGCAGCTCGCCAATCACTTCGCTCAAGGTGCCAAAGGCACTGCCGACGATCAGGCTGTAGAACACGAAGGCCGCCAGCTCACCCGCGGAAATCCGCCCGGCGATCACGTCCATGCCGCCGACCCAGAGCATCACCGCGACCGCCCCCAGCACCAGCATGATCACCAGGGTAATCAGCCAGGCGCGCTGGACGATACGTTTGCGTGCGGTATCGAAAGCCTCTTCCACGGTGACGGCGAAGCGCTGCTCGTCCTGCACCTGATGGTTATAGGCCTGCACGGTCTTGATCTGGCCGAGCGATTCCGACACATAGCTGCCGATGTCGGCAATGCGATCCTGGCTCAAGCGCGACAGGCGGCGAACCCGGCGACCGAAGATCAGAATCGGTGCGATCACCAATGGCAGCGTCACCACCACAATGCTGGTGAGTTTCGGGTTGGTGATAAACAGCAGCACGACTCCGCCGATGACCATCAGCAAATTGCGCAGGAACAGCGACAGCGACGAGCCGATCACCGATTGCAGCAGCGTGGTATCGGCCGTCAGACGCGACTGGATCTCCGAGCTGCGGTTGTTCTCGTAGAACCCCGGGTGCAGGTAAATCAAATGATTGAACACCTGTTGACGGATATCGGCCACGCAACGCTCACCGATCCACGACACCAGGTAAAAACGCATGAAAGTGCCGATCGCAAGGCCCAACACCAGCAACATGAACACGCCGATAGACTGGTTGAGCAACTGCGGTGACTGGGTCATGAAGCCCTGGTCCACCAGCAGGCGAATGCCCTGCCCCATGGACAAGGTAATGCCGGCAGTGACTATCAGCGCCAGCAAGGCACCGAGCGCCTGCCAACGGTAAGGTGCAACAAAACGACTGGCCAGGCGAATCGCACGGCGGTGACGGGCAGACAGCATCAGGATCATCCGAAAGCGCTAACTGAAAGAATCAACCTGGCCAAGCCTACACCGGTCGATCCGCCGCAACGCTGTAAATCACAATGAGTCAGGTTAAATATGACCGCTGACAATAGAGCCTAGACGTTATCGGTCTAAAGTCCGGCTAGAAGTCCTGGGTTATTTCTGATGGACTGGTATTGCCGCCTTGTCCCCTGTAGGGAGTTGTCACAGCTTGGTCATTTGGTGGCTCTACAGTAAATGCACAACCTGATGAGGAGACAGGCCATGTCCTTGCAAAACAGCAGCGATGACAAGATTCAAGTGATCCGCACCCGGCCAGACCAGTCTCTGGGATGCTCCATCATTGACGCTCAAGGGCGCGAAGTACCGATCACTGAAGATATGATCCAGAGTGCGTGTCGCGAACTGGAACAACGGTTGGTCAAGCCTGCCAAGCAAGATTGATACGTAGCCTTACGTCTTCCGACCCGGCTCTGATAGCCGGGTTTTTTATTGCTTATTTTTGGGGGCGCTGCGCGCGCCATCGCGGGCAAGCCTTGCTCCTACAGTTCGCGCTGATCTGTAGGAGCAAGGCCTGCTCGCGATGAGGTCGACTCGGTCCTAGACAGCCATTGCCCCCAGCGCCGCCACTATTTGCCGCAACGCCGGTGACTCGCCCTCAATGCGTACCTTCAGCCCGTCAATCTCACGCCGTTCAGGGTAATGCTTGCGCAGCAAGTCAAACGCTGTGCGCTGTTCGGCACCGCTGACCACCAGGCTACGGCGGAAATCCGCGTCATCACGACGCGGGTCGTACACGCCACGGCAGACCATCGCCAAGGCCCAGGCCGGATCACAGCTGGCGTTCAAGTGGACTTGCGCCAGCCACGGTGCCGGCAACAATTCATCAAGGGAGACCTGGGCCGGCTGCCCGAGGAACTGGCAAAACGCCTGATAGATCTGCGCGGTCCCGCGCTGCTTGCCGTCGAGGCTGTAACCGGCGATATGCGGGGTGGCGATCACACACAACTCGGCCAAGCCGATATCGACGCTCGGCTCGCCTTCCCACACGTCCAGCACCGCTTGCAGGTCTTCGCGCGCGAGCAACACTTCACGCAGCGCAGTGTTGTCCACCACCGGACCTCGGCTGGCATTGATCAGCCAGGCGCCAGGCTTGAGCTGGTTCAAGCGGCTTTGGTCAAACAGGTGCCAGGTCGAATGCTCGGCGTTGTTGCTCAACGGAGTGTGCAAACTGATAACGTCGCATTGCCCGATGATCTGCTCCAGGCTAACGAATTCGCCGCCTTCGGCCGCCTGACGCGGCGGATCGCAGACCAGCACCTTCCAGCCCAGACCTTGCAGGACCTTGACCAGCCGACCACCGACTTCACCGGCACCAACCACCCCGTAAGTGCGCTCGGCCAGCTCGACACCTTCGATTTCGGCCAGGGTCAGCAGGCTGCCCAACACGTAGTCGACCACGCCTCGGGCATTGCAACCCGGCGCGCTGGACCAGGTGATGCCGGCCTGCTGGAAGTAATCCAGATCCAGGTGATCCGTACCAATAGTGCAGGTGCCGACAAACCGCACGTTGCTGCCTTCGAGCAAGTCGCGGTCGACGTTGGTCACCGAGCGCACCAGTAGCACATCGGCCTGTTCGACAGTGGCACGGTCGATGGAGCGTCCCGGTACGCGGCGTATTTCACCGAAACCTTCAAAGAACGCATCGAGCAGCGGGATATTTTCGTCGGCAACAATCAGCATGGCAGGCTCCTTTGGCGGATCGGCAGTGTAGGCGTAGATGAAGGTGATGAGCCAGCAGGCAATGCACTACTTGTGGCGAGGGAGCTTGCTCCCGCTGGACTGCGTAGCAGTCCCATTTTTAGGGCCGCTTCGCGCCCCAGCGGGAGCAAGCTCCCTCGCCACTGGGATGTCGAAACGTCCGGCAACCGATTACAAATCCCTAACACAGGATTTTTCCTGACTGCGGCGTCAACGCGTAGAATGCGCCGCCCCGCGCATCAATCCTCTCTGGACGCTTCGCCTGTGAATTCCGTAACTGACAGCCTCGCCGCTACTCCCCTCAACCGCCCGGCCCGGGTTCGCCTGGAGCTTAAAAACCTGCTTGGCCTGGCGCTGCCGATCATGATCGCGCAACTGGCAACCACCGCCATGGGTTTCGTCGATGCAGTGATGGCGGGCAGAGTCAGCCCACGGGACTTGGCTGCGGTCGCACTGGGTAATTCGATCTGGATTCCGATCTATCTGCTGATGACCGGGGTTCTGCTGGCCACCACTCCCAAGATCGCCCAACGCTTCGGCGCAAAGCAGCACGACGAAATTGCGCCTCTGGCACGCCAGGCCTTGTGGCTGGCACTCTGTGTCGGACTGACAGGCAGTGGCCTGCTGCTTAGCGCCGAGCCGATCCTGCACTGGATGAAAGTCGACCCGCAGTTGATTGAGCCGAGCATGGGCTACTTGCACGGTATCGCCTTCGGTTTTCCCGGCATTGCCTTCTACTACGTACTGCGCTGTTACAGCGATGCCATGGGCCGCACCCGTCCAAGCATGGTCATTGGCGTGGGTGGTTTATTACTGAACATTCCAGTGAACTACGCGCTGATCTATGGCCATTTCGGCCTGCCGGCCCTCGGCGGCGTCGGTTGCGGCTGGGCCAGCGGCATCGTCATGTGGTTCATGGCGCTGAGCATGGCCGGTTGGACCCGCTGGGCGCCCTTCTATGCCCCCACGCGTGTGTTGGTGCGTTTCGATCGTCCGCAGTGGGCGGTGATCAAACGCTTGGTCGGCATCGGCCTGCCGATCGGTATCGCGGTATTTGCCGAGTCCAGCATCTTTGCGGTCATCGCCCTGCTGATCGGCAGCCTCGGATCGACCGTCGTGGCCGGGCACCAGATCGCCCTGAACATCAGCTCGCTGCTGTTCATGATTCCTTATTCCCTGGGGATGGCAGTCACCGTACGGGTGGGTCAGGCACTAGGGGCCGGGAACCCGTATCAGGCGAGCTTCGCGGCGAAGGTCGGCCTGGGTGCGGCGCTGGTGTTTGCCGCATTCTCGGCGAGCCTGATTCTGCTTCTGCGCGAACCCATCGCCTCGATTTACACCGCCGACCAGACTGTCATCCAGATCGCCTCGATGCTGATCGTCTATGCCGCGCTGTACCAGTTTTCCGATGCGATCCAAGTGATCTGCGCCGGCGCCCTGCGCGGTTATCAGGACACCCGGGCGACCATGATCCTGACGTTGTTCGCCTATTGGGGGATCGGCCTGCCGGTGGGATACGTGTTGGGGTTGACCGACTGGTTCGGCCCGGCCAGCGGCCCGAGCGGGCTGTGGGAAGGTCTGATTGCAGGCCTGAGCTGCGCGGCGCTGATGCTCTCGATCCGCCTGACGCGCAGTGCGCGCAAGCGAATCCGCATCAGTCGGGCAGCGAGTTAAGCGACGGTAAAAAGAAGGCCTGCAAACGCAGGCCTTTTTTTCGGGTCCGTTAATCGGACTTCTTGCGAATCCAGTACAGATAGGTCCCGGCATCTTCCTGTTGCTCGACCAGCTCATGGCCAAGAAACACGCAGAACTTCGGGATATCGCGACGGGTCGACGGGTCGGTGGCGATCACCTTCAGCAGGCCGCCAGCTGGCAGGTCGCGCACGTGCTGGTGCAGCATCATCACCGGCTCCGGGCAATTGAGGCCGGTGGCGTCGAGGGTGCCGTCTACCGGCGTATCAATCATTTCACTCATGACTCACTCCTGAAACTGGCCGGCATTGTCGCGCAATGTCGGCTCACTTAACAGATCGTACAACGCGTAACTGTGGCGAGGGAGCTTGCTCCCGCTCGGCGGCGAAGCCGTCGTAAAACCTGTGCACCCGGTGTTCGTGCCTGTTGCTACTGGGGCGCTGGTTTCAGGGCTGCTTCGCAGCCCAGCGGGAGCAAGCTCCCTCGCCACACAAACCCCCGCGGATAGAAATCAGCGGGTTTTCGGTTTCTTTACGTCATGCCGGCGCAAATGGCAGGTCACTTCTTCGCGGTCGTGGTACAGCTGTTTGCAGCCGATATCGACCCGAATGCCACGCGCCTTGAAGCCTTCTGCAATGCGCTCAAGCAAGCGCTTCACTTCGGCATAACGTTGCTTCATCGGCAGCTTCAGGTTAACCACCGCCTCGCGGCAATGCCCCTCGCCGATCCACTCTTCCAGCATCGCCGCGTTGCGCGCCGGCTTCTCGACGATGTCGCAGACCATCCAGTCCACCGGTTGCTTGGGCTTGAAGGTAAAACCGTCCGCCATCAAGTGCTGAACCAGCCCGGTGTCCATCAGGCTTTCAGCCATCGGACCGTTATCGATCGCCGTCACCAGCATGCCGCGATTGACCAGTTGCCAGGTCCAGCCGCCCGGCGCGGCGCCAAGGTCGACACCGGTCATGTCGCTGTGCAGACGCTCGTCCCACTGATCACGCGGGATAAAGTGGTGCCACGCCTCTTCCAGCTTCAGGGTCGAACGGCTCGGCGCTTCACGCGGGAACTTCAGGCGCGGAATGCCCATCGGCCACATCGCCGAGTTGTTGGCTTCGGCCAGGCCGACGAACACTTCACGGCCGCTTTTGAAGGTCAGCAGCAAACGCGGCTTGTTGGCGTCTTCCACCAGCTTGCCGGCACCGGTCAGCGCCTTGCGCAGCGGACCTTCGAATTTCTTGCAGAAGTTCGACAGCTCTTTGCCGTCGTTGGTATCGACCACTTCCAGCCACAGGCTGCCGCACGTCGGGAAGCTCGCCAGATGGGCGAGGATCACGCTGATGCGGTCGGTTTCCGGCAGATCGATGAAGATCCCGCGCGCCCATTGGCGCGGAAAAATCAGCTCGGCGAAACGCTGGCCGCGCATCAGGCGCTCGGCGCCATCTTCTTCGGTGCAGACAAACTCGGCGCAGGCGCTGGCGGCTTTGGCCTTGGCATAACCGGCCACGTTCAGCCGCGCGGCGTGTTCGGAAATCTCGGAACAGACTTCGCCTTCGAAGCCCGGCCGGCAATGCATAAAGAGGGTGTTCATTCTTACTCCTGGGCAGATGGCGAGACATTCAACCACTGCGCGATGCCCAGACTTGCGTTGAAGCAAAGCCTGTCACGAAAACCGGCGCATGATAGCCGAGTTCGCAACGCCGGACTTGTCCATAGCGTCCGGTTATTAGCCTTAATGTCCAAACAGGGCTAGGTTAAGAACTCTGTCTGTCCCGCCAGTCCGTAGCCGTGCGGACCCAAAGGAGTCATTTCAATGCCGTCCCTCGATAGTCTGAAGACCCTTAAAACGCTGAAAATAGACGACAAGACCTACCATTATTTCAGCTTGCCGGAAGCCGCAAAGTCCTTGGGCGATCTCGACAAGCTGCCGATGTCGCTCAAAGTGCTTCTGGAAAACCTGCTGCGCTGGGAGGACGAAAAAACCGTCACCGGCGCCGACCTCAAGGCCCTCGCCGCCTGGCTCAAAGAACGGCGCAGCGATCGGGAAATCCAGTACCGCCCCGCACGCGTGTTGATGCAGGATTTCACCGGTGTACCGGCGGTGGTCGACCTCGCGGCCATGCGCGCCGCCATGGCCAAGGCCGGTGGCGATCCGCAGCGAATCAATCCGCTGTCGCCGGTGGACCTGGTGATCGACCACTCGGTGATGGTCGACAAATTCGCCAGCAGCACGGCCTTCACCCAGAACGTTGACATCGAAATGCAGCGTAATGGCGAGCGTTACGCCTTTCTGCGCTGGGGCCAGAGCGCCTTCGACAACTTCAGCGTGGTGCCGCCGGGCACGGGCATCTGTCACCAGGTCAACCTGGAATACCTTGGCCGCACGGTGTGGACCAAGGATGAAGACGACCGCACCTATGCCTTCCCCGATACGCTGGTGGGCACCGATTCCCACACGACCATGATCAACGGCCTCGGCGTACTCGGCTGGGGCGTTGGCGGCATCGAAGCGGAAGCGGCGATGCTCGGCCAACCGGTGTCGATGCTGATCCCGGAAGTGATCGGTTTCAAACTCACCGGCAAGCTCAAGGAAGGCATCACCGCCACCGACCTGGTGCTGACCGTCACCCAGATGCTGCGCAAGAAAGGCGTGGTCGGCAAATTCGTCGAATTTTACGGTGATGGCCTCGCCGAGTTGCCGCTGGCGGATCGCGCAACCATCGCCAACATGGCCCCGGAATACGGCGCCACCTGCGGCTTTTTCCCGGTGGACGAAGTGACGCTGGAGTACCTGCGCCTGTCCGGTCGGCCCAGCGCCGTGGTCAAACTGGTCGAGGCCTACTGCAAAACCCAGGGCCTGTGGCGTCTGCCCGGCCAGGAGCCGGTGTTCACAGACAGCCTGGCGCTGGACATGAGCAGCGTCGAAGCCAGCCTCGCCGGCCCCAAACGCCCGCAAGACCGGGTGTCGCTGCCAAATGTCGCCCAGGCGTTCACTGACTTCCTCGGCCTGCAAGTCAAGCCTGCCCGCCCCACCAGCAAGGAAGAAGGCCGCCTCGAAAGCGAAGGTGGCGGTGGCGTCGCGGTCGGCAATGCCGATCTTGTGAGCGAAGCGGACTACGAGTACGAGGGCCAGACGTATCGGCTGAAAAACGGTGCCGTGGTGATTGCCGCCATCACCTCGTGCACCAACACCTCCAACCCGAGTGTGATGATGGCGGCCGGGCTGGTGGCCAAGAAAGCCGTGGAGAAAGGCCTCAAGCGCAAACCGTGGGTGAAGAGTTCTCTGGCGCCGGGCTCCAAAGTGGTTACCGACTACTACAAGGCCGCCGGCCTGACCCAATACCTCGATGAATTGGGCTTTTCACTGGTCGGCTACGGCTGCACCACCTGTATCGGTAACTCCGGGCCGTTGCTGGAACCGATTGAAAAAGCCATCCAGAGCTCCGACCTGGCCGTCGCCTCGGTGCTGTCCGGCAACCGCAACTTCGAAGGTCGCGTGCACCCTCTGGTGAAAACCAACTGGCTGGCCTCCCCGCCGCTGGTCGTCGCGTATGCCTTGGCCGGCAGCGTGCGCATGGACATCAGCAGCGAGCCGCTAGGTGAAGGCAAGGATGGCAAACCGGTGTACCTGCGGGACATCTGGCCGAGCAGCAAGGAAATCGCCGACGCCGTGGCGCAGGTCGACACCGCGATGTTCCATAAGGAATACGCCGAGGTGTTTGCCGGAGACGCGCAGTGGCAAGCCATCGAAGTCCCGCAAGCGGCGACCTACGTCTGGCAGAAGGATTCCACCTACATCCAGCATCCGCCGTTCTTCGATGACATTTCCGGCCCCCTGCCGGTGATTCAGGACATCAGCGGTGCACGCATACTGGCGCTGCTCGGCGATTCAGTGACCACCGACCACATCTCCCCCGCCGGCAACATCAAGGCCGACAGCCCGGCCGGACGTTACCTGCGTGAACAAGGTGTGGAACCGCGAGACTTCAACTCTTATGGCTCACGTCGCGGCAACCATGAAGTGATGATGCGCGGCACGTTTGCCAACATCCGCATTCGCAACGAAATGCTTGGCGGCGAAGAAGGCGGCAATACGCTCTACATTCCGACCGGGGAGAAACTGGCGATCTACGATGCCGCCATGCGTTATCAAGCGGCGGGCACCCCGCTGGTGGTGATTGCGGGTCAGGAATACGGCACCGGTTCTAGCCGTGACTGGGCGGCCAAGGGTACCAACCTGTTGGGCGTCAAAGCGGTGATTGCCGAGAGCTTCGAACGGATTCACCGTTCCAACCTGGTGGGCATGGGCGTACTACCGCTGCAATTCAAGCTCGACCAGAACCGCAAGAGCCTGAACCTGACCGGCAGGGAGACACTCGACATTCAAGGGTTGACGGGCGTCGAGCTGACACCGCGCATGAACCTGACGCTGGTGATCACCCGCGAGGACGGCAGCAGCGAGAAGGTGGACGTGTTGTGCCGGATCGACACGTTGAACGAAGTGGAATACTTCAAGGCGGGAGGGATCCTGCATTATGTGTTGCGGCAGTTGATTGCTTCATAATGTCGCACTGACAAAAACACCGTCTTCGGACGGTGTTTTTGTTTGAGTCGCGAACGTCCCTTTAATCGCACCGCTTCCTGTGGGAGCGAGGTGGCTCGCAGAATCTCAGACACAAGGATTTCACATGATTGCTCTGCCATGGCTCTATCTGGCACTCCTCTCCATCGGCTACGCACTGGCCCTGATCTACAGTCACCTCGGCTGGCTGGCGGCCATTTCCGTCGGGTTGTTAGCGTTTGCCGGCTTTGCCGTTCGCCAACCACAGATCCAGGTCGGCCGCGTCCTGGGTCACGGCCTGTTCGTTTTCCTCGCGGTAGCGCTGGCCATGCACTGGCTTCCCGGTTTCTACAACGGTCGCGGTATCGGCCCGGAACGCTTCAGCGCGGATGCCGTGCCGTTTTCCATGTACCTGAATCTGGACAAACCACTGATTGGTTTCTGGCTGTTGCTGGTGTGCCCGTGGATTGTCGGTCGCCGCTCCCTGCGTCTTTCACTGTATGCCACCGCCGCGGCACTGACCTTGAGCGCGCTGGCCGCTCTTGGTGGTGCGCTGCTGCTGGGTATGATCAGTTGGGCACCGAAGTGGCCCGATAAAGCCTGGCTCTGGGTGCTGAACAACCTGCTGTTGGTGACGCTGGTCGAGGAGGCGCTGTTTCGCGGTTACATCCAGGGCGGTTTGAGTCGCTGTCTGAAGAACCTGCGCTACGGCGAACACCTCGCCCTGCTTGGCGCCACAGTGTTGTTCGGTCTGGCGCACCTCGGCGCTGGCTGGCAATGGGTACTGCTGGCGAGCCTTGCCGGGTTCGGTTATGGGCTGGCGTACCGTTTCGGTGGGCTGGGGGCCGCCATCGCCACGCACTTTGGCTTGAATCTGCTGCACTTTGGCCTCTTTACCTACCCGATGCTGGCGGGTTGAAGGTCAAGGAATGTGCGCCAGCGCTGAATATTGAAAAATAATTTCAATTTATGCCTGGTACTGCCGACACCCTGTCAAAGCCTTGCGGATTGAAAAAGCCATGCGTAATAACCAGCCCATTACACAACGCGAACGGACCTTTCCGGCTCAGCAACGGTTGATTTCCACGACCGATGCCAAAGGCGTGATCACCTACTGCAACGATGCTTTCGTCGAAATCAGCGGGTTTTCTCGTGAAGAGCTGATCCGTGCACCGCACAACCTGGTCCGTCACCCCGACGTTCCACCTGCGGTCTTCGCGCACATGTGGGGCACACTGAAACAAGGCTTGCCATGGATGGGCATTGTCAAGAATCGCTGCAAGACCGGTGACCACTACTGGGTTAACGCCTATGTCACACCGGTATTCGACGGCAATCAGGTGGTCGGTTACGAGTCGGTGCGGGTCAAGCCCAGCGCCGAGCAGATCCGCCGCGCCGAAGCACTCTACCAACGCATCAATCAGGGCAAGTCGGCGATTCCTCAAACAGACAAGTGGCTGCCGGTGCTACAGGACTGGTTGCCGTTCATTCTGGTCAGCCAGCTGAGCTTCATGATCGGCGCCACACTCAACTCGCAGTGGGGTTTTGCGCTGGCCGCCGGCCTGTCCGTGCCGCTTGGCCTGCTGGGCTTGAGCTGGCAACAGCGAGGCCTCAAGCGCTTGCTGCGCCTGGCCGAGCAGACCACATCCGACCCGCTGATTGCGCAGATGTACACCGACAGCCGCGGCGCTCAAGCGCGCCTGGAAATGTCGATCCTCAGTCAGGAAGCGCGTCTGAAAACCTGCCTGACTCGCCTGCAAGACACCGCCGAGCACCTGAACGAGCAAGCTCGACAGTCCGACACCCTGGCGCACAAAAGCTCGACCGGCCTGGAACGTCAGCGCGTCGAGACCGAGCAAGTGGCGACCGCCGTCAACCAGATGGCCGCCACCACCCAGGAAGTCGCCAGCCACGTGCAACGCACCGCTGACGCGACCCAGGAAGCCAATCGCCTGACCGGTCGTGGCCGTGACATCGCCGGTGAAACCCGTGACGCGATCCAGCGCCTGTCGGTGGTGGTCGGCGAAACCGGCCTGACCGTGACCCAACTGGCCAAGGACAGCGACGAAATCGGCGGCGTGGTCGACGTGATCAAAGGCATTGCCGACCAGACCAACCTGCTGGCCTTGAACGCCGCCATCGAAGCGGCTCGTGCCGGTGAGATGGGCCGTGGTTTTGCGGTGGTTGCCGACGAAGTAAGGCAACTGGCGCAACGCACCAGTGAATCGACCGGGCAGATTCACACCCTGATCGCCAAGCTCCAGCAGACCGCCAGCACCGCGGTGCAAACCATGGAAGCCGGTCACCGTCAGGCTGAGGAAGGCGTGGCGCGGGTTCTGGAAGCCGATCAGGCTCTGGTGGGTATCAGCGAAGCGGTGGCCAACATCACCGACATGACCACCCAAATCGCTGCCGCGACCGAAGAGCAAAGTGCAGTAGCCGAAGAGATCAGCCGCAACATCAGCACCATTGCGCAACTGGCCGACCAGACCTCGGAACAGGCACAGAACTCGGCGTTACTGAGTGAAGAGCTGACCAAAACCGCGAATACCCAGTATTCGTTGGTAGAGCGGTTTAACCGCTGATCGTTGCTGGCAAATACAAAAACCCGGGAGGTGATGCTTCCGGGTTTTTTATTGCCAATGCAAAGACGATGTCGACTATGGCGCAGCCATCGCGGGCAAGCCTTGCTCCTACAGGTATGTATCGTGCCCAAATCATCAGGCAACCCTAAAACCTGCAGGAGCAAGGCTTACCCGCGATGAGGCCCTGACTGCCACCACAAAAACTCACAGGAGAAATGCTGCAACCTTGCTGGCCGCAGCCGCCAAATGCTGTTCATGAGTAAAGCCCGAAGCCTTCAACGGCTTCAAATCATGATCGCCAGCCACCAGCCAAAGCACCTCAATACTCGGCGCTAACGTATAACCCTCGACCGCCTCACGATTCCCCAACGCATCCCGCTCACCCTGCACAATCAGCGTCGGGGCTTTGAGCCCGGCCAGATGCTCGACTCGCGGCTTCTCCGGTTTGCCCACCGCGTAAAACGGATATCCCAGACACACCAGCGCATCCGCGCCCAGCTCATCGGCCAGCAAACTGGCCATGCGCCCGCCCATGGACTTGCCGCCAATGGCCAGACGCCCAGCGACATGGCGTCGCACCACGGCATACACATCACGCCAGCATTCGAGCAATTTGGGCGTCGGATTCGGTGGACGCTTGCCACCGTCGATGCGCCGTTGCGCCATGTACGGAAACTCGAAACGCAACACGTTGACGCCAAGCCCGGCAAGGCGTGCGGCGATGTCGCTCATCCAGTCACTGTCCATCGGTGCGCCGGCGCCATGGGCGAGAATCAGCGTCGCCGATGCCGGCACCGAGGCGGCGTCCCACAGCCATCCGCGATCCTGCACGCACTGCGCCCATTGATCCCCGTCAATACTGGCCTTGTGCTGTTTGTCCATGCTTGCCTCGCTTTTAATCTGCCTATAACTCCAGGCGAAGGGAGCGTCATCGCCTCGCGCGGACGCTTTCACTTCGGCTGAACCGTGGATGGGGAACCATGAACACTTCTTTAAGTACCGCCTATAACTACAAGGTGGTCCGCCAATTCGCCATTATGACGGTGGTGTGGGGCATCGTCGGCATGGGGCTCGGGGTTTTTCTCGCGGCTCAATTGGTCTGGCCTGAACTCAACTTCAATTTGCCCTGGACCAGCTTCGGCCGTTTGCGCCCGCTGCACACCAACGCGGTGATCTTCGCGTTCGGCGGCTGCGCCCTGTTCGCAGCCTCCTTCTATTCGGTGCAACGTACCTGCCAGACGCAGCTGTTCGCGCCGAAAATCGCCGCATTCTGCTTCTGGGGCTGGCAGTTGGTCATTGTCCTGGCCGCCATCAGCCTGCCGCTGGGCTACACCACTTCCAAGGAATACGCCGAGCTGGAATGGCCGATCGCCATTTTGATCGCCATCGTCTGGGTCGCCTACGGCGTCGTGTTCTTCGGCACACTGATGAAGCGCAAGACCAAGCACATCTATGTCGGCAACTGGTTCTTCGGTGCGTTCATCATCACCGTGGCCATCCTGCATATCGTCAACCACGCCTCCCTGCCGGTGAGCTGGACCAAGTCCTACTCGGCCTACGGCGGTGCGACGGATGCCATGGTGCAGTGGTGGTACGGGCACAACGCGGTAGGTTTTTTCCTCACCGCCGGTTTCCTCGGGATGATGTATTACTTCGTGCCGAAACAGGCCGAACGCCCGGTGTACTCGTATCGCCTGTCGATCGTGCACTTCTGGGCACTGATCACCCTGTACATCTGGGCCGGCCCGCACCACTTGCACTACACCGCGCTGCCGGACTGGGCGCAGTCGCTGGGCATGGTGATGTCGCTGATCCTGCTGGCACCGAGCTGGGGCGGGATGATCAACGGCATGATGACCCTCTCGGGCGCCTGGCATAAGTTACGCAGCGACCCGATCCTGCGTTTCCTCGTGGTGTCCCTGGCGTTCTACGGCATGTCGACCTTCGAAGGGCCGATGATGGCGATCAAGACGGTCAACGCCCTCTCCCACTACACCGACTGGACCATCGGCCACGTACATGCCGGCGCACTCGGCTGGGTGGCAATGATTTCGATCGGCGCGCTGTACCACATGATCCCGAAAGTCTTCGGCCGCACGCAGATGCACAGCCTCGGCCTGATCAACGCGCACTTCTGGCTCGCCACCATCGGCACCGTGCTCTACATCGCCTCGATGTGGGTCAACGGCATCGCCCAGGGCCTGATGTGGCGCGCGGTCAACGAAGACGGCACGCTGACCTACTCCTTCGTCGAAACCCTGGTGGCCAGCCACCCAGGCTACGTCGTGCGACTGGTGGGCGGCGCGATCTTCTTCAGCGGCATGCTGCTGATGGCTTACAACACCTGGCGCACCGTGCGTGCCGCACAGCCAGCCGAAGTCGCCGCCGCGGCGCAGATGGCCTGAGGAGTCCGCCATGAAACACGAAACGATTGAGAAAAACGTCGGCCTGCTGTTGCTGCTGATGGTCTTCGCGGTGAGCATCGGCGGTCTGACCCAGATCGTCCCGCTGTTCTTCCAGGACGTCACCAACAAGCCGGTCGAAGGCATGAAGCCTTACACCGCGCTGCAGCTTGAAGGTCGCGACATCTACATCCGCGAAGGTTGCGTGCAATGCCACTCGCAGATGATTCGCCCGTTCCGCGCCGAGACCGAGCGCTACGGCCACTACTCGGTAGCCGGTGAAAGCGTCTGGGATCACCCGTTCCTGTGGGGCTCCAAGCGCACCGGCCCGGACCTGGCCCGGGTCGGCGGTCGCTACTCGGAAGACTGGCACCGCGCGCACTTGTACAACCCGCGCAACGTGGTGCCCGAGTCGAAGATGCCCGCCTACCCATGGCTGGTGGCCAACGCGCTGGACAGCAGCCACACCGAAACCAAGTTGCGGACCATGCGTACCCTCGGCGTTCCGTACACCGACGAAGACATTGCAGGCAGCGTCGAAACGCTCAAGGGCAAGACCGAAATGGACGCGCTCGTCGCCTACCTGCAAGTGCTCGGCACTGCGATCAAGAGCAAGAGGTGAGCCATGGCCATGTTCTTTGAATTAAGTAGCGGAATGATCCGCGGCCTGGGCACCGTCGTCGTCTTCGTAGCGTTTGTCGGACTGGCGCTGTGGGTGTTCAACGGCAAACGCAGCCCGGATTTCGCCGAAGCGCGTCTGCTGCCTTTTGCCGACGAACCGCAACCCGACGACACCACCAGCCAAGAAACAGCAACAACAAGGAGTACCCGGCCATGACCACCTTCTGGAGTACGTGGATCTGCGTACTGACCATTGGCAGCCTGATCGGCCTGACGTGGCTGCTGATCGGCACCCGCAAGGGCGAAACCAAGGGCAGCGTCGACCAGACCATGGGCCACAGCTTCGACGGCATCGAGGAGTACGACAATCCGCTGCCGCAGTGGTGGTTCATGCTGTTCGCCGGGACCCTGGTGTTTGCCGTCGGCTACCTGATCCTTTATCCGGGCCTGGGCAACTGGAAAGGCGTACTACCCGGCTATCAGGACGGCTGGACCCAGACCAAGGAATGGGACCGGGAGATGGCCAAGGCCGACGCCAAGTTCGGGCCGATCTACGCCAAATTCTCGGCCATGCCCGTGGAAGAGGTCGCCAAGGATCCACAAGCGCTGAAAATGGGCGGACGCCTGTTTGCCTCCAACTGCGCGGTCTGCCACGGCTCGGATGCCAAGGGCGCTTTCGGCTTCCCCAACCTCGCCGACAACATCTGGCGTTGGGGCGGCAGTGCCGAAACCATCAAGACCACGATCATGGGCGGACGCATGGCCGCCATGCCGGCCTGGGGTAAAGTGCTGGGCGAAACCGGCGTGAAAAACGTCGCGGCGTATGTCCGTCACGAGCTCGCCGGCCTGCCACTGCCAACCGACAGCGGTGCTGACCTGCAAGCCGGACAGCAAACGTTCAGCACCACTTGCGTAGCCTGTCACGGTGCAAACGGCCAGGGCACGGAACTGATGGGGGCGCCAAACCTGACGCAACCGGCAGGTTTCATCTACGGCACCAGCCTGACGCAACTGCAACAGACCATCCGCCATGGTCGCCAGGGTCAGATGCCGGCGCAGCACGAACTGCTCGGCAACGACAAGGTGCAACTGCTGGCCGCGTATGTGTACAGCTTGTCTCACAGCCCGAACGCCGAGCGTTTGCAGGCTGAAAGCAAAACCGAATAAATCTTCACTGCCCAACTGCTGCATTCACCCGAATGCGGCAGTTCCCTGCTCCTTTGCGACGCATTGTCGCACCCCTCAATTGGTCTGCCTTTCGGTTCGGTGGATTCGCGTCTACGCTTGCTTCGAAGCGGACTGGCAACAGCCGGTCAAAGGTCAACCGTACACGATGCGTTCGACGAATCTGTTCGATGACAGGCCGCAAAGGCTGGTAGATACCGGCTGTCGCGCAAATTGCCGTCTGTCACCTGCCCGCCTCGTTTGAACACACCCAGTTACACCTGACCCGACCCCCTCGCCTTTTTGGTCCGCCGAGACATTTTGTCCATGGGCAATTTTGTCCCTACGCGGAGCATGGAAAGGCCGCAGAATCAGCTTTTGAAAGCATTGACGCAGGTCATGGCGCGTTGCAATGACCCCCCGCTTTCTCCATACTTGCGACCGATTTTTATCCCTAATAAAACACCTAAACCGTGGAACCTTAGAATGAGCACAGCAATCAGTCCGACTGCTTATAACTATAAGGTAGTCCGCCAGTTCGCCATCATGACGGTGGTCTGGGGGATCCTTGGCATGGGGCTCGGTGTCTTCATCGCCTCACAACTGGTCTGGCCGGAGTTGAATTTCGGCCTGCCGTGGACGACGTTTGGACGCCTACGCCCGTTGCACACCAACCTGGTGATTTTCGCCTTCGGTGGTTGTGCACTGTTTGCCACTTCCTATTACGTCGTGCAGCGAACCTGCCAAACGCGACTGATTTCCGACAGCCTCGCCGCCTTCCACTTCTGGGGTTGGCAAGCGGTGATCGTCGGCGCGATCGTTACCTTGCCGCTGGGTTACACCACCACCAAGGAATACGCGGAACTGGAATGGCCCCTGGCTATCCTGCTGGCTATCGTCTGGGTCACCTACGGCCTGGTGTTCTTCGGCACCATCGTCAAGCGCAAAACCAAGCACATCTACGTCGGCAACTGGTTCTACGGTGCCTTCATCGTCGTGACGGCGATGCTGCACATCGTCAACCACGCGTCCTTGCCGGTCAGCTTCTTCAAGTCCTATTCGGCGTACGCCGGTGCGACTGATGCCATGATCCAGTGGTGGTACGGCCACAACGCGGTAGGTTTCTTCCTGACCACCGGCTTCCTGGGGATGATGTACTACTTCGTGCCGAAACAGGCCGAGCGTCCGATCTACTCGTATCGCCTGTCGATCGTGCACTTCTGGGCACTGATCACCCTGTACATCTGGGCTGGCCCGCACCACCTGCACTACACCGCACTGCCGGACTGGGCTCAGTCGCTGGGCATGGCGATGTCGATCATCCTGCTGGCGCCAAGCTGGGGCGGCATGATCAACGGCATGATGACCCTGTCGGGCGCCTGGCATAAGCTGCGCACCGACCCGATCCTGCGCTTTTTGGTCGTGTCCCTGGCGTTCTACGGCATGTCGACCTTCGAAGGCCCGATGATGGCCATCAAGACTGTCAACTCGCTGTCTCACTACACTGACTGGACCATCGGCCACGTACACGCCGGTGCCTTGGGCTGGGTAGCGATGATTTCGATCGGTGCGCTGTACCACATGATCCCGAAAATCTTCGGTCGTGCGCAGATGCACAGCATCGGCCTGATCAACACGCACTTCTGGCTCGCGACCATCGGCACCGTGCTCTACATCGCTTCGATGTGGGTCAACGGCATCACCCAGGGCCTGATGTGGCGTGCAATCAACGATGACGGCACCCTCACCTACTCCTTCGTTGAAGCCCTGCAAGCCAGCCACCCTGGTTTCATCGTTCGCGCCCTTGGCGGTGCGTTCTTTGCCAGCGGCATGCTGTTCATGGCGTACAACGTGTTCCGCACCGTACGCGCCTCGAATCCGGAAGATGCTGAAGCCGCCGCTCAGATCGCTGTCGTTGGAGCTCACTGATGAAGCATGAAGCAGTCGAGAAGAATATTGGCCTGCTGGCCTTCTTCATGGTCATCGCCGTCAGCATCGGCGGCCTGACCCAGATCGTCCCGTTGTTTTTTCAGGACGTGACCAACAAGCCGGTTGAAGGCATGAAGCCACGCCCGGCACTGGAACTTGAAGGCCGTGACATTTTCATCGCCAACGGTTGTGTCGGCTGCCACTCGCAGATGATCCGTCCGTTCCGTGCTGAAACCGAACGTTATGGCCACTACTCGGTAGCCGGTGAAAGCGTCTGGGACCACCCGTTCCTGTGGGGCTCCAAGCGTACCGGTCCGGACCTGGCCCGCGTTGGCGGTCGTTACTCCGATGACTGGCAGCGTGCGCACTTGTACAACCCGCGCAACGTGGTGCCAGAGTCGAAAATGCCGGCTTACCCGTTCCTCGTGGAAAACAAGCTCGACGGCAAGGACACCGCGAAGAAAATGGAAGTCTTGCGCACCCTCGGCGTTCCTTACACCGACGAAGACATCGCCGGTGCAAAAGATGCCGTGAAGGGCAAAACCGAAATGGACGCGCTGGTGGCCTATCTGCAAGGCCTGGGCACCATCATCAAAAGCAAACGGTGATCTGGATGGATATCGGGATGATTCGTGGCCTGGGCACCGTTGTCGTGATGGTTGCCTTTATCGGTCTGGCGCTGTGGGTGTTCAGCCCCAAGCGCAAATCGGAGTTTGAAGACGCGACCTTGCTGCCTTTCGCGGATGATCCCGAAGCCATCAAGCACGTCGAGCAAGCTTCTAGGAGTAACAAAGAATGACTACGTTCTGGAGTCTGTACGTCACAGTCCTCAGTCTGGGTACCATTTTCGCCCTGACTTGGCTGCTGCTGTCGACCCGCAAGGGCCAGCGCGCCGAGCAGACGGATGAGACGGTTGGCCACGCCTTCGACGGGATCGAGGAGTACGACAACCCGCTGCCGAAATGGTGGTTCATGCTGTTTGTCGGCACCATCATCTTCGCCCTCGGCTACCTGGTGCTGTACCCGGGCCTGGGCAACTGGAAAGGCCTGCTGCCAGGTTACGGCTACCTCGACAACGAGAAGCAGACCGCGTTCGCCAACGGCCAGTCCGGCTGGACCGGCGTTCACGAGTGGGAAAAGGAAATGGCCAAGTCGGACGCCAAGTTCGGTCCGATCTTCGCCAAATTCGCAGCCATGCCAATTGAAGAAGTTGCCAAGGACCCACAAGCCCTGAAGATGGGTGGCCGCCTGTTCGCCTCCAACTGCTCGGTTTGCCATGGCTCCGACGCCAAAGGCGCTTACGGCTTTCCTAACCTGACCGACGAAGACTGGCGTTGGGGCGGCGAGCCACAAACCATCAAGACCACCATCATGGGCGGCCGTCACGCGATGATGCCGGCTTGGGGTGAAGTGATCGGCGAGCAAGGCGTCAGCGACGTTGCCGCGTTCGTGCTGACCAACCTCGATGGCCGCAAGCTGCCGGAAGGCGCCAAGGCCGATCCGGTTGCCGGCCAGAAGATTTTCGCTGCCAATTGCGTGGCTTGCCACGGTCCGGAAGGTAAAGGCACCCCAGCCATGGGCGCACCTAACCTGACCCACCCGGCCGCGTTCATCTACGGTTCGAGCTTTGCTCAACTGCAGCAGACCATCCGTTACGGCCGTCAGGGCCAGATGCCTGCGCAAGAACAGCTGCAAGGCAACGATAAGGTTCACCTGCTGGCCGCTTACGTCTACAGCCTGTCTCACGGTGAGAAAGCTGCTGACGCCGAGTAAGGCAAACGCGTGATCGCACTAAAAAACGGCCCCGCCAGTGATCTGGCGGGGCCGTTTTCATTTCCGTCATTCATTTGCCTACTTCAAGACCGGGATGACCTGATCGAGCTTTCGGCTTGGCCAGTTACTGTTGCGAACAACGCTGACCGCCAGCGACTGCCGATCAGCGGTAAAACTGGCAATCAGATAAGTTTGTTGGGAGGCAGAGCCGCTTAGAAAGACCGGTACATCACCAAAGTACTGTGACTTGCCCCAATCAAAGTAAGTCCCCGCGCCCCAGTGATCATGCCCACCAAAGACCGCCGTTACCTTGTATTTCTCGACGATCTGTTTGAATCTCGAAATCTGCTCGTCGTTGCCGTCCCACTGATAAACCTTGTGCATATTCAGAATAATGATTTTGCCCTCCTCTCTCGCCCTCTTTAAATCCCGCTCCAGCCAGTCAAGCGCAGGGGTAATTTCAAACGTTGTCGGAACAAGTGGATTGCCGGAGGTAAAACTGACGGTATAGGTCGGTTCATTATTCAATTGAACCATGTGCACATCACCGATATTTTTCGAGTAAGCGAGGCTGCCATAAAAGATCGTCCCCACGCCCGAACTTCTTGCCGCCAGATCCATGGATTCGACTTTTCCCCAGTAGCGATCCTTGAGGTCGTTGACACTGCCAGCCGCACAGCTATTCAGGAAACAGTCGTCCACGTTATTGGCATAGTCATGATTACCCAGCCCGAAATCATATAGCCCCTCCAGTTTATTCTCGAAAACCGACTTCATGTATGATCGTTCGCCACCATGACCAAAGGCTGTGATATCACCGTTAATCATCACCGGCATGCGGGATGCGCCGCCATTCAACTTCCTGAAACTTGAAATATCGGAGTACTGCAACTCTATCAGCTCTTTTGAGCGCGCCTCCTTGTTGGGATCCGGAAGATTATCATCCGTGAGATCAGTCCAGGGGTATTGCGAATCCGATACAAACACCATATGGCGCGGCGTCTCTGCCGCCGAGGCGCCATAGACCACAGGGATAACCGACGCCAGTGCAAGGCACACCAGCCACACACGCTCTTTATATAAAGTCATAGAAGTCCATTTCCATCGATAGTTAACAGCCACTCCATAGCGGCAACTGCAAAATATATCGCCCCTTGATAATTAACAAACTACCGACCTCTGCAGATCAACAGCAGATATTTCCAACATCCACAGACACTCGCACACTTCAAAACACTCACTAAAAAATGTTCTATATAGTCCAGCGCAAATGAATGTCAGACAGTGGAAGGAGGAGGATGAGGGAATCGGACTCGGTACGCCCCTTGCAGGCGCGCGGTAGTAACCCTGGGCGGACGGATAGCTATACTCAACAAGTCAATTGATCTGCATCACGATTTGTTACATTTGCTACACCATCTACGAATTTCCACCAACGCGACCAAAGGTCGCACCCTTGAGCTAGAGCGACAGGCGTATCATTACGCCACTGCAACACCCTTTTTGACCGCGGTCGGCACGTACTGACCGAGGCATTTTTCCACTGCCGTGGGATGCAATGATGAGCAACCAGATTCCGGTACACGACGTCACCCCGCCTGCCAAGAACGCAAATAACAGCGTCGATCTCTACGCCTCTCGGGAAAAAATCTACACCCGCGCCTTCACCGGCCTGTTCCGCAATTTGCGGATGGCGGGCGGCGCCGCGTTGTTCCTGCTGTATTTCGGCACGGTCTGGCTCAATTGGGGCGGTCACCAGGCGGTCTGGTGGAACCTGCCAGAGCGCAAATTCTTCATCTTTGGTGCGACCTTCTGGCCGCAGGATTTCATCCTGCTGTCCGGCCTGTTGATCATCAGCGCCTTCGGCCTGTTCTTCATTACCGTGTATGCCGGACGCATCTGGTGCGGCTATACCTGCCCGCAAAGTGTCTGGACCTGGATTTTCATGTGGTGCGAGAAGGTCACCGAAGGCGACCGCAACCAGCGCATCAAGCTCGACAAGGCGCCAATGAGCGCCAACAAGTTCTTGCGCAAACTCAGCAAACACACGATGTGGTTGTTGATCGGTTTTGTCACCGGCATGACCTTTGTCGGCTACTTTTCACCGATTCGTGAACTGACGATCGACTTCTTCACCGGCCAGGCTGATGGCTGGTCGTATTTCTGGGTCGGCTTCTTCACCCTCGCCACTTACGGCAACGCCGGCTGGTTGCGCGAACAGGTGTGCATCTACATGTGCCCTTACGCGCGCTTCCAGAGCGTGATGTTCGACAAGGACACGCTGATCGTCTCCTACGACCCGCGCCGCGGCGAAGCCCGTGGTCCGCGCAAAAAAGGCATCGACTACAAGGCTCAGGGCCTGGGCGACTGCATCGACTGCACCATGTGCGTTCAGGTGTGCCCGACCGGCATCGACATCCGTGACGGCTTGCAGATCGAGTGCATTGGCTGTGCCGCCTGCATCGATGCCTGCGACAGCATCATGGACAAAATGGACTACCCGCGCGGGCTGATCAGCTACACCACCGAGCACAACCTGTCCGGGCAAAAAACCCATAAACTGCGTCCGCGCCTGATCGGCTACGCGCTGGTGTTGCTGGCCATGATCAGCTTGCTGATCACCGCGTTCTTCATGCGCTCGCTGGTCGGCTTCGATGTCAGCAAGGACCGTGTGCTGTACCGCGAGAACGCCGAAGGCCGGATCGAGAACGTCTATAGCCTCAAAGTCATGAACAAGGACCAGCGCGACCACACTTACGTGCTGGAAGCCTCAGGACTGCCGGATCTCAAGTTGCAAGGCAAGCGCGAGATCAAGGTGGCTGCTGGCGAAATCTTCAGCATGCCGGTCGAGCTGTCGAGTGCACCGGAACAACTGCCGTCGAGCACCAACGAGGTGAAATTCACCCTCAAGGATGCCGACGACAACAGCGTCCACGTTGAAGCCAAGAGCCGATTCATCGGCCCACAAATCCGTTGAGAGAAGTCATCATGCCCGCAGCAACTGCCACCAGCCCTTGGTACAAGCACCTCTGGCCATGGATCATCATCGGGATTCTGACCTGTTCGGTGACCCTGACCTTGTCCATGGTGACCATTGCCGTGAAAAACCCGGACAACCTGGTCAACGACAATTACTACGAGGCGGGCAAAGGCATCAACCGTTCGCTGGACCGCGAGTTGCTGGCCCAGACCCTGCTGTTGCGCGCCAACGTGCATCTGGATGAGGTGACCGGTGAAGTCGACGTACGCCTGACCGGCAACAGCACGCCAGCGACCCTCGAACTGAACCTGATCTCGCCGACCCAGCCGGATAAAGATCGCAAGATCACCCTGACCCGCAGCGCGGCCGAACCGGGTCGTTATATCGGCCAGTTGACCGACAAGATCGAAGGCCGGCGCTTCGTCGAGCTGCTGGGCAGCCAGGACGATCACGTGTGGCGCCTGTTCGAAGAAGAACAGATTGGCCACGACAAGCATTTGCTGCTCGGTGACGAACCGCTGCAAGGCGCGGAAGATCTGAAGCAGTAACACCTGTGCTCTGTGGCGAGGGAGCTTGCTCCCGCTGGGGCGCGAAGCGCCCCCGAACCCTGCAGACCGGTTCGTTCAGGCCTATCGCGGGCGCAGTTTGACGACTGCTTCGCCCGAACGCGGACCGACCGACGGGAGCAAGCTCCCTCGCCACAATAGTTCTCATGGCAACAAACATGACCACTCCGCTCCCCTGCTACCACTGCGCCCTGCCCGTTCCCTCCGGCAGCCGGTTTACCGCCGTCATCCTCGGCGAAACCCGCGAGCTCTGCTGTCCGGGTTGCCAGGCCGTGGCCGAGGCGATTGTCGCGGGCGGGCTGGAGCACTATTACAGCCATCGCAGCGAGGCTTCGGCCAACCCTGAAGCCTTGCCGGTGCAACTGGTGGACGAACTGGCGCTGTATGACCGCGCCGACGTGCAACAACCGTTTGTTCGCCACGACGGCGAGCTCGCTGAAACCACCTTGCTGATGGAAGGTATCAGCTGCGCGGCCTGCGGCTGGCTGATCGAGAAACACCTGCGCAGCCTGCCGGCCGTGGCCGAGGCGCGCCTGAACCTGTCCAACCATCGCCTGCACGTGCGCTGGGCCGACAGCCAGTTACCGTTGAGCCAGCTGCTTAGCGAACTGCGTCACATCGGTTATGCCGCCCACCCCTACCAGGCCGACCGCGCCAGCGAACAACTGGCCAGCGAAAATCGCCTGGCCCTGCGCCAACTGGGCGTCGCCGGCTTGCTGTGGTTCCAGGCAATGATGGCGACCATGGCCACCTGGCCGGAATTCAATATCGACCTCAGCCCCGAGCTGCACACCATCCTGCGCTGGGTCGCTCTGTTCCTGACCACGCCGATTGTGTTCTACAGCTGCGCGCCGTTTTTCAAAGGTGCAATGCGCGACCTGCGCACCCGCCACCTGACCATGGACGTTTCCGTGTCGCTGGCCATCGGCGGCGCCTACCTCGCCGGGATCTGGACCTCGATCACTGGCGTCGGCGAGCTGTATTTCGACGCGGTCGGGATGTTTGCGCTGTTTCTATTGGCGGGCCGCTATCTGGAGCGCCGCGCCCGTGAACGCACCGCCGCCGCCACCGCGCAATTGGTGAACCTGCTGCCCGCATCGTGCCTGCGCCTGAGTGCGGACGGCCAGAGCGAGCGCATCCTGCTCAGCGAGTTGCGTCTCGGTGACCAGGTATTGGTGCACCCCGGTGCCATCCTCCCGGCCGACGGAAAAATCCTCGATGGCCAGTCGAGCATCGATGAGTCGCTGCTGACCGGTGAGTACCTGCCGCAACCCCGGACGCTCGGCGATGCGGTGACGGCCGGCACCCTGAATGTCGAGGGCGCACTGACCGTCGAAGTGCTCGCGCTGGGTCAGGACACTCGCCTCTCGGCCATCGTCCGCCTGCTCGATCGCGCCCAGGCCGAGAAGCCGCGACTGGCAGAAATTGCCGACCGCGCTGCGCAGTGGTTCTTGCTGTTGTCACTGATTGCCGCTGCTGCCATCGGTTTGCTCTGGTGGGAGCTGGATGCATCCCGTGCCTTCTGGATCGTGCTGGCGATGCTGGTCGCGACCTGCCCTTGTGCGCTATCGCTGGCCACGCCGACCGCACTCACCGCCGCCACCGGCACCTTGCACAAACTCGGCCTGCTGCTGACCCGCGGCCACGTGCTGGAAGGCCTGAATCAAATCGATACGGTGATTTTCGACAAAACCGGCACGCTCACCGAAGGTCGCCTGGCCTTGCGTTCCATTCGAGCACTGGGCGCGCTTGACAGCGATCAGTGCCTGGGCCTCGCTGCCGCCCTGGAGAACCGTTCTGAACACCCGATCGCCCGCGCCTTTGGCCGAGCGCCGCTGGCCGCCGAAGAAGTCCTCAGCACTCCAGGACTGGGCCTTGAGGGCCGGGTCGGCGAACAGCGCCTGCGCATCGGTCAACCGGCATTTGTCTGCGAACTCAGCGGCTGCGCTGTGCCGGCAATCCCGGATGAAGCCGGTCAATGGCTGTTGCTTGGCGACAGCCATGGTGCGCTGGCCTGGTTCGTGCTCGACGACCGCCTGCGCAACGACGCACCGGCGCTGCTCGCGGCATGTAAAGCACGCGGCTGGCGCACGTTGCTGCTGTCCGGCGACAGCTCGCCGATGGTTGCCAGTGTCGCCGCCGAGTTGGGTATCGACGAGTTCCGCGGCGGCTTGCGCCCGGATGACAAGCTGCAGGTGCTCAAGCAGTTGCACCAGCAGGGCCGCAAGGTGTTGATGCTCGGCGACGGGGTCAACGACGTGCCGGTACTGGCCGCCGCCGACATCAGCGTGGCCATGGGCTCGGCCACCGACCTGGCGAAAACCAGCGCCGACGCGGTGCTGTTGTCCAATCGTCTCGACGCCTTGGTGCAAGCCTTCAGCCTGGCCCGGCGTACACGTCGGGTAATCATCGAGAACCTGTTGTGGGCCGGGCTGTACAATGGCTTCATGTTGCCGTTCGCCGCCCTCGGCTGGATCACTCCGGTATGGGCCGCAGTCGGCATGTCGATCAGTTCGCTGACCGTGGTACTCAATGCACTTCGCCTGACTCGCATACCGAGCCAGCCAAGCGCCAGCGCCACGCCAGTCACCCGCCCGCTACCGGTTTGATCCGGTCAGGCATGGAGTCCAGATGCCAGCTCTTTATGTGATGATCCCGGCAGCGCTGCTGATCGTCGCCATCGCCATTTACATTTTCTTCTGGGCGGTCGACAGCGGTCAGTACGACGACCTCGACGGTCCGGCCCACAGCATCCTGTTCGACGACCAGGACCCGAGCCATCAAGCGGCAGTCGACGAAGCCAGCGGTCACTCGCCGACCGATCCGGCCAAGCCGAACGACAAGGCCCCGCCTCATGCTTGAGTTGGCGCCAATGCTGGTTTCTGCGGTGATCCTTGGCCTGCTCGGCGGCGGGCATTGCCTGGGCATGTGTGGCGGGTTGATGGGCGCGCTGACCCTGGCGATTCCCAAGGAACAGCGCAGCCGGCGCTTTCGCCTGTTGCTGGCGTACAACCTCGGGCGGATTCTCAGTTACGCCACTGCCGGCCTGCTGATCGGCCTGGCGGGATGGGCGGTGGCCAACAGCCCGGCGGCGATGTTCATGCGGATCCTCGCCGGCTTGCTGCTGATCGCCATGGGCCTGTACCTGGCCGGCTGGTGGAGCGGCCTGACCCGCATCGAAAGCCTGGGACGTGGCCTGTGGCGCTACATACAACCCGTTGCCAACCGTTTGTTGCCGGTGTCGAGCCTGCCGCGTGCGTTGCTGCTCGGCGCACTCTGGGGCTGGCTGCCGTGCGGTTTGGTCTACAGCACGCTGTTGTGGTCTGCCAGCCAGGGCAATGCCATCGACAGCGCGTTGTTGATGCTCGCGTTTGGCCTTGGCACCTGGCCGGTTTTGTTGGCCACTGGCCTTGCGGCCGAACGGGTCACGGCGTTACTGCGCAAACGTAGCGTGCGCATGACCGGTGGTTTGTTGGTGATCCTGTTTGGTATCTGGACCTTGCCGGGACCGCATCAGCATTGGCTCATGGGGCACTAAAACTGTGGCGAGGGGGCTTGCCCCCGCTGGGCTGCGAAGCGGCCCCAAAATCTGCAATCGTATCCTGCCTATGATCTTACGACTGCTGCGCAGCCGAACGGGGGCAAGCCCCCTCGCCACAAGTAAAACCTCCACCTCGCTGTCTCAGTGAAACCGCATCCATCGCATTTGCGAGGACTACGTCCTCGAACGCCGCCTGCGGCAGCTGCTACAAAGGGCCGCACCACTTCCGGTTACCCTTGATGCAAATCAAGATGCCCCAACGTCGCACCCCCTAGACTCGCCACCACTGCCAGCCTATCCGGGGGAATGCCCGCATGCTCGACGCCATTCGTTGGGACACAGATCTGATCCGCCGTTACGACCTGGCGGGACCACGCTACACCTCGTATCCGACCGCGGTGCAATTCAACAGCCAGGTCGGTACTTTCGATCTGTTCCATGCCCTGCGCGAAAGCCGCAAGGCCCTGCGCCCACTGTCGCTATATGTGCACGTGCCGTTCTGCGCAAACATCTGCTACTACTGCGCCTGTAACAAAGTCATCACCAAGGACCGTGGCCGCGCCCTGCCCTACCTGCAGCGCCTGGAACAGGAAATCCAGCTGATCGCCTGTCACCTGGACCCGAACCAGAAAGTCGAGCAACTGCATTTCGGCGGCGGCACCCCGACCTTTCTCAGCCACGACGAACTGCGCCAGTTGATGGCGCAACTGCGCAAGCATTTCAACCTGCTGGACGATGACTCTGGCGATTACGGCATCGAGATCGACCCACGGGAAGCCGACTGGTCAACCATGGGCCTGCTGCGCGAGTTGGGTTTCAACCGGGTCAGCATCGGCCTGCAAGACCTTGACCCGGCCGTACAGCGTGCGGTCAACCGCCTGCAAAGCCTGGAGGAAACCCGTGCAGTGATCGAGGCGGCGCGGACCCTGCAGTTTCGCTCGATCAACATCGACCTGATCTACGGCCTGCCCAAGCAAACCGCCGAGAGCTTCGCCCGCACCGTGGACGAAGTCATCAACCTGCAACCGGATCGGCTCTCGGTGTTCAACTACGCGCACCTGCCCGAACGTTTCATGCCACAGCGGCGAATCAACAGCAGCGACCTGCCGGCAGCCGCCGAAAAACTGAACATGCTTCAGCGCACCATCGAGCAACTGACCGCCGCCGGTTATCGCTACATCGGCATGGACCATTTCGCCCTGCCGGATGATGAACTGGCCATCGCTCAGGAAGAGTCGACGCTACAACGCAACTTCCAGGGTTACACCACCCACGGTCATTGCGACCTGATCGGTCTTGGCGTGTCGGCCATCAGCCAGATCGGCGATTTGTACTGCCAGAACAGCAGCGACCTGAATCAGTACCAAAACACTCTGGCCAGCGCGCAACCGGGCACCAGTCGTGGTTTGCTGTGCAACCAGGACGACCGTCTGCGGCGGGCAGTGATTCAGCAATTGATCTGCACATTCAGTCTGGCATTCGCCCAGATCGAGCAGGCTTTCAACATTGATTTTCGCGGCTACTTCAGCGAGCTCTGGCCGCAGTTGCAGGCCATGGCCGAGGATGGCCTGATCGAACTCGACAGCGAAAAAATCGTGGTCCTGCCGGCCGGAAGGTTACTGGTCCGTTCGGTGTGCATGGTCTTCGATGCCTATCTGGAACAACAGAATCGCCAACGTTTCTCTCGGGTAATTTAAGACACCATAGGCTGGCTTCGATGTCATTGCGTGGGTTACCCTTACGTCTTATGTGTGTTTTCCCACAAGGATCTAAGAAATGTCCGAGCCAGTTAAACTGCGCGCTCACAGCCAGGCACATTGCAAGGATTGCAGCCTGGCACCCCTCTGCCTGCCACTTTCTCTGAATCTGGAAGACATGGATGCGCTGGACGATATCGTCAAACGTGGTCGCCCGCTGAAAAAAGGCGAGTTTCTGTTCCGTCAGAGCGATCAGTTCGATTCCGTTTTTGCAGTACGCTCTGGCGCGTTGAAAACCTTCAGCCTGAGCGATGGCGGCGAAGAACAGATCACCGGCTTCCACCTGCCGAGTGAACTGGTCGGCTTGTCGGGCATGGACACCGAGAGCCACCCGGTTTCGGCCCAGGCACTGGAAACCACCTCGGTATGCGAAATCCCCTTCGAACGTCTCGATGAACTGGCCCTGCAACTGCCACAGTTGCGCCGCCAATTGATGCGCGTGATGAGCCGCGAGATTCGTGACGACCAGCAAATGATGCTTCTGCTCTCGAAAAAGACCGCTGACGAGCGTATCGCCACGTTCCTGGTCAACCTGTCGGCACGCTTCCGCGCACGCGGATTCTCTGCCAACCAGTTCCGCCTGAGCATGTCGCGCAACGAAATCGGTAACTACCTGGGCCTCGCCGTGGAAACCGTGTCCCGGGTGTTCACGCGCTTCCAGCAGAACGAGCTGATTGCCGCCGAAGGCAAGGAAGTGCACATCCTCGACCCGATCCAGCTGTGTGCACTGGCCGGTGGCTCGGTCGAAGGCTGACGTTGCGATTGCGGCTGAGCGAACCCGCCCGGCCGCAGTTATACTTCGCCGTTTGTAGCCTGCCAGGACACCTCGACGATGGTCATCGACTCCTTCGACATCAAATCCCTGATCCGCCCCGTGATCGATTTTCCAAAGCCGGGCGTGATCTTTCGCGACATCACCCCGCTGTTCCAGTCCCCGAAGGCCCTGCGTCTGGTGATGGACAGCTTTGCGCACCGCTATGTCGAGGCTGACTTCACGCACATCGGCGCCATGGATGCGCGCGGCTTCCTGATCGGCTCGATCCTCGCCTATCAGTTGAACAAGCCACTGGTGCTGTTTCGCAAGCAAGGCAAACTGCCGGCTGACGTACTGTCCGAGGGGTATCAGACCGAGTACGGCGAAGCTTTTCTTGAAGTTCACGCCGACAGCCTCTGCGAAGGCGACTCGGTGCTGATCTTCGATGACCTGATCGCCACTGGCGGTACGCTGATCGCTGCGGCCAACCTGATTCGGCGCATGGGCGCGCGGGTTTTCGAAGCCGCGGCAATTATCGACCTGCCGGAACTGGGCGGCTCCCAGCGCCTGGAAGACATGGGCATCCCGACGTTCTGCCTGACACAGTTTTCGCTGAACGAAAGGTAAGTCGGCGTCGTCACCAACGCCCTCGCGGGCAAGCCTTGCTCCTACGAAAAGCACCGTCTCCTGTAGGAACAAGGCTTGCCCGCGATGGGGGCGCCGCCACACCGAGCCGCTCAGACCAGATCAAAGCCCCATCTGCTTACTGATGATCTCGTTCATCACTTCACGCGTACCGCCGCCAATGGACAGGATCCGGCTGTCGCGGTACAGCCGCTCCACCAGACTTTCACGCATGTAGCCCAACCCACCGAGGATCTGCACCGCGTCGCTGGTGATGCGATCAGCCGTGTCGGTGGCCACATTCTTGGCCATGGATATTTCCTTGATCACGCTCTGCCCCGCCGCCATTTTCGCGGCCTGGCGATAGGTGAACTCCCGGGAGACTTCCAGCGCCGTGGCCATCTCCGCCAAGCGATGCTTGAGCACCTGAAACCTGCCAATCGGCTTGCCGAACGCTTCGCGCTGCCGGGCCCATTTCAGGCTTTCTTCCAGCGCCAGTTGCGCAGTCATGTTGGCCATCAATGCCAACGCCAGGCGCTCGTTTTGAAAGTTGCCCATGATGCAGGCAAAGCCCATGTTCTCGACGCCGATCAGGTTGCCCACCGGCACACGGCAATCATCGAAAAACAGCTCGGCGGTATCCGACGCCCACCAGCCCATTTTTTTCAGCTGACGACCGACAGTGAATCCTGGCATGCCCTTCTCGATCAGCAGCAGGCTGATGCCGCCAAATCCCGGCTCACCGGTGCGCACCGCGATGGTATAAAAATCCGCGCGAACACCGCTGGTGATAAAGGTTTTGCTGCCACTGAC
Organism: Pseudomonas sp. GW822-FHT04C11; assembly: GCF_058800905.1. Lineage (NCBI taxonomy): Bacteria > Pseudomonadati > Pseudomonadota > Gammaproteobacteria > Pseudomonadales > Pseudomonadaceae > Pseudomonas > Pseudomonas sp. GW822-FHT04C11. Next base: position 81,664 of record NZ_JBXAMS010000017.1, on the reverse strand, counting down.
CCGGTAATAATCCCCGTCACGCACGGCGCGGGTTTGCAGGTTGGCCACATCGGAGCCGCCGCTGGGCTCGGTAACCGCCAGCGCGCTGATTTTTTTGCCGCAAAGGACTTGCGGCACCACTCGCTCGCGCACCTCGGGCCTGGCCCATTTGAGGATTGGCGGCAGGCCGATGTCCAGCGAGCCCAGCCCCGCCACCAGCCCGCCAGAACCACAGCGCATCAGTTCTTCAGTGGCGGCGATCTTGGCGAACAGATCACCTTCGTGGCTGCCACCCAGCGCTTCGGGATAGCCAATCCCGAGAATGCCCGCTGCACCGGCCTTGAGGTAAAGCTCACGAGGAAAGCCCTCGGCCTCCTCCCACTGATCGATGTCCGGAAGAATCTCGCGTTCAACGAAACGTCGTACGCTGTCGCGGACCAACTGATGGCCAGGGTCGAAGTATTCCTGAAAGGCAGGCATCGGCGAGCTCCACTGAAGGTTCAGCGAACTTACCGAGCGCTTGCTTGGTTTTCAATAGTTGTTGAGTAAATCCTTTGACCCGAGGCGCCTGCATCGCGGGCAAGCCTTGCTCCTACAGGTTCGTGTCGTTCACGTGTTCGTGGTACGACGTAAATCCTGTAGGAGCAAGGCTTGCCCGCGATGGCGTCAACCCAGACACCACAGTTACAACACGATTGGCTTACGCCCGGCAAACGAATGGGCCAATGTCCCGCCATCCACCAGTTCAAGCTCGCCACCCAACGGCACACCATGGGCGATGCGCGAAGCAATCAGGCCTTTATTGCTGAGCAACTGGGCGATGTAGTGCGCTGTCGCTTCACCTTCAACCGTCGGGTTGGTGGCCAGGATGACTTCAGTGAACGTACCCGCCTCTTCGATCCGCGCCAGCAATTGCGGAATGCCGATGGCTTCCGGCCCCAGACCGTCGAGTGGCGACAAATGCCCCTTGAGCACGAAGTAGCGACCGCGAAACCCGGTCTGCTCCACGGCGTAGACATCCATCGGCCCTTCGACCACGCACAGTAAGGTGTCGTCGCGGCGAGGGTCCGCGCATTGCGGGCACAGATCGTCTTCGGTCAGTGTGCGGCACAGTCGGCAATGACCGACCCCTTCCATGGCCTGACTCAGGGCCAGCGCCAGCCGCGAGCCGCCGCTGCGATCACGCTCGAGCAGTTGCAACGCCATGCGCTGGGCGGTTTTCTGACCGACACCGGGCAAGGTGCGCAAGGCGTCGATCAGTTGGCGAATCAAAGGGCTGAAGCTCATGGGGGAAACGTCCGACATATCAACAAGACGCGGTTTATACCCGCGCCTCTGGCCAGCGTCAAATGCTCATCTGCAGCAATGATTTTGCTTTCACTGTGGCGAGGGGGCTTGCCCCCGTTCGAGCGCGAAGCGGTCGCAATCCAGACAATGCTACGCTCCTGAAAGAACACGATTGCCTGAATTACGGCTGCTTCGCAGCCGAACGGGGCGGTGCAGCGTTCCGACAAGCCCCCTCGCCACAAAAACGAACTTTGTGTCACAGAAACAAAAATGCCAGGCGCGATGCCTGGCATTTTTGTAGACCATCCGACGCGTCAGCGAATCAGAATGGCAGTTTCATGCCCGGCGGCAGTTGCATGCCTGCGGTCATGCCGGACATTTTGTCCTGGCTGTTGGCTTCGATCTTGCGGACGGCGTCGTTGACGGCGGCGGCGAACACGGCCTCCAGCATCTCCTTGTCGTCCTCGCTCAGGCCTTCGACCAGGCTTGGATCGATGGTCACGCGCTTGACGTCGTGACGACCGGTCATCACCACGGTGACCATATCGCCACCGGCTTTACCGGTGACTTCGGCGTTGGCCAGCTCTTCCTGCATCTTGGCCATTTTTTCCTGCATCTGCTGCGCCTGCTTCATCAGGCCGGCCATGCCACCTTTCATCATGGGAATCACCTCAAAAGTACTTGGATCAAAACAGCGCCCGGCCCAGTGGGCCGAACACCTTCAGTTATTAGCCCTGGCTGACCAGAGCCTCGACAGGTTCAATAGTATCGTTACGGATCACCGCGCCGAACTGTTGCATCATTTGCTGGATGAACGGATCGCCGTGGATCGAATCCTCAGCCTCGCGCTGGCGGTCGGCACGTCGACGCGAAGCCGCCTGGGCCGGGGTTTCCTGCTCAGGCTTGATCAGCTCGATGCTCACCGTCAGGGTGCGCTGGTGATATTGGTTCAGCGCATCGTTCAGCCGGCGTTGTTGTGTTGCGTTGAACAGCGCGCTGTGGGCCGGGTCCAGGTGCAGCAACCAGTGGTCACCATCGACGGCAATCAGCGTGCAGTTGGCGGCGATGCTGCCGGTCATGCCGGAAATCGGCAATTTCGGGAACAGCTCCAGCCATTGCAATGCCAACCCTGTGGCCGGCATCGCAGCCGGTTCAGGTTCGGGGGCCGGCGCAGGTTCTGCGGCGTGCTCACTGGCCAGCTCATCGAGGTAACTATAGGCCGAATCCATGTCCGGCTCGATGTAGTCCTCGTCCAGCGGCGGCTCGTCATCCTGGTCCATTCCCGGCGTGGCGGCGTCGATGTCAGCCACCGACGGCTCGGGAATCGGCGCTGCCGCCCATTCCGGCGCATCGGGTACAACGCTGTCCGGCGTCGGTGTCGGCATTGGCGTCAGGTCAGGCTGCTCGGCAGTCGTCTCCAGCACCGGCTCGACAGCCGGTTGCTGGACGATCTCAGGCTCTACCGGATCGTTCCAGGGCAAGTCGACGACTTCTTCGACAATGGCCACGGGTTCAGCCACCGCTTCGACCACCGGCGCAGGCACGACCACCGGAGCAACAGGCTCAGGTGCCGGCGCTGGTGCAACCACCTCGGCAACCGGTTGAACCGGCGCCGCGGCAGGCGCAGCGGTAACGGGTGCGGGCGCGATTACCGGCGCAACACGCGGTGCGCCAGCCACTGAGTTTGCGGAATCAACTGTGGCCTGGCTGATCCCCACTGGCTTTAGCGGCTGCCTCGGCGCGTCTGCAGTGTCTGCCGGGCGGAACGCGAGCATTCGCAGCAAGACCATTTCGAATCCGCCGCGCGGGTCCGGCGCCAGCGGCAAATCGCGGCGACCAATCAAGCCCATCTGGTAATAGAACTGCACGTCTTCGGCTGGCAAGGCCTGAGCCAGCGCCAACACCCGGTCGCGGTCGCCATGACCGTTATCGACGCCTTCAGGCAAGGCCTGGGCAATCGCGACACGGTGCAGCACGTTAAGAATTTCCGACAGCACGCCATTCCAGTCCGGACCCTGCTCGGCCAGATGCCGCACCGCTTCGAGCAACGCCTTGGCGTCGCCATCGAGCAGCGCGTGCAGGACATCGTAGACCTGACCATGATCGAGCGTGCCGAGCATCGCCCGCACGTCGGCCGCCATGACCTTGCCTTCACCGAAGGCGATGGCCTGGTCGGTGAGGCTCATCGCATCGCGCATCGAACCGTCGGCAGCCCGGCCCAACAGCCACAGCGCATCGTCTTCGAACGGCACATTCTCGACGCTCAGCACATGGGTCAAATGCTCGACCACGCGCTCCGGCGTCATGTTTTTCAGCGAGAATTGCAGGCACCGCGACAGAATCGTTGCAGGAAGTTTCTGCGGATCGGTGGTCGCCAGGATGAACTTGACGTAGGGCGGCGGCTCTTCGAGGGTTTTCAACAGCGCATTGAAGGAATGGCTGGAGAGCATGTGCACTTCGTCGATCAGGTAGACCTTGAAGCGCCCACGGCTCGGCGCGTACTGCACGTTATCGAGCAGCTCACGGGTGTCCTCGACCTTGGTCCGGCTCGCGGCGTCGATCTCGATCAGGTCGACAAAGCGCCCTTCATCGATTTCGCGGCACACCGAGCACTCGCCACACGGCGTCGAAGTGATACCTGTCTCACAGTTCAGACATTTGGCAATGATCCGCGCGATGGTGGTCTTGCCCACACCGCGGGTGCCGGTAAAAAGATAGGCGTGGTGCAGCCGCTGGCTGTCCAAGGCATTGATCAGAGCCTTGAGCACATGGGTCTGGCCGACCATTTCGCGGAACGAGCGCGGACGCCATTTACGTGCAAGAACCTGATAACTCATCGAAAACCGTCGCATCTGGGAAGCGGAAGCGGGTAATGCTAGCGGAGCAAGGCCAAAATTGCATCCGGTGTGCTCGGCTAATCTGGCTAAGCTGGTATTTGGATCCGTTTTAATCGGCTCCTGCCGGTCTTTTTGCTGGAGAATTTATGCGTTCAGCCTTGGGGGCTTTGTTGTTGATCAGCGTCAGCGCTACCAGCGCGCCTGCACCCTTGCGCTTTGCGATCACCGACAGCTGGGCGATGCCCATGGTGCAAATCGATCATGGCCGACCGACCCAAGGCATTCTGTACGACGTGATGCTCAGCCTGGCCACACAACTGGGACTGCCGGCCGAGTTTCACGTGCTGGCCCGCGCACGTGTGCAGAGCGCCATGGAGCACGGGGAAATCGACATCCGCTGCTACGCGGCGCAGTCCTGGCTACCAAATCAGTCCGCAGACTATCTCTGGAGCGTTCCGTTGTGGTTTCAACGCGACGTGCTGGTCAGCACGCAAGGCTCTCCTGCCTCGGTCATCCCTGCCAGCCTTCCTGTGCAGCCGATCGGCACCGTACTCGGTTACAGCTACCCGACCCTGCAACCACTCTTCGATAACGGCCAACTCAAGCGCGACGACGCACGCAACCAGGAACTCGTGCTGAAAAAACTGGCGGCCGGCCGTAATCACTACGCCGTCAGCAATCAATGGGCCCTGGACTGGGTCAACCTGCAACTGTTGCCCGACCGGCCATTGCGGGCAGTCGCGGTGTTGCAGGAGCAAAACGTCGGCTGCTACGTGCGTAACGACCCAAGACTGCCGGTCCAGTTGATTCTGCAAACGCTGCTCAAGATGAAAATGTCCGGGGAAGTCGACGACATCATCAGGCTCTACACCGGAACCAACGAACCGACCCTGGCCGACCAGTAAGCCTCAGACCGCCTGGTCCAGTGTCTGCCACCGGGTTGGTGCGACGAAGGCCTCGACCCAGCCCGGCACCTCGCTGGCCGGCATCGGCCGCGCAATGAAATAGCCCTGCGCTACCTCACAGCCCAGGCGCAACAGCAACTCGCCATGCTCGATGCTTTCCAGGCCCTCGGCGATCACCTCTCGCCCAAACGCCCGGGCAAGACCAATGACTGCGGTGGTCAACGCCAGATCATCGCGATCATGCAGTATGTCGCGCACAAATGACTTATCGATCTTGATGGTTTGCGTGTGCAGGCGCTTGAGGTAACTCAGCGACGAATAACCCGTGCCAAAATCTCCCAGGGAAAACCTCACGCCCAGCGCCTGGCAGGCCTGCAGGCAGGTGCTGACGTGCTGAATATTCTCGATCGCCACCGACTCGACAATCTCCAGGTCAAGCAACTGGGGCGCGACCCAGGCGTGCCGTGCAAGCACGGTCTTGAGCCGATCAAAAAAGTCCGCCCGCTGAAAATGCCGGGCAGCGATGTTGACGCTGACCGGCCAGCGTTGACCGTTCTTTTGCCATCGCGACAACTGCGCCAGAACCTGCTCCATCACCCACTCGCCAATATCGACGATCAGGTCCGTCTCCTCGACAAACGGCAGAAACTCCCTGGGCGGCACCAGGCCATCCTGCGGGTGCTCCCAGCGCAGCAACGCTTCGAAACCAACCACCGCACCGCAGCGCATATTGACCTTGGGCTGAAAATGCAGGCGCAGCTCATCGTTGAGCAAAGCCTGACGCACCCGCGCAACCGTCTGGTGAGTGGCCTTGACCTCTTGGTCGCGCACCACATCAAACAGGTGGAAACGGTTACGCCCGCTCTGCTTGGCCACGTACATTGCCTGATCGGCATGGCGCAGCAGGGTTTCCGCATCTTCGCTATCGACCGGGAACAACGTGACACCGATGCTGGCAAACACATTGATGTCCTTGCCCAGAATCGAGTACGGCGCAGAGATCGCCTCGAGCACGCGATGCAGCGCCGCGCGCAATTCCGGCATATCGCGTACAAACCGCAAGATCAGCACGAACTCGTCCCCAGCCAGCCGCGCCACCACATCCTCGCCGCGAACGATGGTGCGCAGACGCTTGGCCACCTCGACCAGCAACAAGTCGCCGCTGGCGTGACCATAGCCGTCATTGACCGCCTTGAAGCCGTCAAGGTCGAGCATGCACACCGCTAACGGCACCTTCTCGACGCGGGAATAATCCAGGGCCTGCTCGAGCAAGTCGGAGAGATACGCCCGATTGGGCAGGCCGGTCAGGACATCATGGCCGACCCGCCATTGCAGTGAGTGCAGCAACTGCCGCTTTTCACTGATATCGAAGCAAATCGACAGATACCGATGAACCCGTCCGGTCGACTCATCCAGCACCGGCACCATGGTGCTGTCGACCCAATTCAGGCTACCGTCTTTGGACCGGTTGCAGATTTCGCCCTTCCAGACTTTGCCCAGGGCAACCGTGCGCCACATCGTTGTGAAGAAGTCGTCAGGATGCAGACCTGAATTGAGGATGCGGTGATTGGCCCCCAACAACTCCTCGCGACTGTAGCCAGACACTGCGCAAAACAAATCGTTGACGTAAGTAATGCGCCCCGCCAGGTCTGTCTCGGAAAAAATGGCGGCTGCATCTACGGCCCTGCGGTACTTCTCATCCATGAGTCCGGCTCACTGTGGCTAGCGGTTGTACCGCTCGACCAGCGCACAACGCCCGGAAGAGATGTTTTGAAGGATGCGGCACTGCGCAGAGGGTCGCAGCGCGTGATGCTGCCAGGGCAACATCCTTGTAAAAGAGCGGGCCGGCAAATTCAGATGCACGTTAAAACTCCATGAACAGCATTTGATGGCCCCCGAACAAACGAAGATCAACTAGGCTCAGAGGCCTCGTACAGGCACGCCAAAAACACCGACTCTGGTAATATTGAAACGGCATTTCGCGTCGTCGGCGGCGTCTCTGCACACCCTGCGAGGTAACGCAATGCTGGCCGTCTCACATTGCCTGGACTTATGAAGCCAGGTCACCAAATGCCTGTACGAAACGGGGATTCTACGAAATACATCACATTTTGCAAAGCAAGGTGATGGATCATGCAGTTGTCTAATGCAAAAATCTATCGTTAAGTTCTTGATTCTAAATGGGAATTGAGCGATGCAAATTTCAAGTTTGGGTCCAGCCATAAGACGCTATCGCAAGGTGGCGGGGCTTACTCAGGCTGAACTCGGTGAAAAAACCGGTTTTGACCCCAAAACCATCAGCCGCTTCGAAACCGGCACCTATACCCCCAGCGTGGAAGCCCTGTTCATGCTTGCCGATGTGCTGGGAGTGAAGCTCAAAGCGTTTTTTGCCGATCTTGGCGACGAAGACGAACAGCGAGCGTATTTGTTCGGTGTCATACACAAAGCCACCCCGAAGGATCTGGGAAAGCTGATCGCGGCGGTAGACCAGGCCTTGTCCAAGCCGTAGGGTCTGTACGAAAATTCGCCGAGCGGCGACCAGGCAAGGCAAAAACAGGCGAGGAAGCGGAGTTTAGGCCTCTAAATAAGCATTCCGAGCCTGTTTTTAACGCAGCTTGGTCGACGCGCAGGCAGTTTTCGTACAGAGCCTAGAGCCAGAAACAAAAAAGAGCAGACAGGTGTATTGGATTGATACACCTGCCTGCTCTTTTGCTATCGACTACTGACAGAAACTGACAGACCGACCGTTTAGGCTTGAGCCATCAACGCCAACGACATCGGAGTCGCCATGAACGCCCAACATTACCTGCTGCTGTACGTCGACAGCCCCGCCACCAGCGCCAACTTCTATAGCCGCCTGCTCGACAAACCACCGGTTGAACTGCAACCGACCTTTGCGCTGTTCATTCTTGATTCGGGTGTAAAACTTGGGTTGTGGTCCAGGCACACCGTGGAACCTGCAGCCGAAGCGGCGGGCGGTGGCGGCGAACTGGGATTCTCGGTGGCCGACAAAGAGACGGTCGACACGCTGTACACCGCATGGACCGCACAAGGGCTGCGCATCGCCCAAGAGCCAATTGAACTGGATTTCGGCTACACCTTCGTGGCGCTCGATCCGGATGGGCATCGGTTGCGGGTGTTTGCGCTTTCGGAATGACGGCGAGGTTATTTTGGACGAAGCAAGGCATCGACCAGGAAAGATCAATGAGATAAAAATTCTGGATTTTTTTGAGGATCACAAGCCTTGCGAATGAAGGCTTGGCGTTAAGGTGGCGACCCCACCAGCCACACCCCGGCACACAATGTTCCCGCTGTGGCTGCTTCCTTCCGGATCTGACCAGGTTCACGGGTAATCGTTGCGGGGGGACCGATGGGGTCACCATAACGACGCTCACCTGACGGCGAGCCGCGCCATTGTACCTATCTGAGACGAAGTTACAACCGTTCGCGCAGATTAAAAAATATGAACCGGTTCAAGGACATGCGTTGGTCTTGAAAAGGTCGCGGCCTGCGGCAGCTCCTACATGCATACATTGCCCCGCAGGAACTGCCGAAGGCTGCGACCTTGCCGACTTCAGGCAGTAATGCCGTGCCCGGCCAAAAACGTCACGAACGCTTCTTCGTCCAGCACCCTCAACCCCAGCTCATTGGCCTTGACCAATTTGGAGCCGGCGCCAGGCCCCGCCACTACACAGTAAGTCTTGGCCGACACCGAGCCCGCCACCTTGGCGCCGAGGCTTTCGAGCTTGTCCTTGGCGACGTCACGACTCATCAGCTCCAGAGAGCCGGTGAGCACCCAAGTCTGGCCTGCCAGCGGCAAGCCTTCGACGACTTTTTTCTCGCTTTGCCAGTGCATGCCAAAGTCGCGCAACTGCTGTTCGGCATCCAGCGCCAACCGACGGTTCTGCTCGATGGCGAAGAATTCCCGAACGGCGTTGGCCTGCTTCTCCGGCAGCGCCTGGCGCATGTCCAGCCAGTCGGCGCTGATGATCGCTTCCAGCGAACCGAACTTGTCAGCCAACTTCTGCGCCCCGCCTGGTCCGACCGAGGGAATGTTCAGCTTGTCGATCATCCCGCCCAGCGTGGTACTGGCGGCAAACTCGGCGCCCAATTCGCCCTGATCCTGAATCTCCAGGCCATGCTTGAGCAGTTCTTCGATCACCTTCCGGTTGTGCGCGTCTTCGAAGAAGCTGTGAATCTCGTAGGCGACTTCCAGCCCGACATCCGGCAAGTACGTCAGCACTTGCGGCAATGCCTGCTGAATCCGCGCAAGCGATGCCAGCGAGCGCGCCAGGACCTTGGCCGTCTCTTCGCCGACATCCGGAATTCCGAGGGCGTAGATGAAGCGCGCCAACCCCGGTTTCTTACTGTCGGCAATCGCGCTGAGCAGGTTCTTGCTCGACAGCTCGGCGAAACCTTCCAGGTCGACGATCTGTTCGAAGCTCAAGGCGTACAAATCCGCCGGCGAACTGACCAGACCTTCATCCACCAACTGCTCGACGCTCTTCTCGCCCAGCCCCTCGATGTCCATGGCCCGGCGCGAAACGAAATGGATGATCGCCTGTTTGAGCTGGGCCCCACAGGCCAGACGCCCGACACAACGATATACCGCCCCTTCGCTGAGCGTTTCGCGACCCTTGCTGCGCTTGACCAACTGCGTGCGCTCGACATGCGAACCACAGACCGGGCAGCACTTGGGAATCTGCACGGGACGGGCATTTTCCGGGCGACGCTCGGTAACCACTTGCACCACTTGCGGGATCACGTCACCGGCGCGGCGAATGATCACCGTATCGCCGATCATCAAGCCCAGACGCGCGACTTCGTCCATGTTGTGCAATGTCGCGTTGGACACGGTCACACCCGCCACTTTCACTGGCTTCAAGCGTGCAACCGGAGTGACCGCACCGGTTCGGCCGACCTGGAACTCCACGTCGAGCAACTCGGTGAGCTCTTCCATCGCCGGAAACTTGTGGGCAATTGCCCAGCGCGGCTCGCGAGCACGAAAGCCCAGCTCACGCTGCGAGGCGAGGCTGTTGACCTTGAACACCACACCATCGATTTCATAAGGCAGCGCATTACGGCGCTCGCCGATATCGCGGTAGTAATCCAGGCATTCACCAATACCCTTGGCCAGTTTCAACTCGTGACTGACCGGCAAGCCCCATAGTTTGAGTTGTTGCAGATTGCCAATGTGCGTGTCGGCGATCTCGGCCGAGACCTGGCCGAGACCGTAGCAGCAAAACTCCAGTGGGCGACTGGCGGTAATCTTCGAATCCAGCTGACGCAAGCTGCCCGCTGCGGCGTTGCGTGGGTTGGCGAAGGTTTTGCCGCCGGCTTCCAGTTGCGCGGCGTTCAGGCGATCGAAACCAGCCTTGGACATATACACTTCGCCGCGCACTTCCAGGGTCGACGGCCAGCCGCTGCCCTGCAGCTTGAGCGGAATGTTGCGCACCGTGCGCACGTTGACGCTGATGTCTTCACCGGTGGTGCCGTCGCCGCGAGTAGCGCCGCGCACCAGCATGCCGTCCTGATACAGCAAGCTGACTGCCAGGCCATCGAGCTTCGGTTCGCAGCTGTACTCCACCTCGGCGCCAGCGCCAAACAAATCGCCGGCCGGCAAATCCAGACCTTCGGTGACCCGGCGATCGAACTCGCGCATGTCGTTTTCTTCGAAGGCGTTACCGAGACTGAGCATCGGCACTTCGTGCCGCACTTGAGTGAACGCTGCAAGCGCCGCACCGCCAACCCGCTGGGTCGGCGAGTCGACAGTGACCAGCTCGGGATTTGCCGTTTCCAACGCCTTGAGCTCATGGAATAGCCGATCGTATTCGGCGTCCGGAATGCTCGGCTCGTCGAGGACGTAGTAACGGTAGTTGTGCTGATCCAGCTCAGCGCGCAGCTCTAGAATGCGTTTTTCAACGGCGGTCATGGGTGCTCTCTCATAAAGCAAAAGAGCAGCCGAGGCTGCTCAATCTTCAAAATACGATATAGCGTAAAGACGCAGATTCTGTGGCGAGGGAGCTTGCTCCCTCGCCACAAGAAGCTCTCTAGTCATAGAGAGCTTGACCATTCGATTCAGCGCTTCTGGGTCAGGGCGCGACGCTCGAACTCGACGATACGTTGACGGTAGTGCTCGATGGTCTGAGCGGTCAGTACGCTGCGCTGATCGTCCTTCAGTTCGCCATTGAGCTCCTGAGACAGTTTGCGGGCAGCGGCGACCATCACGTCGAAGGCCTGTTTCGGGTGGCGCGGGCCTGGCAAGCCGAGGAAGAAGCTGACAGCCGGGGTGCTGAACAGATCGATATCGTCCAGATCGAACACGCCAGGCTTGACCGCGTTGGCCATGGAGAACAGCACTTCGCCGTTGCCGGCCATGCTTTCGTGACGATGGAAGATATCCATCTCGCCAAAGCGCAGACCGCTTTCCAGGATGTTCTGCAACAGGGCCGGGCCTTTGAATCCGCCCGGGTCACGGCAGATCACGCTGATGACCAGGACTTCTTCTGCCTGCGGCTGTTCTTTATTGACTGCAGCGCTCAACGATTTGGTTTCGTCCGGGAAATCATCACGGCTGCTGAAGCTAGGGCCGCCATCCAGGTCCAGATTCAAATTCAGGTCGCCCTGGGATGGCTCGCCACCCCGCTTGCTGCGCTTGGAGCCCGACTCACGCGGCTCACGGGCAGGCATGCTCACCGACGGCAAGTCATGCTCGTCGAGTTGCGGTTCTTTATGGGTATCCAGCACGCGTGGCGGGCCCAGCAGTTCGGCACCACTGTCCTCGTCCGGCAGGTTGGACAGGCTTCGGTCCAGGCGAAACTTCAGCTTGCCCTTGCCGCCGCGCATGCGCCGCCAGCCATCAAAAAGAATACCGGCAATGACAATAATGCCGATGACGATCAGCCACTCGCGCAGACCGATTTCCATGTAATCCCGTGCCTCTATAAAAAATGCTGAAAAATAAGGGGTTTACAAGCTGTAAACCGCTTTAAAACGTGGCGCCAACTCTATGTTCTGAATGGCGTTTTGCCCACGCATACGAAAAATTGACATTAAACTAGCACGACCAAAGATAACTTTACACCGTCAGTCACAATGGCTTCAGCCATTATGTCGATTAGCCAGCATTCTCTGCGGGTAAAAATCCCTGATTCCCGCAAATATCTGGCCTACGCGCCATGACTCAGGCGTCCACCATCGCCATCGCCTCCTCGACATCCACGGCTACCAGACGCGAACAACCAGGCTCGTGCATCGTGACCCCCATCAATTGGTCGGCCATTTCCATGGCGATCTTGTTGTGGGTGATATAGATGAACTGCACCGTTTGTGACATCTCTTTCACCAATCGGGCATAGCGTCCAACGTTAGCGTCATCCAGCGGTGCGTCAACTTCGTCGAGCATGCAAAACGGCGCCGGGTTCAGCTTGAAGATCGCAAAAACCAGTGCCAATGCCGTCAGGGCTTTTTCACCGCCTGACAGTAAATGGATGGTGCTGTTCTTCTTCCCGGGCGGACGCGCCATGATCGTCACCCCTGTATCGAGTAGATCTTCGCCCGTCAGTTCCAAATAAGCGCTGCCTCCACCGAAAACTTTTGGAAAAAGAGCCTGCAATCCACCGTTAATCTGATCAAAGGTATCTTTGAAGCGATTGCGGGTTTCCTTGTCGATCTTGCGAATGACGTTTTCCAGGGTGTCGAGCGCTTCCACCAGGTCAGCGTCCTGAGCATCCAGATAACGCTTGCGCTCGGACTGCTGCTGGTACTCGTCGATAGCCGCGAGGTTGATCGCGCCCAGTCGCTGAATTCGCGCAGCAATGCGCTCGAGCTCTTCTTCAGCGTCTTTTTCGTTCGCTTCAGCCACCAGAGTGGCGAGCACCCCCTGCAGGTCATAGCCGTCTTCGAGCAATTGATCCTGCAAGGTTTTGCGGCGCACGGTCAGGGCCTGCCATTCCATGCGCTGCTGTTCAAGTTGACCACGGATCAGCTGCGATTGCTGCTCGGCCTGGCTGCGGCGTTTCTCGGCATCACGCAATTCGCGGTCGGCATCTTCCAGGGCGATCTGTGCGGTTCTGAGTTCTTCGTCGACGCTCATGCGCTTGTCGAGCAACTCTTCAAGCTTGAGCCGCAACTCTTCCAGCGGCGCTTCGCCCTCCTCCAGATTAAGACTGAGCTGCTCGCGCTTTTCAGTCAGGCGCTCGGACTGCAATTCCAGCCGTTCCAGTGCCTGACGGGTTGAATCGTGTTGCGCCTTGAGCGAGCCCAGACGCACCGCCAATTGGTGCGCATGGTCTTTATGCTGACGGGCCTCCTGCCGCACCCGATCCAGGCGTTCGCGCAAGCTGTCGCGCTGAGCCAGCAGCAATTCGCGCTGTTCGGTGTCGATCGCCATGCTGTCGAGGGCTTCCTGCAATTGCAGGCGCGACTCGCCAATCTGTTCATGCTCCAGCGCACGCTGCTCCGCCAATTCACCGAGCTCTTCGTCGAGCCGCGTACGGCGTAATGTCAGCTGCTCGGCCTTGGCTTTACCGGCCGACAGTTGAGCTTTCAATTCGCCTTGCTGGCGCGCTTCGTCCTGCAGCAAACGGCGCAGGTGTTCGCGGCCATTCTCTTGCTGACGCTGCTGGGCGCGCAGGTTTTGCAAAGTGGTTTCCAGCGTCTCGACGGTGGCTTCACGTTCTTCGCGCTCAAGCCCCAGACGCTGGATTTCCTGCCCGCGCGCCAACATGCCGCTCTCGGCCTCACTGGCGCGGCGCACCCGCAAAAAGTGCCGCCCAACCCAGTAGCCATCACGGCTGATCAGGCTTTCGCCGACCGACAATTGACCACGCAGCGACAGCGCCTGTTCAAGACTGTCCACCGGTTTGACCTGCCCCAGCCACGGCGACAGATCGATCTGCGCCTCAACCTTGTCGAGCAGGCTGCCGGGGATCCGTACTCCATCGCTGGCCGCGCTGAGCAAGCGCAGATCGCCCTGGGCAAAACCGGACAGATCGAAGCCCGCGAAGTCATCGACCAGCACGGCTTGCAGGTCGGCACCGAGCACGGTTTCCACCGCCAGCTCCCAACCCGCCTCAACCTTCAAGCCTTCGGCCAGACGCGGACGTTCGGCCAGATGCTGTTCACGCAACCACTCGGCGGCGCCGGTGCCCGGATCGAGCGCCGCTTGCTGCAACGCCTCCAGCGAGGCCAGGCGCCCGTTGAGCCGTTGCAAGTCGCCCTGCGCCTGCTGCTGGTTTTGCAGGGCCAGTTGCAGTTCCTGACGCAATTGCTCAAGCCGCTCGACCTGCGCTTCTTCGCTGGCCTGCAAATCTTCGAGGGTCGCTTCACTGGCGGCGAGCTGTTCACTCAGATCGAGAATCGCCGCGTCTTCCGGGGCTGCCGACAACAGGTCGCGCTCTTCGGCCAAGCGACGTTGGCGCTCGGCCAGGCGTTCCATGCTGGTTTCCAGCTGCTGGATGCGCGACTGCTGGACTTCAGCCTGACGCCGTGGCTCGGCCGAGCGCAGGTTAAAACTGTCCCACTGCTCCTGCCAGCCGTGCATGGTGGTTTCGGATTCTTCCAGCGCGGCGGCGGCCTCTTCAGCGGCGGCGCTGGTGACTTCCTGCTCAGGCGTGAGCATATCCAGCTCTTCGCCGAGAGTCGCCAACAAGGTGCGGTCATGACCCAGGTGCGACTCGGTTTCCAGGCGCGAACGCTCGGCTTCCTTGAGGTCATCCTGCAACTGACGCAAACGCTGCTGGCCGTGCTGGATGCTTTGCTCGACCCGGGCGATGTCGCCGCCGACCGAATAGAAACGTCCCTGCACCAGATTGAAGCGCTCAGACAGGTCGTGATGACCGTCGCGCAGCCGCTCGATGCTCGCATCGGCATTGCGCTGTTCAGCGACCAGGGCTTCGAAACTGATTTCCTGGTTGCCAATGATTGCTTCGCGCTGACCAACCTGTTCGTTCAATTCCTGCCAGCGTAGCGCCGACAGTTGTGCCTTGAGCTGACGCTCTTCGGCTTTGTATTCCTGATACTTCTCGGCCGCCTGGGCCTGACGATGCAAGCGTTCGAGCTGACGTTCCAGCTCATCACGCAGGTCGGTCAGGCGCGCGAGGTTTTCGTGGGTGCGACGGATGCGGTTTTCGGTCTCGCGCCGGCGCTCCTTGTACTTGGAGATCCCCGCCGCTTCTTCGATGAAGTTGCGCAGGTCTTCGGGCTTGGATTCGATCAGCTTGGAGATCATCCCCTGTTCGATGATCGAGTAGCTGCGCGGGCCCAGGCCGGTACCGAGAAAAATGTCGGTGATATCGCGGCGACGGCATTTGGTGCCGTTGAGGTAATACGTGGTCTGGCTGTCGCGGGTGACTTTGCGGCGAATGGAAATCTCCGCGTAAGCCGCGTATTCACCGAGCAACGTGCCGTCGGAGTTGTCGAAAACCAGTTCGATGCTTGCCTGGCTCACCGGTTTGCGACTGGTAGAGCCGTTGAAGATGACGTCGGTCATCGACTCGCCGCGCAAGTTCTTGGCCGAGCTCTCGCCCATCACCCAGCGTACGGCGTCGATGATGTTCGACTTGCCGCAACCGTTGGGCCCGACCACCGCCGCCATGTTACTGGGGAAGTTCACCGTGGTCGGGTCGACGAAGGATTTGAACCCCGCCAGTTTGATGCACTTGAGCCGCACGCTCAGGCAACCGGCAAGGCAGACAGCACCAGATCGCAACTGCGCCGGGCATAAGCCGAGAGCACGACGCGAATCTCTGGCAGATCACGCGCCAGCACGGCCGCGAGCAAGCGTTCGAACAGTTCGAGGAACTCACTCATCTCGGCCTTGCGCTGTTCCAGGGCGAGAAAATACGCACGGCTCATGGCCGGTTGCAGGTTCTCGACGGTTTCCTGCAAGTACGGGTTATTGGCGAATGGATACGCCGCGCGCATCACGCTGAAGCTGTCTTCGACAAAGGCGCGGATGTCCTGACGCTCGTAACTGGCGCTCAGGCGCTGCTGGATTTGCAGGAACGGCGCCATGTCGGCCTGAACCTGCCAGCCACTGGCCACTGAATTACCGAGCAGGATGTACAGCTCGCTCATCAGCGTGCACAGGCTCTGCACCTTGTGTGCGGTGAGTTCGGTCACATGAGCACCACGACGCGGCAAGATGGCGATCAGGTGCCGGCGCTCGAGAATCAGCAAGGCTTCGCGAACCGAGCCGCGGCTGACATTGAGGGCCAACGTGACCTTCTGTTCCTGGATGCGCTCTCCGGGCTTGAGGTCGCCGCGAATGATGCGTTCGGCGAGGTGGTGAGCAATTTGCTCGGCGAGGCTGTCCGGCGCCTTGAACGTCATGGTTTTCCTTCAAACTCTTCGATCTGTACAAGCGGCGCAGTGTAGCGCACTTGCGGGGTGATGGCGCAGGGCCAAGCCAGCGGAATTTGGCACGATTCAAGCAAAAAGCGAGGTATCCCGAGAGGGTCAATAATGAAATAAGCCACTGTTGATCGGCAAAAGCGATTTTTCCTGACCCTCAAGTCAGAAAATCATTGACCGAAAGGTCAGACCTGATAAATTCAGGTTCGTCGGTTAACAACAATAATGAGTCTGCGAGGCCTTCCGTGATCCAGTTTTTACTTAACCAGGAACTCCGTAGCGAGCACGCCCTGGACCCGAACCTGACCGTGCTCAACTATCTGCGCGAACATTTGGGCAAACCCGGTACCAAAGAAGGTTGCGCCAGCGGTGACTGTGGCGCGTGTACGGTGGTGGTCGGTGAATTGCAGACCGATGACAACGGCCGCGAACACATTCGCTATCGCAGCCTCAACTCGTGCCTGACGTTTGTTTCGTCGCTGCACGGCAAACAGCTGATCAGCGTCGAAGACCTCAAACACCAAGGCAAGCTGCACAGCGTGCAAAAAGCCATGGTCGAGTGCCATGGCTCACAGTGCGGCTTCTGCACACCGGGCTTTGTCATGTCATTGTTCGCGCTGCAGAAAAACAGCGATCACGCCGATTCCCACAAAGCTCACGAAGCCCTCGCCGGCAACCTCTGCCGCTGCACCGGCTACCGGCCGATCCTCGCCGCCGCCGAACAAGTGTGCAGCGCCAAACAGCCCGACCAGTTCGATGCTCGCGAAGCCGAAACCATCGCTCGCCTGAAAGCCATTGCTCCGACCGACACCGGTGAACTGAACAGCGGCGATAAACGCTGCCTGGTGCCACTGACCGTCGCCGATCTGGCCGACCTCTACGACGCCTATCCGCAAGCCAAACTGTTGGCCGGCGGTACCGACCTGGCGCTGGAAGTGACCCAGTTCCACCGCACGCTGCCGGTGATGATCTACGTCGGCAACGTCGCAGAAATGAAGCGCATCGAGCGCTTTGACGATCGCCTGGAAATCGGCGCCGCCACCGCCCTCTCCGACTGCTACGACGCCCTCGAGGCCGAGTACCCGGACTTCGGCGAATTGCTGCAACGCTTCGCCTCCTTGCAAATCCGCAATCAGGGCACCCTTGGCGGCAACATCGGTAACGCCTCGCCGATTGGTGACTCACCTCCGCTGCTAATCGCACTGGGCGCACAGATTGTTTTGTGCAAAGGCGAAACCCGCCGCACGCTGGCGCTGGAAGACTATTTCATCGATTACCGGGTCACTGCGCGCCAGGAAAGCGAGTTCATCGAAAAGATCATCGTGCCGCGTGCCAGCGCGGAACAACTGTTCCGCGCCTACAAGGTCTCCAAGCGTCTGGACGATGACATTTCCGCGGTCTGCGCGGCGTTCAACCTGCGCATCGAAAACGGCGTGGTTGCCGACGCCCGCGTTGCGTTCGGCGGCATGGCCGCGACACCGAAACGCGCGAAAAGCTGCGAAGCCGCGCTGCTCGGCGCGCCATGGAACAACACAACGGTGGAACGTGCCTGCGCCGCCCTTGCGCAAGACTTCACACCGCTCACGGACTTCCGTGCGAGCAAGGAATACCGCCTGCTCAGCGCGCAGAACCTGCTGCGTAAATACTTCATCGAACTGCAAACACCGCACATCGAGACTCGGGTGACCGCTTATGTCTAACCATCACAAAGTCGAGAAAACCCAAGCCGAACTGGCCGAACTGTTTGCCAAGGACCTGACCACCGGTGTCGGCCGCAGCGTCAAGCACGACAGCGCCGACAAACACGTGTCCGGTGAAGCGCAGTACATCGACGACCGGCTGGAATTCCCGAATCAGCTGCACGTTTACGCACGGCTCTCGGACCGTGCCCACGCGAAAATCATCAGCATCGACACTAAGCCCTGCTACGCCTTTGAAGGTGTCCGCATCGCAATTACCCATGAGGACGTGCCGGGCCTGAAAGACATCGGTCCCTTGTTGCCGGGTGACCCGCTGCTGGCCATTGATGACGTACAATTCGTCGGTCAGCCGGTGCTCGCGGTGGCCGCGAAAGACCTGGAAACCGCACGCAAGGCGGCCATGGCCGCGATCATCGAATACGAAGATCTGGAGCCGGTGCTCGACGTAGTCGAAGCCTTGCGCAAACGCCATTTCGTGCTGGATAGCCACACCCACAAGCGCGGCGACTCGGCCACTGCGCTGGCGACTGCCGAGCACCGGATTCAAGGCACGCTGCACATCGGCGGCCAGGAACACTTCTATCTGGAAACCCAGATCTCTTCGGTGATGCCGACCGAAGACGGCGGCATGATCGTCTACTGCTCGACCCAGAACCCCACCGAAGTGCAGAAACTGGTGGCGGAAGTGCTCGACGTATCGATGAACAAAATCGTCGTCGACATGCGCCGCATGGGCGGCGGCTTTGGCGGCAAGGAAACTCAGGCCGCCAGCCCCGCCTGTCTCTGCGCGGTAATCGCGCACCTGACCGGGCAGCCGACCAAAATGCGCCTGCCACGGGTCGAAGACATGCTGATGACCGGCAAACGTCACCCGTTCTACATTGAATACGATGTCGGCTTCGACGACAGCGGACGCCTGCACGGCATCCAACTGGAACTGGCCGGCAACTGCGGTTGTTCACCGGACCTGTCGGCGTCGATCGTCGACCGGGCGATGTTCCACTCGGACAACTCGTACTACCTGGGCGACGCAACCATCAACGGTCACCGCTGCAAGACCAACACCGCGTCGAACACCGCCTATCGCGGCTTTGGCGGCCCGCAAGGAATGGTCGCCATCGAAGAAGTCATGGACGCCATCGCTCGTCATCTGGGCCTCGACCCGCTGGACGTGCGCAAGGCCAACTACTACGGCAAGACCGAGCGTAACGTCACCCATTACTACCAGACCGTCGAGCACAACATGCTCGAGGAAATCACCGCCGAGCTGGAAGAAAGCAGCCAGTACGCCGAACGCCGCGAAGCGATCCGCCGCTACAACGCCAACAGCCCGATCCTGAAAAAAGGCCTGGCGCTGACCCCGGTGAAATTCGGTATTTCCTTCACCGCCAGCTTCCTCAACCAGGCCGGTGCATTGATTCACGTCTACACCGACGGCAGCATCCACCTGAACCACGGCGGCACCGAAATGGGCCAAGGCTTGAACGTCAAAGTCGCGCAAGTCGTGGCCGAGGTGTTCCAGGTTGAAATCGACCGTGTGCAGATCACCGCGACCAACACCGACAAAGTGCCAAACACCTCGCCGACCGCCGCGTCCAGCGGTGCTGACCTGAACGGCAAGGCTGCGCAAAACGCCGCTGAAATCATCAAGCAACGCCTGGTGGAATTTGCCGCGCGCAAGTATGCGGTCAGCGAAGAAGACGTGGAGTTTCACAACGGCCACGTGCGGGTTCGCGATCAGATCCTGACCTTCGAAGAGCTGATCCAGCAGGCGTATTTCGCCCAGGTGTCGCTGTCCAGCACCGGTTTCTACAAGACCCCGAAAATCTACTACGACCGTAGCCAGGCTCGCGGCCGGCCGTTCTACTACTACGCGTTTGGCGCAGCCTGCGCCGAGGTGATTGTCGACACCCTGACCGGCGAATACAAAATGCTCCGCACCGACATCCTGCATGACGTCGGCGCCTCGTTGAACCCGGCTATCGACATGGGCCAGGTCGAGGGTGGTTTCATCCAGGGCATGGGCTGGCTGACCATGGAAGAGCTGGTCTGGAATGCCAAAGGCAAACTGATGACCAACGGCCCGGCCAGCTACAAGATCCCGGCGGTCGCCGACATGCCGCTGGATTTGCGGGTCAAGCTGGTGGAAAACCGCAAGAACCCGGAAGACACGGTGTTCCATTCCAAGGCCGTGGGCGAACCGCCGTTCATGCTGGGGATTTCCATCTGGTGCGCGATCAAGGATGCAGTGGCGAGCCTGGGCGATTACCGACATCAACCAAAAATCGACGCACCGGCCACACCGGAGCGGGTGTTGTGGGGCTGTGAGCAGATGCGCCAGTTGAAGTCGGTGAAAGCCGCGGAAGCCGAGACCGAGCTGGCTTCGCTCTAAAACCGAGGCGCGGCCTTCGCGGGCAAGCCTTGCTCCTACAAGTTTTGCGTCGATCGCATCATCGTGATCCGCCGCCATTCCGTAGGAGCAAAGCTTGCTCGCGATGAGGCCCGAACAGACAACAGAAATGTTGAGGTGAACATGTACAACTGGATCGACGCCCTCGCCGACCTGCAAAACCAGGGTGAACCCTGTGTGTTGGTGACCATCATCGAGGAGCTCGGCTCGACGCCGCGCAATGCCGGTTCGAAAATGGTCGTCAGCGCCACGCAGGCGTTCGACACCATCGGTGGCGGGCACCTGGAATACAAGGCGATGCAGGTCGCCCGGGAAATGCTTGCAGGCGGCAAACAGGACACCCATCTGGAGCGTTTCACCCTCGGCGCCAGCCTCGGTCAATGCTGCGGCGGCGTCACGGTGTTGCTGTTCGAGCCCATGGGCCAGGTACAGGCACAGATCGCTGTATTCGGTGCCGGCCACGTCGGTCGGGCGCTGGTGCCGTTGCTGGCCAGCCTGCCCTGCCGCGTGCGCTGGATCGATTCACGGGAGGCCGAGTTCCCCGAACAGATCCCCCTCGGCGTGCGTAAAATCGTCGCCGAAGAACCGGTGGACGAAATTGACGACCTGCCCGTTGGCAGTTACTGCATCGTCATGACCCACAATCACCAGCTCGACCTGGAGCTCACCGCGGCAATCCTCAAGCGCAACGACTTTGCCTACTTCGGCCTGATCGGCTCGAAGACCAAACGGGTGAAATTCGAACACCGCCTGCGCGAGCGCGGTTTCGACAACGCCGTGCTGCAACGCATGCGCTGCCCGATGGGCCTCGGCGAGGTCAAAGGCAAGTTGCCGGTGGAAATCGCCATCTCCATCGCCGGCGAAATCATCGCCACCTATAACGCGAATTTCGGCCAGCACGGCGCGAAAGCCGAACCTATTGCCAAACTGCTGCCCGCCTCGCGCCGCAGCCACGCCTCGAACTAAAAAAGCCACGAACCGAGAACGACAATGCCTTTGACTCGCAAAGCCTACCGCGCCGCTATTCTGCACAGCATCGCCGACCCTGCCGTGGTGGGTATCGAAGCCTCCTACGAGTATTTCGAAGACGGCTTGCTGGTGACTGAAAACGGCCATATCAGCGCCGTCGGCCCTGCCTGCGAACTGCTCGCCAGCCTGCCCGCCGACATTCAAGTCAGCCATTACCAGGATGCGCTGATCACGCCGGGCTTCATCGATACGCACATTCACCTGCCGCAAACCGGCATGGTCGGTGCTTACGGCGAACAGCTGCTGGACTGGCTGAACACCTACACCTTCCCGTGCGAAAGCCAATTCTCTGACAAGGCCCACGCCGAAGAAGTCGCCGGTATCTTCATAGAGGAACTGCTGCGCAACGGCACCACCACCGCGCTGGTGTTCGGCAGCGTGCACCCGCAATCGGTGGACTCGTTCTTTGAAGCTGCCGAAAAGCTCGACCTGCGGATGATCGCCGGCAAGGTGATGATGGACCGCAATGCACCGGACTACCTGACCGACACCGCCAAATCCAGCTACATCGACAGCAAGGCGCTGATCGAGCGCTGGCACGGCAAGGGTCGATTGCACTACGCAGTGACGCCACGCTTCGCACCGACCAGCACCCCGGAACAACTGACCCTGGCCGGCCAGTTGCTCAGCGAATACCCCGACCTGTACATGCAGACCCACATCAGTGAAAACCTGCAGGAAGTCGAATGGGTCAAGGAACTGTTCCCCGATCGCAAGGGCTACCTGGACGTCTACGACCACTACAAATTGCTCGGCGAACGCTCGGTATTCGCGCACGGCGTGCACCTGTGCGATGACGAATGCGCACGCCTGGCCGAAACCGGTTCGGCGATTGCTTTCTGCCCGACCTCGAACTTCTTCCTCGGCAGTGGTCTGTTCAACCTGCCGATGGCCGAGAAGCACAACCTGAACGTCGGCCTGGGCACTGACATCGGTGGCGGCACCAGTTTCTCGCTGCTGCAAACCCTGAACGAAGCCTACAAAGTCATGCAGCTGCAAGGCGCACGCCTGAGCCCGTTCAAATCGCTGTACCTGGCAACCCTCGGCGGTGCCCGCGCACTGCGCCTGGAAGACAAGATCGGCACCCTGCAACCGGGCACCGACGCCGACTTCCTGGTGCTGGACTACAACGCCACGCCGCTGCTCGGCTATCGCCTGAAACAGGCCAAGAGCATCGCCGAGACGCTGTTTGTGCTGATGACATTGGGGGATGACCGAACTGTTCTGCAAACTTACGCGGCGGGGAATCTAGTTCACCAGCGTTAAGCCCTTCTGAAACGAAAAATCCCCCGCAGCCATCAGGTTGCGGGGGATTTTTTACGTCTGTCAGACCGCCGCGATCTATCAGAGTTTGGCGGTCGGCCGCCCTGGCTTCTTGGTCTGCAACAGGTGCGAGAACACCGCATGCAAATCATCCGAGGCGCTTTCTTCGTCGAGATTGAGCTTGCTGTCGATGTGGTCCATGTGATGCATCATCAGGTTCACCGCCAGGTCGGCGTCGCGGGCCTCGATGGCGTCGATCAGCTGAGTGTGTTCATCGTAGGAACAGTGCGAGCGGTTACCGCTTTCATACTGAGCGATGATCAACGAAGTCTGCGACACCAGGCTGCGCTGGAAGCTGATCAGCGGGGCGTTCTTCGCCGCCTCGGCCAGCTTCAGGTGGAACTCGCCAGACAGCCGGATACCGGCACCGCGGTCGCCACGGGAGAAGCTGTCGCGCTCGTCGTTGACCATTTGCCGCAGCTCGGCAATCTGTTCGGCCGTCGCGTGTACGACTGCCAGTTCAGTGATCGCCTTCTCGACCAGACGCCGCGCCATGAATACCTGACGGGCCTCTTCGACACTCGGGCTGGCAACCACGGCACCCCGGTTGGGACGCAACAGCACCACGCCTTCGTGGGCCAGACGCGACAGCGCGCGGCGAATGATGGTGCGACTGACCCCGAAAATTTCTCCCAGCGCCTCTTCGCTCAACTTTGTACCGGGCGCCAGGCGCTGTTCGAGGATGGCCTCGAAGATATGCGCATAGACGATATCGTCCTGGGTTCCGCTGCGGCCGGCTTTGCCTGCTCGCGGTTGTTTCTTGAGGGGCTGCAACTGTTCGTTCATGGGCACTCGAGTCGGGAGAACTGCGGCGAATTGACTGTGACTGTAATACGGCACAGAGGGTCGCTGGCAAGTATTGCGTAAAAAACACAGCACATTGTACACAACCGCTGGTGGCAACACGACTGTACGGCCATATACGCCCCCGGCTGTATTGCAACGAGCTGCCACGTTTAAGTTTAGGCTTGAACACTTGGCCCGTGGCGAGGGAGCTTGCTCCCGTTGGACTGCGCAGCAGTCCTGAAACCTGCCGACTCGTTTATTCAGATAACCTCGCTCACACATTACGACCGCTGCGCGGCCGAGCGCGAGCAAGCTCCCTCGCCACACGGGTAGCTGCGGACTTTATTCGTATATCAAGAACAAGGAACACTGCGCCATGACCGACGCCACTCACGCGCAACTTCGCCCATTGGCCGACACTTCACCTTCGGCCATCGTCGCCGGGTTCATCGCCATGATGACCGGCTACACCAGCTCGCTGGTGCTGATGTTCCAGGCCGGCCAGGCGGCGGGCCTGACCAGCGGGCAAATTTCATCGTGGATCTGGGCGATTTCGATTGGAATGGCCGTGTGCTCGATCAGTTTGTCCTTGCGTTATCGCACACCGATCACCATCGCCTGGTCGACGCCCGGCGCGGCGCTGCTGATCACCAGCCTTTCGGGCGTGACCTACGGCGAGGCGATTGGCGCTTACATCACTTGCGCCGTGCTCGTCACTCTTTGCGGCATGACCGGCAGCTTCGAACGCTTGGTCAAACGCATTCCCGCGTCACTGGCGGCGGCGTTGCTGGCGGGGATTCTGTTCAAGATCGGCAGTGAAATTTTCGTCGCTGCCCAGCACCGCACGGGCCTGGTATTGGGGATGTTTTTCACCTATCTGGTGGTCAAGCGCCTGTCGCCGCGTTATGCGGTGCTGGCGGCGCTGCTGATCGGCACTGCATTGTCCGGCGTCATGGGCCTGCTGGATTTCAGCGGTTTTCATCTGGAAGTGGCCACCCCGGTCTGGACCACCCCGCACTTCTCCCTCGCGGCGACCATCAGCATCGGCATTCCATTGTTCGTGGTGGCCATGACCTCGCAGAACATGCCCGGCATCGCCGTGTTACGCGCAGATGGCTACAACGTGCCGGCCTCGCCGCTGATCACCACCACCGGCATCGCCTCACTGTTGCTGGCGCCATTTGGCTCCCACGGGATCAACCTGGCAGCGATCAGTGCCGCAATCTGCACCGGGCCACACGCCCATGAAGATCGCAACAAGCGTTACACCGCGGCCGTCTGGTGCGGGATTTTCTACGGGATTGCCGGGGTCTTTGGCGCAACGCTCGCAGCGCTGTTCGCCGCCTTGCCAAAAGAGCTGGTGCTGTCGATTGCCGCGCTGGCGCTATTCGGCTCGATCATCAACGGCTTAAGCATCGCTATGGCGCAAGTGAAGGAGCGTGAAGCGGCATTGATCACCTTTATGGTCACTGCGTCGGGGCTGACGCTGTTTTCCATTGGCTCGGCATTTTGGGGAATTGTGGCGGGGGTGATTACGTTAATGATTCTGAATTGGCGCAATGCCTGAAATGCAAAAAAAAAACGGCGACCTTCAGGTCGCCGTTTTTTTGAACATCAGGCTACCGGATTGATCGGCTTTTCCGGGTACCAAACGTCCAGCAACGGGCTGACTTCTACGCTGGTCAGCTCGGTGCGGGCTTTCAGCCAGGCTTCAACGGCGGCGCGTTGTTCAGCGCTGACCGAGCCACGTTTTTGCAGGCAAACCAGACCGTAGTCGTCGCCGCCAACGTAGCCGAGGCCGTTAGCTTCCATGGCTTCTTTCAGAAACGCGTCGAGGAAAGCGTCAACAGCCTCATCAGCCAGATCTTCTTTGAAATCCAGGTTCAGTTCGAAACCCAGCTCTTGAAATTCATCGACGCAGAGTTTTTTGCGCAGACGCTGGGAACGGTTAGTCGCCATTGGAACAATCCTCAAAAGTAATAACGGGCGGCACTTTAGCAGTTTAAGCCGTGGTTTGCCCGATTCTCTGGCGGCTTGCGCCTACCGCCGGTAAAAAAATAGCGGATTCGGCCCTTTGGATACGGCACAAGCCGCTACTCCTTGGGGCATAATGCCGACACTTTCGCGACCACCGAGGGAATTTATTCTCATGCCCTCATCTTTTTCCCCCTCGGCAGTAGGGTTTTATTTCAGATGATCAAATCTTTGCGTCCATTGCTTCTCGCCAGCCTGCTTGTACCGCTGGCCTTCCCTGTTTCCGCTGCCCCGGTCAACACCACCCTGCCACCCAGCGTTGAAAAAGCACTCAAAGCCAGCAAGCTGCAGGACAGCGCCCTGTCGCTGGTGATGATCCCACTCAACGGCCCGGGCACACCGACCGTTTTCAACGCTGACGTTTCAGTCAATCCGGCCTCGACCATGAAACTGGTCACTACCTACGCCGCGCTGGAAATGCTTGGCCCGAACCACCAGTGGAAAACCGAGTTCTACACCGACGGCACCCTCAATGGCGGCATCCTGCACGGCAACCTGTACCTCAAGGGTGGCGGCGACCCAAAGCTGAACATGGAAAAACTCTGGCTGCTGATGCGTGACCTGCGAGCCAATGGCGTGCAGCAAGTTACCGGTGACCTGGTGCTGGACCGCAGCTTCTTCGTCCAGCCGCAACTTCCCGAATTCAATGACGATGGTAAAGACGAGAACAAGCCGTTCCTGGTCAAGCCCGACGCGCTGATGGTCAACCTCAAGGCCTTGCGCTTCGTAGCTCGCAACGACTCGGGCAAGGTGCTGGTGTCGGTCGAACCACCGATCGCCAGTATTCGCATCGACAACCAGGTCAAAGCGCTTAGCGGCAAACAGTGTTCCGGGGGCGTGCGCTACAACCCGGTAACCCAGGCCGACGGCAGCGTGAGCGTGACCGTTGCAGGCCAGTTGGCCGACGGCTGCAGCTCGCAGACGTACCTTTCGCTGCTCGATCATGCGACCTACACCGCCGGCGCCGTACGGGCAATCTGGCAGGAACTGGGTGGCAGCATCCAGGGCAAGGATCGTCTGGCCGCCGTACCAAAGGATGCCAAGGTACTGGCGCGGGCGTTCTCGCCGGACCTGGCGGAAATCATCCGCGATATCAACAAATACAGTAACAACACCATGGCTCAGCAGCTGTTCCTCAGCCTGGGCGCGAAATACCGCACCGATGCCGATGCTGACGATGCAAAAGCCGCACAACGCGTAGTGCGTCAGTGGCTGGCGAAGAAAGGCATCACCGCGCCGCACCTGGTGATGGAGAACGGCTCAGGCCTGTCGCGTGCCGAACGGGTCAGCGCCCGTGAAATGGCGAGCATGCTGCAGGCGGCCTGGAGAAGCCCGTACTCGGCCGAGTTCGTCAGTTCGCTGCCGATCAGCGGCATGGACGGCACCATGCGCAAACGCCTCAAGACCACCGCGATGCGGGGTGAAGCACACGTCAAGACCGGCACCCTGAACACCGTGCGCGCTATCGCCGGTTTCAGCCGCGACAACAATGGCAACACCTGGGCAGTGGTTGCGATCCTCAACGATCCGGCACCTTTTGGTGCGCATACGGTGCTCGATCAGGTGCTGCTGGACCTGTACCGCCAGCCGAAACTGGCAACGGCCGAGTCGGCGCTTTAACGTCTTTCAGATCAATCATGTGGCGAGGGGGCTTGCCCCCGCTGGGTTGCGCAGCGACCCCAAGATCAGTGAATGCGGTTTTTCAGACGTAATGTGTCAGACGGTTTTACGACGGCTTCGCCGCCGAACGGGGCGGTTCGGCGTTCCGACAAGCCCCCTCGCCACAAAAGCTTGTGCGTACCGGCCTACACCAGTTCCATCTCAACCCGATCCCGCCCGGCCTGCTTCGCCGCATAAACCCCCGAGTCAGCGCGCAACAGCAAGGCATCAGCCCCCTCCCCGGAACGCCAACTGGCGATACCAAAGCTGGCAGTCACCGTGCCCAGGCCCTCGATAGGCGCATTGCGCAAGCTCTGCCATAGCTCGACGGCCAACGTATGGGCATGCTGCCCGTCGGTGTCCGGACACAACACCATGAATTCCTCGCCTCCCAGGCGACAGAACACATCGGTGCGCCGCAAGCGTTGGCGAATGCGCTGACAGATCGCCTGCAACACCCGATCGCCGGCCGCGTGGCCGTACACATCATTGATGCGCTTGAAGTGATCGATATCCAGCATGATCACCGCCAAGTCCCCGACACCTCGCTCGACGCGGGCCATTTCCATGGTCAACCGCTCCTGGAAATAGCGTCGATTGTGAATGCCGGTCAGCGAGTCGGTCACCGACAAGGCGCGCAGCTCTTCCTCGACCCGCTTGAGGTCGGAAATATCCGAAATGTAGCCATGCCACAACACCCCGCCGCCGGGCAGTTCTTCCGGCGTTGCCTCACCGCGTACCCAACGCAGACCACGGACCGGCAACTGAACGCGGTACTCTTCGCGCCACGGGCTGAGCTTTAACGAAGAGACCCGGATCGAGGCACGCACCCGAGCGACATCCTGCGGATGGATCCGCTCGAAAATAGCCTCGGCGTTCTGTTGCAGTACGTCCGGGTCGATTTCGTAAATATCGCGAATGCCATCACTGGCGTAGATCACACTGAAGCGCCCGTCTGCCGCCATCTTGAATTGATAAATGCCGCCCGGCACATGAGCGCTGAGTTTCTTGAGCAGTAAATCGCGCGCGGCCAACGCTTCATGCACGCGTTTACTCTCGGTAATGTCGATGCAGATCGCCAGATTCCCGACCCACAGCCCCTGCTCATCAAGCACTGCGGTGGCGAGCATGTTCACCGTCAGATGGCTGCCGTCCTGGCGCACCAAGGTCCATTCACGCGCTTCATGCCCACCCGCTTTGCCACCTTCCACCAGCATCGCCTGACAGCCCGGCACCGGCTTGCAGTAACGCTGACTGAGTTCCACGGCTCGCGCTTCCAGCTCAGCGGGCAGATGCAGGCTTTCCAGGGTCGCCTGTCCCAACACATCGACACTGCGATAGCCGAGCATATGCTCGGCACCGGCATTGAAAGTTGTGATCACACCGCGCAGGTTGGTGGCAATCACCGCCACTTGGGTCGCCGCGGCCAGTACCCCGCGTAATTGACCATGAGCGCCGCTCAACTCCTGTTCTCGCAGGCGCAACTCGCGGGTACGTTGCTCGACCAGCGCCAGCGCTCGTTGCCGTTGACTGACCAGAATGTAGAGCAAGGCACTGAGCAGCACGCTCAACAGCGTCCCCATCACGATCAGGCTGGCAACTGCCGAATGAGTGGCATGTTCAAACACGCTGCTGGTACGAATATCGAGATCGTAGACATGTTCGCCCAGTCGCAACATCGAGCTGTAATGCAGCGGCTGATTCGCCACCGGGTTGGTAGATTCGTAGAGCGCTTGCGCCTGAGCGCCCTGTGCCCGATCACGAATCTGCACCACAAGGTTGTCCTGCCCGGGCAACGGAAAACCATCGACTACCAACTGACGCATGCTGATCACTGCCAGCACATAACCAAGGGGCGTAGCGTCATGAGCTGACGCTGCGGTACCGCGCAAAACCGGCTCGACCAGCAGCACGCCATGGGCATATTCAGGATCGACGCCAATCAGCAGCGTGGGCTCGGACACCGCCATCGCGTTGAGGGTGCGGGCCCTTTCCAGCGTTGCCCGACGTGTCGGTTCCGAGAGCAAATCAAAACCCAGCGGCGCGGCTTTTGAGCCTAGCGCCTGGCTGTACAACACCGGCGCGTATTCATCGCGCAAGGCGGCAGGTTGCAGCTCTGCGGAAGGTGTCAGATCGCGGATGGAAAATCCTGCTTTACCTTGTTCGCGCACCCGTTGCTCGAACGCGGAACGCTCACTGCGGGCAACCAGCGGCGCCCAGGCGTAGGCCTGAGTCCTGTGCAACAGTGCTTTGGTAAAGCCGTCGAACTCCTCACGGGAAACCGACTCGGAGTTGACGAAGAATCGCCGCAGGCTATCAAGGCGCTGCTCCTGATCGTCGAAACGCTCGGCAATCCGGCTCTTGCGCTCGCTGACCAGCATTTGGAAACGCTGTGCCATCTGCTGATGCTGCGCATTGAAGCTGGCCCAGGCGAGCAGCCCCGTCAGTACGCCCCCGGCCAGCAACACCAGCAGCGCAACGAGCCAGGCCGAAACATCTTCACTGATCAAGCCCAGGATCTTGGGTCGTACGGCGTGCAACGGCATAAGCGAAACTCAAAACGCCAGCGTGCTTTGGCGTCACCTTGGCTTTGAGTGATGTTATAGCCATTAGCCATTAGATTAGCCAGCGCAAAAAGACCACAGAACCTCGAAAAATCAAGGCTCTGTGGATCCAATCAGGCCTCAGCGCGCCATGATTTTCCAGGCGCGATGGATCTTGCCGTTGCGGGCAAAGTCCGGGTCGATGGTTTGTGCGGTGATCTCCTCGACGGCATAGCGCGCCGTGAGGTTTTCTTCGAGCTGGAACTTGCGGAAGTTGTTGGAGAAATACAACACACCACCCGGCGCGAGGCGGGCCATGGCCAGGTCCAGCAACTGCACGTGGTCGCGTTGCACGTCGAAGATCCCTTCCATGCGCTTGGAGTTGGAAAAGGTCGGCGGATCGATAAAGATCATGTCGAACTCGTCACGGTTGGCTTCCAGCCAGGCCATCACGTCGCCCTGCTCCAGACGGTTCTTGTCGGAGAAACCGTTCAGCGACAGGTTGCGTCGCGCCCAATCGAGGTAAGTTTTCGACAGGTCGACGCTGGTGGTGCTGCGTGCGCCACCCTTGGCTGCATGAACACTGGCCGTCGCGGTGTAGCAATACAGGTTGAGGAAGCGCTTGCCGGCCGCCTCTTTCTGAATCCGCAGACGCATTGGACGGTGATCCAGGAACAGGCCGGTGTCGAGGTAGTCGGTCAGGTTGACCAGCAACTTCACGCCGCCTTCGTTCACCTCGGTGAACTTGCCCTGCGCGCTCTGGCGCTCGTACTGCTTGGTGCCGCTCTGACGCTCGCGACGTTTGACGACCACGCGGTTTTTGTCGATGTTCAAGGCCTGCGGAATGGCTGCCAACGCATCGAACATCCGCGCCGAGGCTTTTTCCGGATCGATCGACTTCGGCGCCGCATATTCCTGCACGTGGACCCAGTCGTGATACAGGTCGATGGCCATGGAGTATTCCGGCATGTCGGCATCGTAAACGCGGTAGCAGTCGACACCTTCACGCTTGACCCAATTGCCCAGCGCCTTGAGGTTTTTTTGCAGGCGGTTGGCAAACATCTGCCCGCCTTCGCTCAGACGTGGCTGTTCAATAACGGGAGCCGGTGCCGGCGCAGGCTTGATCGGGTTGCCGTTCTTGTTGTACTGACGCTCTTGCGGCTCGGCCGGCGACTGATCATAAGCCGCCTGCTCGCGTTCGGCCTGACGCTGCTCCGGGGTACGACGCTCCCCTGTGACGAACTGGTCCGGCAGTACTTTGATCAGCAGCAATTTGCACGGCAAGGCGCCGTTCCAGAACGAATACTGTTTGTGGCTGCGAATACCCATGCGCTTGCCCAGGTCCGGTGCGCCGGTGAACACCGCCGCTTCCCAGTTCAGGCAGGCCTGGCGCAGACGCTCGCCGAGGTTCTGATAGAGATAGAGCAAGCTCGCCTCGTCGCCCAGACGCTCGCCGTACGGAGGGTTGCAGATCACCAGGCCTTTTTGGTTCTGGTCCGGACGCGGCTCGAAGGTTGCGACTTCACCCTGGTAGATCTTGATCCACTCACTCAGGCCTGCGCGCTCGACGTTATTGCGGCCCGGTTGAATCAGCCGTGGGTCGGCTTCGTAACCGCGAATCCACAGCGGCGGCTTGGCCAGACCGGCAGCGGCGCGGGCGACGGCTTCTTCGTGAAGTTTTTTCCACAGCGCTGGCACGTGACCGAGCCAGGCGGTGAAGCCCCACTGCTCGCGACGCAGGTTCGGCGCCATGTCGGCAGCGATCATCGCGGCTTCGACGAGGAATGTACCGACACCGCACATCGGGTCAGCCAGGGCGCCGCCTTCAGCCGCAATGCGCGGCCAGCCGGAGCGGATCAGAATCGCTGCCGCGAGGTTTTCCTTCAGCGGCGCCGCACCTTGCTGCAGGCGATAGCCGCGCTGGTGCAGGCTGTGGCCGGATAGATCGAGGGACAGAATCGCTTCGCCACGGTCCAGGCGCAGGTGAATGCGCAGGTCCGGATTGAGCTTGTCGATG
Source organism: Pseudomonas sp. GW822-FHT04C11 (assembly GCF_058800905.1). Classification (NCBI taxonomy): domain Bacteria; kingdom Pseudomonadati; phylum Pseudomonadota; class Gammaproteobacteria; order Pseudomonadales; family Pseudomonadaceae; genus Pseudomonas; species Pseudomonas sp. GW822-FHT04C11. The sequence continues at coordinate 49,800 of NZ_JBXAMS010000017.1, read as the reverse complement.
GACGGACGCTCACCCGATGGGGTGCGCAGCTTGTCGACGATGGCGTCCTTCACTTTCAGGGCGCCAAAGTGCGTGTTGTCGATGCCCGAGCCGTGACCGCTGAATTCGACGGCCAGGGTGCCGTCATTGAGCATATGGTCTTGCCACTCGATATCCAGCACGCCGTGGTACAGGTCTTCGGCATCCTTCATCGGGAAACGCTTGAGTACCAGCAGCACCCGGTTAGCCAGACGCGACCACAGGCACAAGCGATAAGCCGTTTCCATGTCGGCCATGCCGCGCACAGCCGACGTGTGCTCGCGCGCTTCCTCAAGGCCAAGCCCGACGGCTTCCTCGATCAGCAGGCCTTCGAGGCCCTTGGGGCAAGTGAGGAAGAGTTCGTAACGATCCGACATGGGAATTCCAGGGCCTTTAGCAATAAGTGAACGGACAACGCATTGACCGCTCGGTTTTCAATCAAGCGCTTTTCTTGAAGAGCGCTCGCGTGGCACGAAAGTGTGCCGCCCCACCCTGGCCACACAGCCAACCAATCGGTTGAATGAGCTTAGATGCCCGGGCAGATAAAAAATTCTGTGCAACAAAATGTCATAACTCGACCCTTCGTCGAATAGTACCCGAGTGCAACGGGCGGACATTTTTACTCAATCATTAGCCTCATCATCCAGTGAAAGGCTGATCATAGCGAGCTTTGGTCAATGAACACGGGAATTACATCGTGTTACTTATGGCCTTAGCATCATTATCGTTACGTCCTTATGACAAAACGATCATTCCCTCGATGTGACGCATTGGTTAGAACTCAACACAGGTTGACGCCGCAACGACGTCAACACCTTGGCTCGTGACGCCGGCAGCGAGCCACCAACGGCAGAAATTTTTCTGCCTGACCTCAATCGAGGTCGACGCGACAAATACAGTCAACAAGTGAGGGAAACACCCTATGAGAAGACTTAAGCGTGATCCGTTGGAAAGAGCATTTTTGCGCGGATATCAATATGGCGTTGGTGGAAAATCCCGTGAGCTTTGCCCCTTTACTCTACCGTCGGTACGCCAAGCCTGGATCAACGGCTGGCGAGAAGGACGCGGCGACAACTGGGACGGTATGACCGGCACTGCGGGAATCCATAGACTCAACGAACTTCACGCCGTCGGCTAAAACAGGGCACACACTCCGACACGAAAATCTGAACAGGTAACGACTTAACCACGCACGTCCTCTCCGGACGGCGGGCTTCGGCCCAAGGGCTCCTTCGAGGAGCCCTTTTTTATTCCTGCAATCAACTCAAAACCAACGATGAAATACTGTGTGGCGAGGGAGCTTGCTCCCGCTGGGCAGCGAAGCGGCCCCTATCCAGACACCGCGTTATTCCTGATGCACCGCATTTGCTGATTTTAGGGCCGCTTCGCGCCCCAGCGGGAGCAAGCTCCCTCGCCACAAAGGCCTCTCGCCACGTGGGTTGGGGTTATCTCAGGGCGGCGATGGCATCCACCGATTCGCGAATCAACGCAGGGCCTTTGTAAATGAAGCCAGAGTAGAGCTGCACCAGACTGGCGCCCGCAGCGATTTTCTCAGCCGCGTGCTTGCCTTCGGTAATACCGCCCACCGCGATGATCGGCAAACGCCCGGCCAACTCGGCTGCCAACACCTTGACCGTGTGAGTGCTCTTGTCGCGCACCGGAGCGCCGGACAAGCCGCCCGCCTCGTCACCGTATTCCATGCCTTCGACGCCTACGCGGCTCAGGGTGGTGTTGGTCGCAATTACCGCGTCCATCCCGGTGTCGATCAGCGCTTGTGCCACCTGAACGGTTTCTTCGTCAGTCATGTCCGGTGCAATCTTGATCGCCAGCGGTACACGCTTGCCGTGGCGTTGAGCCAGATCTTCCTGACGCTGACGCAAGGCTTCGAGCAGTTGCTTGAGCGAATCGCCAAACTGCAGGCTGCGCAGGCCCGGAGTGTTCGGCGAGCTGACGTTGACCGTTACATAACTGGCGTGGGCGTAGACCTTGTCCAGGCAGATCAGGTAGTCATCGACCGCACGCTCAACCGGCGTGTCGAAGTTCTTGCCGATGTTGATCCCCAGCACGCCCTTGTATTTGGCCGCTGCCACACGCGCCAGCAGATGATCGACGCCGAGGTTGTTGAATCCCATGCGGTTGATGATCGCCTCGGCTTGCGGCAAGCGGAAAATCCGTGGCTTGGGATTGCCCGGTTGCGGACGCGGGGTGATGGTGCCGATTTCAACGAAGCCAAAACCCAATTGCGCAAACCCGTCGATGGCCGCCCCGTTCTTGTCCAGACCGGCCGCCAGCCCCACCGGGTTTGGAAAGTCCAGGCCCATGACATTCACTGGCAACTGCGCTGGCGCCTTGCACAGCAAGCCATTGAGACCCAAACGCCCACCTGCGCCGATCAGGTCCAGGGACAGATCGTGGGAGGTTTCCGGGGAGAGTTTGAACAACAGTTGGCGGGCCAGGGTATACATGGGCGGATTTGACTCGGTTGGCGGCGAAATAAGGCGGCGATTATAGCCGTGCATCGGGGTCGCAAGCGAGGTGCGTGATGAAATCAGCCATCAGTGGCATATGCCTTGCACTGGTACTCACATCGGCACCCATGCCAATGGCGGGATGCGTGCCAGGTAACGATTAAAAAGGACAACGGCGTCGTCACCTGGCCTGGTTTGCACTTGGGGCCTGGGTACGGCGCTTTTTTCATGCAAGGTGCTTATGTGATGACTGAACCTGAAGCAGGACCGCTGGCCTGGGTCAATGGCAGCGATGCCCCGGAAAAGACCGCGATCAACCTCGGTTTCATGGCCCTGAGCGACTGCGCATCCGTGGTGGTTGCGGCGACTCAGGGCTTCGCCCAACCCTACGGGTTGACCCTGAACCTAAAGCGCCAGTCGTCGTGGGCCAACCTGCGGGACAAACTGGTCAGCGGCGAACTGGATGCCGCCCACAGCCTCTATGGTTTGATCTATGCGGTGCATCTGGGCATCGGCGGCGTCGCCGCGACGGACATGGCCGTGCTGATGGGGCTGAATCAGAACGGCCAGAGCATCAACCTTTCTCATGGCCTGCAAGCGCTGGGCGTGACCGGTCCTGAAGCGCTGGAACGTCACGTGCACCAAAGTCGCCCAAAACTCACCTTCGCCCAGACCTTCCCCACTGGCACCCACGCCACGTGGTTGTATTACTGGCTGGCGAGCCAGGGCATCCATCCGTTGCAGGATGTCGACAGCGTCGTGGTGCCACCGCCACAAATGGTCGCGCACTTGCAGGCCGGACGGATCGACGGTTTCTGCGTCGGCGAACCCTGGAGCGCCAGTGCGGTGAAGCAGAACCTCGGCTTCACCCTGGCGACAAGCCAGACCATCTGGCCCGACCACCCGGAAAAAGTCCTCGGCTGCACCCGCACCTTCGTCGAGCAATACCCGAACACCGCACGGGCACTGGTCATGGCAATCCTGGAGGCCAGCCGCTTCATTGAACAAAGCACGGAAAACCGCCGCAGCACCGCGCAACTATTGAGTGCTGCCGAATACCTGGATGCACCGCTCGACTGCATCGAACCGCGCTTGCTGGGCGATTATGCCGACGGCCTGGGCAATCGCTGGCAGGACCCTCACGCGCTGCGCTTCCATGGCGGCGGCGACGTCAACCTGCCGTACCTTTCCGATGGCATGTGGTTCATGACTCAATTCCGGCGTTGGGGCTTGCTGCGCGAAGACCCGGACTATCTGCAGGTGGCGCGTCAGGTCCAGCAACTTGGTGTCTATCGCGATGCCGCCAGTGCGCTGGGCATCGCGGCCCGGGATCAGGAAATGCGCAGCAGCCAGTTGATCGACGGTAAAATATGGAATGGCTCGGACCCGGCGGCGTATGCCCGCAGCTTCAAGCTGCACGCCATGGCCGACACCCCCGCTCTTCTCGCCCGCCGCTGACAGGAGGCTGCAAATATGTTGCGTATCCTGCTGATCAACGACACCGCGAAAAAGGTCGGGCGGCTCAAGGCCGCGCTGACCGAAGCCGGGTTTGAGGTGATCGATGAGTCAGGCCTGACCGTCGACCTGCCTGCGCGCGTCGAAACGGTGCGTCCGGACGTGATCCTGATCGATACCGAGTCACCGAGCCGCGATGTGCTGGAGCAAGTGGTGCTGGTCAGCCGCGACCAGCCACGGCCCATCGTGATGTTCACCGACGAACACGACCCGGACGTGATGCGCCAGGCGATCAAGTCCGGCGTCAGTGCCTACATCGTCGAAGGCATTCATGCCGCGCGCCTGCAACCGATCCTCGACGTGGCCATGGCACGCTTTGAAAGCGATCAGGCCTTGCGTGCCCAACTCCAGGCCCGCGACCAGCAACTGGCCGAGCGCAAGCGCATTGAACTGGCCAAGGGCTTGCTGATGAAAATGAAGGACTGCAATGAAGAACAGGCCTACACCCTGATGCGCCGCCAGGCCATGAGCCGTCAGCAGAAACTGATCCAGGTGGCCGAACAGATCATTGCCATGAGCGAGTTGCTGGGCTGAGCCGATCTTTGTGGCGAGGGAGCTTGCTCCCGCTGGGGTGCGAAACGCCCCCCAAAACCCGCCAGCGCATAGTGTCAGATAAAGCCCGTCAGCCAGATCACGACTGGTCTGCCCGAGCGCGGACCGGCCGACGGGAGCAAGCTCCCTCGCCACAATAGCAAGTTGTTGGCACAGATCTCGCTAGGTAAACCACACAGGTAACCAACGGCGGTTGCCCCACCTACGACAAAGACGTCGCATACCCCTTTCGCGCAAGTGCAGCGGGTTGCGGCGTTTTTTCGTTTTGGCCCCACAGCCCGGGGCCGGTGGTGCGGCCGTCGCGGCGCGCCACCGCAAAGCTCATGACTCCCTTCGAGACTCTTCACAGCTGAGGTGCGCGATGAATTCAAGCTTCTGGAAATCCGGCCATACCCCGACACTCTTCTCGGCCTTTCTGTATTTCGACCTGAGCTTCATGGTCTGGTACCTGCTGGGTCCACTGGCAGTGCAGATCGCCGCCGACTTGCACCTGACCACCCAGCAACGCGGGCTCGTGGTGGCCACGCCGATTCTGGCCGGGGCGTTCCTGCGCTTCGTGATGGGATTGCTGGCAGATCGTCTGTCACCGAAAACCGCCGGGCTGATCGGTCAAGTGATCGTGATTTGCGCCCTGTTTGGCGCCTGGAAGCTGGGCATCCACAGCTACGAACAAGCGCTGCTGCTGGGCCTGTTCCTCGGCATGGCCGGCGCCTCGTTCGCGGTCGCCCTGCCCCTGGCCTCGCAGTGGTATCCGCCACAGCATCAAGGCAAGGCGATGGGCATCGCCGGTGCGGGCAACTCGGGCACGGTATTCGCTGCGCTGATCGCCCCGATGCTGGCGGCCTCGTTTGGCTGGAGCAACGTCTTTGGCTTTGCACTGATCCCGCTGATCCTGACGCTGATTATCTTCGCCTGGCTGGCGAAAAACGCACCTGAACGGCCGAAAGCCAAATCCATGACTGACTACTTCAAGGCCCTCGGTGACCGCGACAGCTGGTGGTTCATGTTTTTCTACAGCGTGACCTTCGGCGGCTTCATCGGCCTGGCCAGCGCCCTGCCCGGCTACTTCAACGACCAATACGGCCTGAGCCCGGTCACCGCTGGCTACTACACCGCAGCCTGCGTGTTCGGCGGCAGTTTGATGCGGCCACTCGGTGGTGCACTGGCGGATCGTTTCGGTGGCATTCGCACCTTGCTGGTGATGTACACGCTGGCCGCGACCTGCATTGCTGCCGTGGGTTTCAACCTGCCCAGCTCCTACGCTGCACTGGCACTGTTCGTCTGCACCATGCTCGGCCTTGGCGCGGGTAACGGTGCGGTGTTCCAGCTGGTGCCACAACGCTTTCGCCGCGAAATCGGCGTGATGACCGGGTTGATCGGCATGGCAGGCGGCATCGGTGGTTTCGCCCTCGCAGCGGGCATGGGTGCGATCAAGCAGAGCACCGGCAGCTATCAACTGGCCTTGTGGTTGTTCGCCAGCCTCGGTGTTCTGGCCTGGTTTGGCCTGCACGGGGTCAAGCGCCGCTGGAGAACCACCTGGGGTTCGGCTGCTGTGACCGCCGCGCGGGTATGATGCGCCAATGAGCCTGCAATTGAGCTTCGCCGAGGCCAGCGCCATCGGCCCACGGGACGAAAACCAGGACGCCCTGCGCCTGGTCACGCCCGCCGCTGAACTGGCGGCGAGCAAGGGGTTTCTGTTCGCCATCGCCGACGGCGTCAGTCAATGCGCCGATGGCGGGCTAGCAGCCAGGGCAACCTTGCAGGCCCTGGCCCTCGATTACTACGCCACGCCGCAAACCTGGGCTGTGGCGCAAGCGCTGGACCGCCTGCTGCTGGCGCAGAATCGCTGGTTGCAGGCCAATGGCGGCGGCCAGCCATTGCTCACCACCGTCAGCGCGCTGGTGCTGCGCGGTCGTCGCTTCACGTTGGCGCATGTTGGCGATTGTCGGGTGTATCGCTGGCACGCCGACCAGTTGCAGCGCATCACTGAGGACCACGTCTGGGAACAACCGGGGATGCAGCATGTGCTCAAGCGCGCATTGGGACTGGATCAGCATCTGGTGCTGGACTTTCTCGATGGTGAATTGCGCGCAGGCGAGAGCTTCGTCCTGCTGAGCGACGGCGTTTGGGCGACGCTGGGCGACACCGCCATCGCCGCCATTCTGCGCGATCAACCCGACCTCGACAGCGCGGCGCAAACTCTGGTCAACGCCGCTCACCTGGCCGGCAGTCAGGACAACGCCAGCGCGCTGCTGGTACGAGTCGACGCCCTCGGCGAAACGAGCATCGGCGATACGCTGATCCAGCTGCAGCAATGGCCATTGCCACCGCCGCTCAAACCCGGTCAGGCCTTCGAGGGCTGGCACGTCGAGAGGCTGCTCGGGCAAAGTCAGCAGTCACTGATTTACCGTGTTCGTGATGGGCAGCAACAGCCCTGGCTACTGAAGACGCTTCCCTCATCGTTGAACAACGACACCACGGCCGCCCAGGCGCTGCTCTCTGAAGAGTGGTTTCTCAAGCGCGTTGCCGGTCGAAGCTTTCCGGAAGTTCACCCGGCGGCGCAACGTCAGCACCTGTATTACGTGATGCGCGAGTATCCGGGGGTGACCCTGGCCGAGCTGTTCGCGCAAAACGGCCCGTTGCCGCTGCCCCAATGGCAACAACTGGCCGAACGTTTGCTGCGGGCGGTGGGCATGCTGCATCGGCGGCAGATCTTCCATCGCGACATCAAACCGGAAAACCTGCTGCTGTCTGAGGACGGTGAGTTACGGCTGCTGGATTTCGGCCTGGCATACTGCACCGGTTTATCCGAAGACCAATCGAACGCGCTGCCGGGCACCCCGAGTTATATCGCCCCGGAAGCGTTCAACGGGAGTCCACCGACACCGCAACAGGATCTGTATGCCGTCGGCGTGACGCTTTATTACCTGGCCACCGGGCATTATCCCTACGGCGAAATCGAAGCCTTTCAACGTCCGCGCTTTGGCCTGCCAATCAACGCCAATCGTTATCGGCCGGATTTACCCGACTGGCTGGGACAAAGCCTGGAGCGTGCGGTGTGCGCCGACCCGGCGCAACGCTATGAAACGGCGGAGGAATGGTTGCTGCTGCTGGAACAAGGCGAACGGCGCAGTTTGAGTGTACGGCCCAGGCCGTTGCTGGAACGTGAACCGTTGAAGGTGTGGCGGACCCTGGCGCTGGTGTCGTTGTTGATCAATCTGGTGTTGCTGTATCTGGCATTTCATACCTGACGCCTTGCTTTACGTAGCAGCTGGCGCAGCCTGCGTTCGGCGGCGCAGCCGTCGTAAACCCTATGTGCAAGGTGTACCTGAAAAACCGCAGTGCCTGATTTCACGACGGCTACGCCGCCGAACGCAGGCTGCGCCAGCTGCTACAGGGATTTGTCGCGCCAATTGCGGGCGGCGCGCCTTGATTTGGTGCAAAAAGCTCAAACCCGACACTGCTTAACGAAGCAAAACCCAACAAAACCACGCCCTCCGCCGATTTGGCACGACCACTGCATTACCTTTTCCAACAGACATAAAGCCCGGCCTTCAACGACGAAGGGTGTGCTTCCCGAGAGAACGGGACCAGGACAAAGGCGTCCTCGCTAGGTAACTAGCGGGACGCCTTTTTTTTGTTTGCGCAAAATTTGTCGAGCCAGCCTGACCGCCCTGATGAGGCAAGCCTGAGCTCCCCGGAGAACCTGATGAAAAAACTAAAACTGGTGATGATCGGCAATGGCATGGCCGGGGTTCGCACCCTGGAAGAATTGCTCAAGCTGAGCAGCGAGCTGTATGACATCACGGTCTTCGGCGCCGAGCCTCATACCAACTACAACCGCATTCTTCTCTCGCCGGTGCTGGCAGGTGAGCAGACCTTTGAAGAGATCGTGCTCAACGATCTTGATTGGTACCTGGAAAACAACATCAAACTGCTGCTCAACCGCAAGGTAGTGGAAATCGACCGGGTCAAACGCCGGGTCATCGCCGAAGACGGCAGCGAAGCCGAATACGACCGGCTGCTGATCGCTACCGGCTCGACGCCGTTTATCCTGCCGATTCCGGGCAATACCCTGGAAGGCGTCATCGGTTACCGCGACATCGCCGACACCCAGGTCATGATCGACACCGCCAAGACCCACAAGCACGCGGTCGTCATCGGCGGCGGCCTGCTCGGCCTTGAAGCGGCCAATGGGCTGATGCTGCGCGGCATGCACGTGACCGTGGTGCACCTCGGCGAGTGGTTGCTGGAGCGGCAACTGGACAAAACCAGCGGCCAGTTGCTGCAAACTGCCCTGGAAGGACGCGGCTTGCACTTTCGCCTGTGCGAACAGACCCAGGCCCTGCACGACGCCGGCAATGGCCGGGTCGGCTCGGTGCAGTTCAAGAACGGCGACATCATTCCCGCTGACCTCGTGGTGATGGCTGCCGGCATTCGCCCCAATACCGAACTCGCGGAAAAATCCGGCATCCCGTGCAACCGCGGGATTCTGGTCAACGACACCCTGCAAACCTATGACCCGCGCATCTATGCGATCGGCGAATGCGCCAGCCACCGGGGCATCGCCTACGGCCTGGTAGCGCCGCTGTTCGAGCAGGCCAAAGTCTGCGCCAACCACCTGGCGCAACTGGGATTTGCCCGCTATTCAGGCTCGGTGACCTCGACCAAATTGAAAGTCACCGGCATCGACCTGTTCTCCGCTGGCGACTTCATGGGCGGCGAAGGCACCGAAACCATCACCCTCTCCGACCCGATCGGCGGGGTCTATAAAAAACTGGTGATCAAGGATGACGTGCTGGTCGGTGCCTGTCTGTACGGCGACACCGCGGATGGCGGCTGGTATTTCCGGCAGATTCGCGAGAACCACGCCATCGGCGAGATCCGCGATCACCTGATGTTTGGCGAAAACGCTCTGGGCGATGTAGGCCATCAAGGCCAGGACAAAGCCATGAGCATGGCTGACAACGCCGAAGTCTGCGGTTGCAATGGCGTCTGCAAGGGCACCATCGTCAAGGCGATTCAGGAACACGGGCTGTTCAGTGTCGATGAGGTCAAGAAACACACCAAAGCGGCCAGCTCCTGCGGCTCTTGCGCCGGACTGGTGGAACAGATCCTGATCAACACCGTCGGCGGCGCGGCGGACGTCAAACCGAAAAGCGAAAAAGCCATCTGCGGTTGCAGCGACCTCAACCACGGACAGATCCGCCAGGCGATCCGCGAAGAGCATCTGCTGACCATCGCCGGGACCATGAGCTACCTGAACTGGCGCACCCCGAATGGCTGCGCCACCTGCCGCCCGGCGCTCAACTACTACCTGATTTCCACGTGGCCAGGCGAGGCCAAGGACGATCCGCAATCACGGCTGATCAACGAACGGGCCCACGCCAACATCCAGAAAGACGGCACTTACTCTGTAGTCCCTCGGATGTGGGGCGGTGTGACCAATCCTTCGGAGCTGCGGCGCATTGCCGATGTCGCCGACAAGTACAACGTGCCCATGGTCAAGGTCACGGGCGGCCAGCGCATCGACTTGCTGGGGATCAAGAAGCAGGATCTGCCTGGCGTCTGGAAGGACCTCGACATGCCGTCCGGCCATGCCTACGGCAAATCGATCCGCACGGTGAAAACCTGCGTCGGCAGCGAGTTCTGCCGCTTCGGCACACAAAACTCCACGCAACTGGGCATCGAACTGGAGCATGACCTGTTCAACATGTGGTCGCCGCACAAGGTCAAGCTGGCGGTCTCTGGTTGCCCACGCAACTGCTCGGAAGCCGGGATCAAGGACGTCGGCATCATCGGCGTCGACTCTGGCTGGGAGATGTACATCGGCGGCAACGGCGGGATCAAAACCGAGGTCGCGGAATTCTTCGTCAAACTGAAAACCGCCGAAGAGGTGCGCGAGTACAACGGCGCGTTCCTGCAGCTGTATCGCGAAGAAGCCTTCTACCTCGAGCGCACCGTGCACTACCTGCAACGGGTCGGCATGGAGCACATCAAGAAAGCCGTGCTGGAAGACCCGGAGCGCCGCAAAGCGCTCAACGACCGGCTGCAATTCTCCCTGTCGTTCGAGCAGGACCCATGGAAAGAACGCCTTGAGCAGCCATTGCTGAAGAAGGAGTTCGATGTGATCCCCGTGAAAAACCTGGAGGTGCCGGCATGAACTGGCTGGATATCTGCGCACTCGAAGAAATCAACGCCTTGGGCTCGCGCATCGTCAGCGGTCCCAAAGGTGACATCGCGATTTTTCGCACCAGTGACGACGAGGTTTTCGCTCTCGACGACCGCTGCCCACACAAGGGTGGACCGCTGTCCCAAGGACTGATCTACGGTAAACGCGTCGCCTGCCCGTTGCACAACTGGCAGATCGACCTGGAGTCCGGTCAGGCCCTGGCGCCTGATGTCGGTTGCGCCCATCACCATCCGGCACGGGTGGAGAACGGTCGGGTCATGCTGGCTCTGCGGGAAGCAGGCTGATGAGCCGCCAGACGACCGCCTCGACCTGCTGTTATTGCGGGGTGGGCTGCGGCGTACTGATCGAGCATGACGGCGAGCAGATCCTCGGCGTCAGCGGCGACCCGACGCACCCGGCCAACTTCGGCAAGCTGTGCAGCAAAGGCTCAACCCTGCACCTCACCGGCGACCTCGCGGCACGGGCGCTGTACCCGGAACTGCGCCTCGGCAAAGGTATGGCCCGCAGCCGTACCGATTGGGACACCGCCCTCGATCACGCCACCAGCGTTTTCGCCGACACCATCGCCGAGCACGGCCCGGACAGTGTGGCGTTCTATATCTCCGGGCAATTGCTGACGGAAGACTATTACGCCTTCAACAAGTTGGCCCGGGCGCTGGTTGGCACCAACAACATCGACAGTAATTCGCGACTCTGCATGTCGTCGGCGGTGGTCGGCTACAAGCGCAGCCTGGGCGCCGACGCCCCGCCGTGCAGCTATGAAGACCTTGAGCTGAGCGATTGCGTGATGATTGTCGGCAGCAACATGGCCTACGCCCATCCGGTGCTGTTTCGCCGACTGGAAGAAGCCAAATCCCGCCGACCACAGATGAAAGTCATCGTCATTGATCCTCGACGTACTGACACCTGTGACCTCGCCGACCTGCACCTGGCCATTCTGCCGGGCACCGATGTCGCGCTGTTCCACGGAATTTTGCACCTGCTGTTGTGGGAAGACTGGGTCGACCGTGAGTTCATCAAGGCGCACACCGAAGGCTTGGCCGAGCTGAAGAACCTGGTGCGCGATTACACCCCGCAAATGGTCGCGCAACTTTGCGGGATCAGCGTTGAACAGCTGCAGCAATGCGCCGAGTGGGTCGGCACCTCAAGCAGTTTTCTCTCGCTATGGTGCATGGGGCTGAACCAGTCCACTGCCGGCAGCGCAAAAAACAGTGCACTGATCAACCTGCACCTGGCCACCGGGCAAATCGGTCGGCCGGGCGCCGGCCCCTTCTCGCTTACCGGTCAGCCGAATGCCATGGGCGGGCGCGAAACCGGCAGTTTGTCGAACTTGCTGCCTGGCCATCGCGAAGCAACCAATGCGCAACATCGCGCCGAAGTGGCGGCTTACTGGGGTGTCGAAAAACTACCTGACACCACCGGGCTAACCGCCATTGAACTGTTCGAACAGGTCCAGAGCGGCAAGATCAAAGCATTGTGGATCGCCTGCACCAACCCTGCGCAGTCGCTGCCGGATCAGCAAACCGTGCGCGCTGCATTGCAGGCTTGCCCATTCGTGGTGCTGCAAGAAGCCTTTCGCACCACCGAAACCGCGCCGTTTGCCGACCTGCTGCTGCCGGCCGCCAGTTGGGGTGAGAAGGAAGGGACGGTGACCAACTCCGAACGGCGGATTTCCCACGTTCGCCGCGCCATCAGCGCACCGGGTGAAGCGCGCCCGGACTGGGCGATCACCGTGGATTTCGCACAACGCCTGGAGCGGCGCCTGCGTCCAGGACAGCCCAGCCTGTTTACTTTCGAACAACCGGCGCAGGTCTTCGATGAATACAAACAACTGACACGCGGACGCGATCTGGACCTCTGCGGGATCAGCCATGCGCTGCTCGACCGCCTCGGCCCGCAGCAATGGCCGTTCCCGGACGGCGCCTCGAGCGGAACGCCACGGCTTTACGCGGACGGGATTTTCCCTACCGAGAGCGGCCGTGCACAGTTTGTCGCCGATCCATATCGCGCGGCCAAAGAGCAGCGTGACGCACGCTTTCCGCTGACCCTGATCACCGGGCGCCTGCGCGATCAATGGCACGGCATGAGCCGCACTGGCACGGCTGCACAATTGTTCGGCCACGTCAGCGAAGCCCTGCTGAGCCTGCACCCTGATGAACTGCGTCGCTATCGACTGCAGACCGGCGATCTGGTCAACCTCAAAAGCCGTCGAGGCAGCGTGATCGTTGCGGTCGGCAGTGATGACAGTGTGCGCCCGGGCCAGGCGTTTCTGCCGATGCACTGGGGAGACCGTTTCCTCAAGGGTGGCGTCAATACGCTCACGCAGCCGGCATTCGACCCCCTGTCGAAGCAACCCGAACTCAAGCACAGCGGCGTGCGTATCGAGCCGGTAAAGCTGCCATGGCATTTGTTCGCACTGGTTGAGGGCGATGTTCAGCAGCATTTCGAGACCTTACGACCTCTCTGTGAGGACTTTTCCTACGTCAGCCTCAGCTTGGCCGGCCGTGAACGCCCGGCGCTGCTGATACGCGCTGCCAGCGCCCAGGCACCCGACCCGCAGCGGCTGCATGCCATCGATCAGCAACTGGGACTCAACGATGGCCCGGTCCTGGCTTACGACGATCCACGGCGCGCCATTGGCAAACGCGTGCGCATCGAACAGGGCCGGATTACCGCCATTCGCCTGGCCGGTGAAACCCTTGCCCAACACTGGCTGCAAAACCTCTGGCTGGAAGGCCGCGCTGACGAACAACTGCGGCGCTGGCTCTTGGCACCGTTGAGCACACCACCCGGCAGTGCGGGCTCATCCGTCAGCACCACGAAAACTCTGTGCAACTGCAAGAACGTCAGCGAAAGCGCGGTGTGCGCCGGCATTCGCAGTGGCCTGGATTTGCAGGGCCTGAAACAACAACTCGGTTGCGGCACGCAATGCGGTTCCTGTGTCCCGGAAATCAAGCGTCTGTTGGCGGCCAATGTGCAGCCCATCGCAATCACCTCGTGAGGAATAGAACATGAGCGCAAAAGTCTGGTTGGTAGGCGCAGGTCCGGGTGACCCTGAATTGCTGACCCTCAAAGCTGTACGGGCGCTGAACGAAGCCGATGTAGTGCTGATCGATGACCTGGTCAACGACGCAGTGCTGGTGCATTGCCCGCAGGCACGGATCATTGCGGTCGGCAAACGTGGTGGCTGTCGCTCTACTCCGCAGGCATTCATTCATCGCTTGATGCTGCGTTATGCCCGCCAAGGCAAGTGTGTGGTGCGGCTCAAGGGCGGCGATCCGTGCATTTTCGGGCGTGGCGGCGAAGAAGCGCAGTGGCTGCGCGAGCGCGAGATTGAAGTGGAGTTGGTCAATGGCATCACCGCAGGCCTGGCCGGCGCAACGCAATGCGATATTTCCCTGACCCTGCGCGGCGTTGCCCGCGGCGTAACTCTGGTCACCGCGCACACTCAGGACGACAGCGAGCTTAACTGGCGAGCCTTGGCCCAAAGCGGTACGACACTGGTGATTTACATGGGCGTAGCGAAACTGAGCTCAATTGGCGAGCAATTGCTCGCCGGTGGGATGGCGGCTGATACGCCCGTGGCGATGATTGAAAACGCTTCATTGCCTCACCAGCGCGAATGTCGGAGCAACCTGACGGCAATGCAGGAAGCCGCCCACAGCTTCCAACTGAAAAGCCCGGCGATCCTGGTGATCGGTGCGGTGGCTGCCAGTGACAATGCCAAGAGATCGCGGCCTGCAACAGCTTCTAGAGAAGAGTTCTGGAACGCTAACCTGGCGTAAGTGCCCTCAAAGGCTCGGACCGCGCTCGAACGATCTTTCAAAAAGCTAAATCGCAGACAAAGAAAAGCCCGGCCTAAGCCGGGCTTTTCCGAACTACCAGGCTAATTACTTAGCGGTAGCTTCAACCTGCGCTTCTACGCGACGGTTTGCAGCGCGGCCAGCTTCAGTGCTGTTGTCAGCAATTGGGCGGGACTTGCCATAACCAACCGAGTGAACGCGGTTAGCTTCAACGCCGTCTTTGACCAGAACTTGCTTAACAGCGTCAGCACGACGCTGGGACAGCTTCTGGTTGTAAGCGTCAGGACCGACGTTGTCGGTGTGACCTTCAACTACGGTGGTGGTGTTCGGGTACTGCTTCATGAAGTCAGCCAGGTTCTTCACGTCGCCGTAGCTGTTTGGCTTAACAACAGCCTTGTTGAAGTCGAATTTCACGTCCAGTTGAACGCGAACAACTTCAGCAACTGGAGCTTCTGCAACTGGCTCTGGAGCCGGTGCCGGAGCTACTGGAGCTGGAGCAACTTTGCCGCCAGTGCCGCCGAAGTTAACACCCAGGCCGATCAGAGCCTGGTAGTCCCAACGACCGTTGTCCAGCTTGTAGTCGGCTTCAACGCCAGCACGAGCGTACAGGTTGTCGGTCATGTACCACTTGGCGCCAGCGCCAGTGGTCAGGTAGGTGGACTTGTCACGACCAGTGTGACCGTCAGCAGCGACGTTGGTCATGCTGCCGTGGGATACACCGCCTTCAACGTAAGGACGGATAGCGTCGCCTACGGTACCGAAGTGGTACTGGGATTTCAGACCGAAGTGATCGCCTTTGATCCGCTGGTTGCCAGTATCGGTGTCCGAACGGGTGTATTCGTCTTTGCGATAGGTCGCGTTCACAGACACGTCATCGGTCAGGAAGTAGCCGATCGAGACGCCAGGAGTGCGGCCGTTCTCGTAGGAATCGACGCTGTGGTTCCAGGTTTTGCCCCAGAATGCTTCCCCTTCGACCGCGCCTTGGCCTTGTGCCAGAGCGCCGAACGAAGTAGCGGCAATAAGAGAACCAATGGCCAAGCCCAAGGTGTTTTTCAGTTTCATCCGTTAAATCCCCATCTGGTGATTGTAAAGCAGTCCCGCAAACCGGGGGACAACTCGGCGGCAAGTCTATCAGAACTTGCCTACACGTAAGAAATATTTGCGCTGAACTAAGTTTCAGCGATGCCCGCAAATTTCTCACGCAATTTGTCAAGAGCGCGTTTGTACCGCATTTTCGTTGCACTCAAACCCATGTGCATGATGTCCGCGATCTCCTGAAACTCCAACTCTGCGACAAATCGTAGCACTAGAATTTCTCGGTCAATCGGGTTCACATACACTAACCAGCGATCAAGTCCACCCTTTTCCTCAGGTTTCGGCGCCTTCTCTTCAGACGCTTCCTCAAGGGGGTCCAGACTCAAAGCATCCATCAAGCGACGCTTACGCCGTTCCTTCCGATACTGAGTGATGCATTCGTTGTACGTGATGCTGTAGAGCCACGTTTTGAACTTCGATTTACCCTCGAAGTTCTTCAGACCGTACAACACCTTCAACATCACTTCCTGACAGACATCATCTGCATCACGATCGTTCCCAAGATACCGTGCACAAACGTTAAATAATGTTCTCTGATAACGCCGCATCAGCTCTTCGTAGGCGCGCGTCACGTGAAACAGCTCCGTGTGCGAGCGCGCGACCAACTCCTCATCAGAGAGCTCGCGGGGGTCGTAGCGCATGGATAGCGATTGGGCTTTATTCAAAACAAGTCGGGCCGACAGTCAGGTCAATGTCCGCCGCAGCCCATCGTATCGGGCATTTTGCGGCGGCATACATTAGCAGGGTTTGCCGGGTTAGCGGCTACTAACATGCTGTTCCAGGAGGATCCGATTGGAAAGTGAGACTAGCTCACCCTCATCGGTCAGCAATGTAGTTTTAACCGTGCCGATCTCTTCGATCTGACCTTCGACCTCACCAACACGCACTTGTTGCCCAACCTGATACAACTCACGCACATAGATTCCAGCAAGAATCTGACCGGCGATATCCCGGCTTCCCAACCCCATGGCCAAGGCAACTGCCAGACCAACGGTAATCAAGACAATCACGATCACATGGTTCAGCAGGTCTGTTTTGACCTCAAGCTGACTGATCGCAACCGAAATACTGATGATGATTACCAGGCCCTGAGCGATACGTCCAAGGCCCGATGCGTAATCCAGCCCTACGCCTTCTGCGGCGCCACGCACCAGCCCGTTGGCCAATTGAGCGAGCAATACGCCCACCAGCAACACCAGCGCGGCACCAAATACTTTCGGTAAATACAGTGCCAGCATGTCGAGCGTAGCCGAAACTCGCTCCAAGCCAAGGGATTCTGCAGCAGAAACCAGGAAAATCAGCAAAACGAACCAATAAACGATCTTGCCGATCAGCGTAGAAATCGGCACCCGCAGCCCTGCGCGGGACAGCAGCTTGGTCAAGCCGGTACCGCCCATCAAGCGATCCAGGCCAAGTTTTGCAAGCAATTTCGAGAGCAGGGTGTCGAGCAGCTTGGCCACGACAAACCCCAGCAGAAGCACTACCAGTGCGCCGAACAGGTTCGGAATGAAGTTCGCTACCTTGGTCCACAACGCGGTCATTGCCGTGACGAGGCTCTGAGTCCAGAGATCAAGTTCCATATTCAATCAGCCTTATCAGCAGTGCGGGCAGCAGGTTTATGACGGGAAACCGGCATGACATGGGCCGATCCGTTATTCAGGGCGATCATCAGCGCGGGCAGCCAGCGGCCCAGCAGACTGAACAGATCACCGGCGCCAACCTGGCGGTTGGCGGTTTTCAGCACACGCCCCAGACAGGCATCGTCGTCACGGGTGGACGGTGATGCCTTGAGCATGTCGCGCAAGGACTGTTCAAACGGATCGTGCATACGCACCTCTCGTGATATCTGTGAAAGACGCGATCAAAATTCTTCGGGTCACATGGTTCTCCCTCATACCCAGCGCAAACGCCGGAACAACCACCACTGCCCCACCCCTACTGTCACCATCATCAGGCAGGCAATCACGAAGCCATAAGGGTTCCCGGAAAAAGGAATTCCGCCGACGTTTATCCCGAGCAAACCGGTCAGAAAACTCATCGGTAAAAAGATCCCGGTGATGATCCCGAAGCGGTACATGATGCGATTCATGTGCACGTTCAAACGCCGGTCTTCAGTCTCAAGCACCAGCCCCACGCGCTCCCGGGTCAATTCCAGCTCTTCCAGGTAACGCGTCAGGCTGTTGTTCAATTCGTTCCAGTAGTCGCCGTCATCGTCGACAAACCATGGCAGTTTTATCCGCGTCAGTTGGCCGAAGATATCCCGCTGCGGAGCAAGGAAGCGCTTCAGTCCGGCCGCTCGCCGACGGATCTGCACAATGGCGCCATGCTCTGGAGTATACCGTTCGTCGGCATCCAGCTTTTCTTCTTCGTCATCGACGATTTCGGAGAGATCGCTGACCAGATCCTGCACTTTATGGGTGAGGTACTGAGCCATATAAAGGACCAGTTCGGAGGTGGTTTTCGGCCCCTTGCCCTCAGTCAGTTGCACCAGCAACTCATCGGTGGCGCGCAACGGGCGTAAACGCAGGGAAATGACCCGCTGAGCAGAGGCGAAGATCCGCACCGACACCATGTCTTCAGGCTCGGCACCCGGGTTGAGGTTGATTCCGCGCAAAAACAGCAACAACTCGGAGTCCGGCAGCGCCAGCAGGCGCGGCCGGGTGTTCTCTTCGAGGAGCAGGTCACAGCTGAACTCACTCAGACCGCTGGATTTACGCAACCAGGTCTGAGTTTGCGGGTGACTACGGTCCCAATGCAGCCAAAGGCTTTCATGAGGTTGCAGTTGCAGGTCATCCAGTTCAGTCCGGGCAAGCCAACGCGCACCACCTTTACCATCCAGCACCAGGGCATGCACCAGCCCCCACTGCGCGTTTTCTTCCTCGAACATCCTCACCCCTGGCTTGAATCAGCTGTTTATTCTGGCATTTTCAACGGACTGGGCGAGACGATCACGCCGTTATTGTCCGCGTAAATGTATTCACCCGGACGGAAAGTCACGCCGGCGAAGGTTACCGCAATGTTCAGTTCACCAACGCCACGCCTGTCGGTTTTCATCGGGTGGCTGGCCAGCGCCTGCACGCCCAGGTCGGTTTGCGCGATAACGTCGACATCACGGATGCAGCCGTAGATAACCAGCCCTTCCCAGCCGTTTTTCACGGCTTTCTCGGCAATCATGTCGCCCAGCAATGCGCGGCGCAGCGAACCACCGCCATCAACCACCAGCACCTTGCCATTCCCCTTGTGCTCGACCTGCTCCTTGACCAGCGAGTTGTCTTCGAAGCACTTGATGGTAACGATTTCGCCGCCAAAGGAGTCACGGCCACCAAAATTGCTGAACATCGGCTCAAGCACCTGCACCAGTTCCGGGTAGGCATCACACAGGTCGGGAGTAAGGTAATGGTTCATCGAGAAACTCCTGTAAGAGAAAGAACAGATCGTGGGCTGTCGAAAATCGCAGGGGTTACGGTATTGAACGTGTATTCGCCACGGTTAAACATCGATCCCGACGCGATCACCCTTGTAAGCCACCTTCAGCATACTCAAGCCAGGGCACTGTGCCTGTACCGGCACGCCGCTGGGCAACTGAAACTCGATACCGTGGCGCTGACAACGCAGGATATTTCCCGACAATGTCGCGCTGCCGAGCGGCGAGCCTTGGTGCGGGCAGCTGTCTATCAGCAACAACGGCTGATTATCCAGCACCAACAGCAGCAGGCTACGCCCTTCAACCTGGAACGTCCGCCGATAACCTTCATTCAGATTGATCAGACGCTCAAGTGGTACGAACATAAGGTCGACTCAACAACCGTTTGTGACCAGAACAGCTCAATGCGTCATATCTTAGCCGTTCGCTGATCGGAGTGAAACGCTCTTGTCAGAGCATTCGTACTCAGACTGCTGTCGCCAAACTCGGCTTGTCAGCCAACAACGGCGCCTGCGGATCTGTCAGCCAGCGCTGCACCAACGGCCAGACTTCGGCCTGAGCAGCTTTGCTGACAAGCATTTCAACATGCCCGAAATTATCCGAAAAACCCTGCTCGCGCCCCAGGCAGACGAACTGCTTGTGCTCGGAACCGATCTGATCGAACAGCTTGCGGCACGCCCAATCCGGGTCCTGATGATCGCTGGTCGCGCTGACGCCCAGGACCGGCACCTGAACCTCCGCCAGCCCGGCCCACCAGTCTTTCTCGGCATCGCCGAAACGTCCGAACAGGCCATACCAGCGCATGCCCTCCAGGGCCAGGCCTATCGGCTCGTCCTCCGGACCACGCTTGAGGCGAGAGCCCGAAATTTGCGCGAAACGCTTCAGGATGAACCGCCCGCTCCACTCCACCGGGGGAATTTTCAACGGCCAATAGGTGCGACTGACCTGCGTACCAAAAAATGCCGCAGAGGCCACGGCAGGCTCACCCAGGTACTGACCACCCAGCGCTGCCGCCAGGGTGATGCCGCCCAGTGAATGGCCAATCCAGTGCGGAACCTGAGCGCTTTGCTCACGAACGAACGCAGCAATCGCCGGCAGATCGTAACGGGCATAGTCGGCAACGCGGTTCTTTCGATAGTTCTGGTTGCGCTGGGACAAGCCGTGACCGCGCATTTCCGGTATCCACACATCAAAGCCGGCACGCGCCAGATAGGCGCCCAGACCAAGGCCTTTGGGGGAAAACCAGAAACGCCGATTGGAAAAGCTGCCATGCAGCAAAATCACCGGAACGCCACGCACGGCGGGCTCATCGGCCATACCCAGGCGGGTAACCGCCAGTTCTACGGTGCCGTCCGGGCTGTTGCCGGGTTTCAAACGATAGACGTCCTCGCTCAGATCGCCGCGACGCTCGGCGCTGATCAAGGCGACAGGAAACAGGTTGCTGCTGCTTTGCATAATGCTCTTGCACAAAAAAGGGCGGCGTCCACCGGAGCCCGCCCTACTTGAATCTTAAAGCCCGTGTCAGCAGTGTAGCCGACCCGGGCTTCATTCACGGATCAGACCTCAGCCTGACCTTCAGCCAGGAAGAACCAGGTTTCCAGTACGGAATCGGGGTTCAACGAAACGCTTTCGATACCCTGTTCCATCAGCCACTTGGCCAGGTCTGGGTGGTCGGAAGGGCCCTGGCCGCAAATACCGATGTATTTGCCGGCCTTGTTACAGGCCTGAATCGCGTTGGACAGCAGCTTCTTGACCGCTGGATTACGCTCGTCGAACAGATGCGCGATGATCCCGGAGTCGCGGTCCAGGCCCAGGGTCAGCTGGGTCAGGTCGTTGGAGCCGATGGAGAAACCGTCGAAGAACTCGAGGAACTCTTCAGCAAGGATCGCGTTGGACGGCAGTTCGCACATCATGATGACGCGCAGACCGTTTTCGCCACGGGCCAGGCCGTTTTCGGCCAACAGCTCCACAACCTGGCTGGCTTCGCCCAGGGTACGGACGAACGGCACCATGATTTCGACGTTGGTCAGGCCCATCTCGTTGCGCACGCGCTTCAGCGCACGGCATTCGAGTTCGAAGCAGTCACGGAACGACTCGCTGATGTAACGCGAAGCGCCACGGAAGCCCAGCATCGGGTTTTCTTCTTCCGGCTCGTAGAGCTTGCCGCCGATCAGGTTGGCGTATTCGTTGGACTTGAAGTCCGACAGACGCACGATGACCTTTTTCGGCCAGAACGCGGCAGCCAGGGTGCTGATGCCCTCGACCAGTTTCTCGACGTAGAAGCCGACCGGATCGTTGTATCCGGCAATGCGCTTGTCGACGCTTTCCTTGATTTCCAACGGCAGGCCGTCGTAGTTCAGCAGTGCTTTAGGGTGCACGCCGATCATGCGGTTGATGATGAACTCCAGACGGGCCAGGCCCACACCGGCGTTCGGCAACTGCGCGAAATCGAAGGCGCGATCCGGGTTACCGACGTTCATCATGATTTTGAACGGCAGTTCCGGCATGGCGTCGACGGAGTTTTTCTTGATGTCGAAGCCCAGCTCGCCTTCGAAGATGAAGCCGGTGTCGCCTTCAGCGCAGGAAACGGTCACGCCCTGGCCGTCTTTCAACAGTTCGGTGGCGTTACCGCAACCCACGACGGCCGGGATCCCCAGCTCACGCGCAATAATCGCCGCGTGGCAGGTACGGCCGCCACGGTTGGTGACGATGGCGCTGGCGCGCTTCATGACCGGCTCCCAGTCCGGGTCGGTCATGTCGGAAACCAGAACGTCGCCCGGCTGGACTTTGTCCATCTCGGAAACGTCTTTGATGATGCGCACTTTACCGGCGCCGATGCGCTGGCCGATGGCGCGACCTTCCACCAGCACGGTGCCGGTTTCTTTCAGCAGGTAACGTTCCATGACGTTGGCGTGGGTACGGCTTTTCACGGTTTCAGGGCGAGCCTGAACGATGTACAGCTTGCCGTCGTCACCGTCTTTGGCCCATTCGATGTCCATCGGGCACTTGTAGTGTTTCTCGATGATCATCGCCTGCTTGGCCAGTTCGCTGACTTCTGCATCAGTCAGGCAGAAACGTGCACGCTCGGCCTTGTCGACATCGACAGTCTTGACCGAACGACCGGCCTTGGCTTCGTCGCCGTAGATCATCTTGATGGCTTTGCTGCCCAGGTTACGGCGCAGGATCGCCGGACGTCCGGCTGCCAGCGTGCCTTTGTGGACGTAGAACTCATCCGGGTTCACCGCGCCTTGTACGACGGTTTCGCCCAGGCCGTAGGCGCCGGTGATAAACACTACGTCACGGAAGCCGGATTCGGTATCGAGGGTGAACATTACGCCAGCAGTGCCGGTTTCCGAACGGACCATGCGCTGTACGCCGGCCGACAGGGCAACCAGTTTATGGTCGAAGCCCTGGTGCACGCGGTAGGAAATGGCACGGTCGTTGAACAGGGAAGCAAATACTTCCTTGGCAGCGCGAATGACGTTTTCGACGCCGCGGATGTTCAGGAAGGTTTCCTGCTGACCGGCGAAGGAAGCGTCCGGCAAGTCTTCGGCCGTTGCCGAAGAGCGCACGGCCACGGCCATGTCCGGGTTACCGGCCGACAGCGTGGCGAACGCGGTGCGGATTTCGGCGTTGAGCTTCTCCGGGAACTCGGCTTCCATGATCCATTGACGGATTTGCGCACCGGTTTTCGCCAGGGCGTTCACGTCGTCGACGTCCAGCGCGTCGAGGGCTGCGTGGATCTGGTCGTTCAAACCACTTAATTCGAGAAAATCACGATAAGCCTGAGCCGTCGTGGCGAAGCCACCCGGGACCGATACACCGGCACCTGCAAGATTACTGATCATCTCGCCCAGGGATGCGTTCTTGCCCCCCACATGCTCTACATCCTGGACGCCGAGCTTATCGAGGGAAACTACGTACTCTACCAAGGTGATCTCTCCACTAACTGTGTTGGAAAAGCTCAGGGCGCTGGCAGCTCATCAGGAGCATTTGCCAGCAATATGGCCTGGACCTGGAAAATAAGTGAGAATGCGGGCCAATCCAGGCCGACAAACCGCGCCTATCATATCCAAGAATCGTCACCAGCTTAAGGCCCAAGGCGCAAATGAAACGATCTGCTTTCTTTATCTCCGATGGCACGGGCATTACAGCCGAAACCCTGGGTCAAAGCCTGTTGGCGCAGTTCGAAAACATTACCTTCAGCAAAGTCATACGACCGTACATCGACAACGTGGACAAAGCGCGGGCCATGGTACAACAAATCAATATGGCCGCCGAAAAGGACGGATTTCGTCCGATCATCTTCGACACGATCGTCAACCAGGATATTCGTGAGATCCTCGCGACCTCCAATGGTTTCATGATCGACATTTTCTCGACCTTCCTCGCACCGCTCGAGCAGGAGTTGAGCGAGCACTCGTCGTATTCGGTCGGCAAGTCCCACTCCATTGGCCACAACTCCAATTACATGGAGCGTATCGAGGCAGTGAACTTCGCCCTCGACAACGACGACGGCGCCCGCACCCACTATTACGACAAGGCCGACCTGATCCTGGTCGGTGTGTCACGCTGCGGCAAAACCCCGACCTGCCTGTACATGGCCATGCAATTCGGCATTCGCGCGGCCAACTACCCGCTGACCGAAGACGACATGGAGCGCCTGCAACTGCCATCGGCGTTGCGCGCCCACAAGCACAAGCTGTTTGGCCTGACCATCGATCCGGACCGTCTCACCGCGATCCGCAACGAACGCAAGCCCAATAGCCGCTACTCGAGCTACGCCCAGTGCGAGTTCGAAGTGCGTGAAGTCGAAAACCTGTTCCGCCGCGAGAACATCGCGCACATCAACTCCACGCATTTTTCCGTGGAAGAGATTTCGGCGAAGATCCTGGTGGAAAAAGGCGTCGAGCGGCGCTTCAAGTAGGAGCTGCCGCGGGTTCGGCTTCAGATCACGAAGAGATCCATGAAACGGTTAACCGGCGTAGCCTCGAGTTTTGCCTGATCCTGGCACAAGGCAAAGATCTGCGCCGACCGTTGCGCAGTGAAGCGCGTCGCCAGATTGGCCTTGAACTTGTCCTCCAGCAAGGGAATGCCCTCGGCGCGGCGACGACGATGACCAATCGGGTATTCGACCACCACTTGTCCGGTGCTTGAGCCGTCCTTGAAGAACACTTGCAAGGCGTTGGCGATAGAGCGCTTGTCAGCCTCCAGGTACTCGCGGGTGTAGCGCGGCTCTTCGACAATGACCATCTTCTCGCGCAACTCGTCGATGATCGGGTGCGCCGCGTGAAACTCGTCTTCGTACTGTTCAGCCACCAGAGTGCCGAAGGCCAGCGGCACGGCGGTCATGTACTGGATGCAGTGATCGCGGTCGGCGGCATTGGCCAGTTGGCCGACCTTGGAAATGATACGAATCGCCGACTCGTGAGTGGTGATAACGATCTTGTCGATTTCATCCAGACGATTGCTCACCTGTGGGTGCAGGATCACCGCCGCTTCGCAAGCGGTTTGCGCGTGAAACTCGGCCGGGAAACTGATCTTGAACAGCACGTTTTCCATCACGTAAGTGCCGTACTTCTGCGAGAGGCTGAACGTACGTTTATCCGCGGGTTTGAGCGCCAGGTCCTTGTTGGTGTGGCTGAACAGCACGTCGTAGAAACCCCACTGCGGCGCGGTCAACACACCCGGAATGCCCATCTCGCCACGCATGGCGATGTCCGCCAACCGCACGCCACGACTGGAGGCGTCGCCCGCTGCCCAGGACTTGCGCGAACCGGCGTTCGGCGCATGACGGTAAGTGCGCAGTGCCTGACCGTCGACAAACGCGTGGGACAGCGCCGCCAACAGTTGCTCGCGATTGGCACCCATCAGTTTCGCGGTCACCGCCGTCGAGGCGACTTTGACCAGCAGCACATGGTCCAGGCCAACCCGGTTGAAGGAGTTCTCCAGGGCAATCACACCCTGAACCTCGTGGGCCATGATCATCGCGTCCAGCACCGCTCGCATGGTCAGCAGCGCATCGCCATTGGCCACGCGTTTTTGCGACAGGTGGTCGGCAACCGCGAGGATCCCGCCGAGGTTATCGGACGGATGGCCCCACTCGGCAGCCAGCCAGGTGTCGTTGTAATCGAGCCAGCGGACGATACAGCCGATGTCCCACGCCGCTTTTACCGGGTCGAGACGAAAATGGGTGCCGGGAACACGTGCGCCAAAGGGCACGACCGTGCCTTCAACGATAGGGCCCAGGTGTTTGGTGCATTCGGGAAAGCGCAGGGCCAGCAGGCCGCAACCGAGGGTGTCCATCAGGCAATTGCGGGCGGTGTCCAGCGCCTCTTTGGACTCGATCTTGAAATTGAGAACGTAATCGGCAATGTCCTGCAGGACCTTGTCGTAGTCGGGACGAATGTTCAGGTCGACGTTGGCGCTCATGTTTGGTTTCCTCCGCAAATGGACGGACCTGCGACGCGCCCCGCAGCAACTGGCGAAGCCTGTTGCTACGGAGACTGCGTTCACCCTGCTGTTTCAGCTCCCCCTCAGAAAGAATCGCCCGGCACGCGCACCCAGCCTTCCATCAATACTCGCGCACTGCGGCTCATGATGGCTTTGGTCACGGTCCATTCGCCATCGACCTGTTGGGCTTCGGCGCCAACGCGCAAGGTGCCGGACGGATGCCCGAAGCGCACCGCGTTGCGAGGAATACCGCCCGCGGCGAGGTTGACCAGCGTGCCGTCAATCGCTGCCGCGGTGCCAATCGCTACAGCAGCCGTGCCCATCATCGCGTGGTGCAACTTGCCCATGGACAGTGCCCGAACTAACAGGTCGACATCGCCTGCCGCCACCGGCTTACCGCTGGAAGCGAGGTAATCGGCAGGCCGTGCGACGAACGCCACCTTGGGGGTGTGCTGACGCTTGGCGGCGTCTTCAAGATTCTGGATCAGCCCCATGCGCAGCGCGCCATACGCACGAATGGTCTCGAACATCGCCAGCGCTTTCGGGTCGCCGTTGATATCGCCCTGCAACTCGGTGCCGGTGTAGCCGATGGCTTCGGCGTTAACGAAGATGGTCGGAATGCCGGCGTTGATCATGGTCACTTTGAGCGTGCCGACACCGGGCACTTCCAGGTCATCGACCAGGTTACCGGTCGGGAACATCGAGCCGCCTGCGCCCTCTTCCTCGGCCGCCGGATTCATGAATTCGAGCTGCACTTCAGCCGCCGGAAAGGTCACGCCATCGAGTTCGAAATCACCGGTTTCCTGCACCGCGCCGTCAGTGATCGGCACGTGGGCAATGATGGTCTTGCCGATATTGGCCTGCCAGATGCGCACCACCGCGATACCGTTACGTGGAACGCGACTGGCCTCGACCAGACCGCTGCTGATGGCGAACGAACCGACCGCCGCCGAGAGGTTGCCGCAGTTACCGCTCCAGTCGACAAAAGGCTTGTCGATGGAGACCTGACCGAACAGGTAATCGACATCGTGATCGGCCTTGATGCTCTTGGACACGATCACCGTTTTGCTGGTGCTGGAGGTCGCCCCGCCCATACCGTCGATTTGCTTTTCATACGGGTCAGGGCTGCCGATCACTCGCAACAACAGCGCATCGCGGGACGGGCCCGGAACCTGCGCCGATTCAGGCAGGTCTTGCAGGCTGAAGAACACGCCTTTGCTGGTGCCGCCGCGCATATAGGTGGCGGGAATCTTGATCTGAGGTACGTGGGACATGTGGGTCCTTTTAGGCCAGCGCGGGACTTAAAATCCCGCGTGGCTCGTCGTATTAAACGGCAACAGCCGATTCAAGGAAGTCCTGGGCGAAACGCTGCAACACGCCGCCGGCTTCATAGATCGAGACTTCTTCAGCCGTGTCGAGACGGCAGGTCACCGGCACCGACACCTGCTCACCGTTCTTGCGGGTAATAACCAGGGTCAGCGTGGCACGCGGCGTGCGCTCGCCGATCACATCGAAAGTTTCAGTGCCGTCGATGCCCAGCGTCTTGCGGTCGGTGCCCGGCTTGAACTCCAGCGGCAACACGCCCATGCCCACCAGGTTGGTGCGGTGGATGCGCTCGAAACCTTCGGCAGCGATGGCTTCGACACCGGCCAGACGCACACCCTTGGCCGCCCAGTCGCGGGACGAACCCTGACCGTAGTCGGCGCCGGCGATGATGATCAGCGGCTGCTTGCGCTCCATGTAGGTTTCGATGGCTTCCCACATGCGCATGACCTGGCCTTCCGGCTCGACACGCGCCAGCGAACCCTGCTTGACCTTGCCATTTTCCTGAACCATTTCGTTGAACAGTTTCGGGTTGGCGAACGTCGCGCGTTGCGCAGTCAAGTGGTCACCGCGGTGTGTCGCGTAGGAGTTGAAGTCCTCTTCCGGCAAGCCCATTTTCGCCAGGTATTCGCCAGCGGCGCTGTCGAGCATGATGGCGTTGGACGGCGACAGGTGATCGGTGGTGATGTTGTCCGGCAGCACCGCCAGCGGGCGCATGCCCTTGAGCGGACGCGCCCCGGCCAGTGCGCCTTCCCAGTACGGTGGACGACGGATGTAGGTGCTCATCTCGCGCCAGTCGTACAACGGTTTGACTTTCGGGCCGGTGTCTTCGTGGATGGCGAACATCGGGATGTAGACCTGACGGAACTGCTCCGGCTTGACCGATGCCTTGACCACCGCGTCGATCTCTTCGTCGCTCGGCCAGATGTCCTTCAGGCGGATTTCCTTGCCATCCGCCGACAGGCCCAACACGTCTTTTTCGATGTCGAAACGGATGGTCCCGGCAATCGCGTACGCCACTACGAGCGGCGGCGACGCAAGGAACGCCTGCTTGGCGTACGGGTGAATCCGGCCGTCAAAGTTGCGGTTACCCGACAACACAGCAGTGGCGTACAGGTCGCGGTCGATGATCTCTTGCTGGATCACCGGGTCCAGCGCACCGGACATGCCGTTGCAGGTGGTGCAGGCGAATGCCACCACGCCGAAACCAAGCTGCTCCAGTTCAGAAGTCAGGCCGGCTTCATCGAGATACAACGCCACGGTTTTCGAACCCGGTGCGAGGGACGATTTGACCCACGGCTTGCGGGTCAACCCGAGCTTATTGGCATTGCGTGCCAACAGGCCTGCCGCGATGACGTTGCGCGGGTTGCTGGTGTTGGTGCAACTGGTGATGGCGGCAATGATCACCGCGCCGTCCGGCATTTGGCCGGGCACATCGTCCCACTGGCCGGAAATGCCCTGGGCCGCGAGATCAGAGGTAGCGACACGGGCGTGAGGATTGCTCGGCCCCGCCATGTTGCGCACCACCGAAGACAGGTCGAAGGTCAAGCCGCGCTCGTATTGTGCGCCCTTCAGGCTATCGGCCCACAGGCCTGTGGTCTTGGCGTAATTCTCGACCAACTGCACCTGCTCGTCTTCACGGCCGGTGAGTTTCAGGTAGTCGATGGTCTGCTGGTCGATGTAGAACATCGCCGCGGTGGCGCCGTATTCCGGAGCCATGTTGGAAATGGTTGCACGGTCGCCGAGGGTCAGCGCGGAGGCGCCTTCACCGAAGAACTCCAGCCAGGCTCCAACGACTTTTTGCTTGCGCAGGAACTCAGTCAGCGCCAGCACCATGTCGGTGGCGGTGATGCCTGGTTGCAGCTTGCCGGTGAGTTCGACGCCGACGCTTTCCGGCAGACGCATCCAGGAGGCACGGCCGAGCATCACGCTTTCCGCTTCCAGACCGCCAACACCGATGGCGATCACGCCCAGGGCATCGACATGCGGGGTGTGACTGTCGGTGCCGACGCAGGTATCCGGGAAGGCCACGCCGTCACGCACCTGGATCACCGGCGACATTTTCTCCAGGTTGATCTGGTGCATGATGCCGTTGCCTGGCGGGATCACGTCGACGTTCTTGAAAGCCTTCTTGGTCCAGTTGATAAAGTGAAAACGGTCTTCATTACGACGGTCTTCGATGGCGCGGTTCTTTTCGAACGCTTCCGGATCGAAGCCACCGCGCTCGACGGCCAGGGAGTGGTCGACGATCAATTGTGTCGGTACCACCGGGTTCACTTGCGCGGGATCACCACCTTGCAGGGCAATGGCATCACGCAGGCCAGCGAGGTCGACCAGGGCGGTCTGCCCAAGAATGTCGTGGCACACCACGCGGGCCGGGAACCATGGGAAATCGAGGTCGCGTTTGCGCGCGATGAACTGTTTCAGGGATTCGGTGAGCGTGGCCGGGTCGCAGCGGCGCACCAGGTTTTCCGCCAGTACGCGGGAGGTGTACGGCAGGGTGTCATAGGCGCCGGGCTGGATGGCCTCGACTGCCGCGCGGGTGTCGAAGTAATCCAGATGGCTGCCGGGCAGCGATTTGCGGAAATCTGTGTTCATCGTCAGGACTCGGTCACGGTGATTACAAAAGGTGGGGCCTGGCGCCGGATTTGAAACCCGACCTTTGTAGGAGCCGAGCTTGCTCGCGATAGCGGTGTAACGGTTGACATCAATGTTGAGTGTCAGTCCGTCATCGCGAGCAAGCTCGGCTCCTACAAGAGTTTTCGGTTCATCCAGCAAGCAGCGCCGGCACCCACCGGTCAGCGTTGTTCGATTGGCACGAACTTGCGCTGTTCGACGCCGACGTACTCGGCGCTCGGGCGGATGATGCGGTTATTGGCACGCTGTTCGAACACATGCGCCGCCCAGCCGGTCAGGCGCGAGCAGACGAAAATCGGCGTGAACAGCTTGGTCGGAATGCCCATGAAGTGGTACGCCGAGGCATGGTAGAAGTCCGCGTTGGGAAACAGTTTCTTCTGCTCCCACATGGTCTTGTCGATGGCTTCGGAAACCGGGAACAACACGGTGTCGCCGACTTCGTCAGAGAGCTTTTTCGACCAGCCCTTGATCACTTCATTACGCGGATCGTTGTCTTTGTAGATCGCGTGACCAAACCCCATGATCTTGTCTTTGCGCGCAAGCATTTCGAGGGTGCCTTTGATCGCCTCTTGCGGCGACGCGAAGCGCTCGATCATTTCCATCGCCGCTTCGTTGGCGCCGCCATGCAGCGGGCCGCGCAGGGAACCGATGGCCGCGGTAACGCAGGAGAACAGGTCGGACAAGGTCGATGCGCACACGCGGGCGGTGAAGGTCGATGCGTTGAACTCGTGTTCCGCATAAAGGATCAGCGAAACGTTCATCACCTTGACGTGCAGCTCGCTCGGCTTCTTGTCGTGCAGCAGGTGCAGGAAGTGCCCGCCAATCGACTCTTCATCGGTCACGCAGTTGATGCGTTTGCCGTCATGGCTGAAGCGATACCAGTAGCACATGATCGCCGGGAACGCGGCCAGCAGCCGGTCGGTTTTGTCATGTTGCTCGGAGAAGTCATGCTCCGGCTCAAGGTTGCCGAGGAACGAGCAACCGGTGCGCATCACGTCCATCGGGTGGGCGTCGGCCGGGATGCGTTCGAGCACTTCCTTCAGGGCTTGCGGCAGGTCACGCAGCTTGCTCAGTTTGTTGATGTAGGCGGCCAGTTGCGCCTTGTTCGGCAGTTCGCCGTACAACAGCATGTACGCCACTTCTTCAAAATGCGCCTGGGCCGCCAGTTCGCGAACGTCATAGCCGCGATAGGTCAGGCCTGCGCCCTCTTGCCCTACGGTGGACAATGCGGTTTGCCCGGCCACCTGGCCACGCAGACCGGCGCCACTCAATACTTTTGCTTCGGCCATTGCTGTCTCCAATCTTGAATTTGTTAGGGAATCTGCAACATCTAAACGATGAATCGAGTATTGCCGATCAACCCTTTTTCTGGGCAAACAACGCATCGAGCTTCTGCTCGAAGGTGTGGTAATCGATGCGA
The DNA here is from genome assembly GCF_058800905.1 of Pseudomonas sp. GW822-FHT04C11. Lineage (NCBI taxonomy): Bacteria > Pseudomonadati > Pseudomonadota > Gammaproteobacteria > Pseudomonadales > Pseudomonadaceae > Pseudomonas > Pseudomonas sp. GW822-FHT04C11. Next base: position 18,899 of record NZ_JBXAMS010000017.1, on the reverse strand, counting down.
TCGTAAAGCTCCATGCGGGTCTGCATGGTGTCGATGACGTTCTGTTGCGTACCGTCGCGACGGATCGCGGTGTAGACGTTTTCCGCTGCTTTGTTCATCGCGCGAAAGGCCGACAGCGGGTACAGCACCAGCGACACATCGGCGGCTTTCAGCTGTTCGGTGGTGTACAGCGGCGTGGCGCCGAACTCGGTGATGTTGGCCAGGATTGGCGCTTTGACGCGGCTGGCGAACAGCTTGTACATGTCCAGTTCGGTGATAGCTTCCGGGAACACCATGTCGGCGCCGGCTTCGATGCACGCCGCGGCGCGATCCAGTGCCGACTCCAGACCTTCCACCGCCAGGGCGTCGGTGCGGGCCATGATCACGAAGCTGTCATCGGTGCGCGCATCGACTGCCGCCTTGATCCGGTCGACCATTTCCTGCTGGGAAACGATCTCTTTATTCGGGCGGTGACCGCAGCGCTTGGCGCCGACCTGGTCTTCGATGTGAATCGCTGCCGCACCGAACTTGATCATCGACTTCACGGTGCGCGCGACGTTGAATGCCGAGGAACCAAAACCGGTGTCCACGTCCACCAACAGCGGCAGGTCGCAGACATCGGTGATCCGGCGTACGTCGGTCAACACGTCATCGAGCCCGGTAATCCCCAGGTCCGGCACACCGAGAGAACCGGCAGCGACCCCGCCACCGGACAGATAAATAGCCTTGAAACCGGCGCGCTTGGCCAGCAGCGCATGGTTGGCGTTGATCGTGCCGACCACTTGCAAAGGATGCTCGCTGGCAACCGCATCGCGGAAACGCTGGCCTGGTGTGCTCTTGTTCGAACTCATGACTCACCTCGTGGAGTGGCTGTCTGATGGGCTCCGTCCTGATAGTGACGGGCGATATTGCGTTTTGAAGCGCCGATGTGACGACGCATCAACAACTCGGCCAATTCACCGTCACGGTCGGCGATGGCATCGAGAATCCGGTGGTGCTCGGCAAACGCCTGGCGCGGCCGATTGGGCGTGGCGGAAAACTGGATGCGGTACATGCGCACCAGCTGATACAGCTCGCCGCAGAGCATTTGCGTCAGCGTGCGGTTGCCGCTGCCTTGAATGATTCGGTAGTGAAAGTCGAAATCGCCTTCCTGCTGGTAATAGCCGACGCCTGCCTGAAACGCCGCATCGCGCTCATGGGTTTCCAGCACCTGACGCAACTCGTCGATTTCTTCGGTGGTCATGCGCTCGGCGGCCAGACGACAGGCCATGCCTTCCAGGGACTCGCGAATTTCGTAGAGCTCAAGCAGTTCGGCGTGACTCAGCGACACCACCCTCGCCCCTACGTGCGGGACGCGGACCAGCAGGCGCTGACCTTCGAGACGATGGATCGCCTCACGCAACGGCCCACGGCTGATGCCGTAAGTGCGCGCCAGTTCAGGCTCGGAAATCTTGCTGCCCGGGGCGATCTCGCCTTTGACGATGGCCGCCTGAATGCGTCGGAAGACGTTTTCGGAAAGGGTTTCCGAATCGTCTGACGCCATCACTGGGGGATCAAGTTGATCCAGCATATTGTCGACACCTCATAAGCCAATGCGCCAAAAACTAACCAATATCGCGCAACCAGTCAAAGGAAAAAGAACTATTGTCGACAATCGTCTAATAAACGCCTTAAGTAAAACCTAAGTAAAGGACTGACCCGCGGCTGGCGCCATAAAACCACCGTGCTAGAATGCCGCCCGCATTTGTCTGTCATCTTTTTATGGCAGGCACTAGAAGGAGCTTGTGCAGCAATGCCAGTCGCCTTGAACTGAAGAACGGACGGCACCGCGCCAGGATCTATGAGACTCAAGCCCTTCACCCTGTTGATCTGTTTACTCCTCTGCCTGCCAGGTCTCGCTATCGCGGGTGAAAAGACTGTGTACGGTCTCAACGAATACGCGCAGTTGGCAGGAATCGACCTGGAAGTCGCGGCCAAACTCGACACGGGGGCCAAAACCGCCTCCCTCAGTGCCCGTGACATCAAGCGCTTCAAACGCAATGGCGAATCGTGGGTGCGCTTTTATCTGGCCATCGACACCGCCCACTCGCACCCGATCGAGCGCCCATTGGCACGCGTCAGCAAAATCAAACGCCGCGCTGGCGACTTCGATCCCGAGGAAGGCAAGCAGTACACCGCTCGCCCGGTGATCGAGCTGGATATCTGCATGGGCACGGCGTTGCGCAGCATAGAAGTGAACCTGACCGACCGAAGTGCATTCCAATTCCCGCTCTTGATCGGTTCCGAAGCCTTGAAACGCTTTGATGCGCTGGTCGACCCGAGTCTTAAATACGCTGCTGGCAAACCCGCCTGCGCCACCGACGCTCATACCGCAGAGTAATGCCCATGCGCTCCCTTACCCTCCACCTGAAAATCCTGATCACCCTATTGGTGGTGCTGGGCCTTTCGGTTACGGCCTATCAGATTTTCGTGCTGGGCATTCCGGTGACCGAAGACGCCACCGACGACTTGTGGAACATCGACGCCAAGGTCGAGTTCGTCGCCAGTGCCAAGGACCCGGTCAAGATCCAGATGTTCGTGCCACCGCTGAGTCGCGACTACGTCAGCCTCAATGAAAGCTTTATCTCCAACAACTATGGCGTTGCAGTGAACCGCGTCGACGGCAACCGCAAGGTCACCTGGTCGGCACGCCGGGCCAAGGGCAACCAGACGCTTTACTACCGCCTGGTGCTGACCAAGCGCTACACCGGTGAAAAATCCAAAGTCAAAGGCCCGACCTTCCGCGACAGCATCGCCGTCGAAGGCCCGGAGAAAGTCGCCGCCGACGCCCTGCTCGCGCCGATTCGCCAGCACTCGGCAGACGTCGAGACCTTCATCGGCGAAGCGATCAAACGCGTCAACAATTCCAATGACGACAATGCAAAACTGCTGCTGGCCGGCGATCCGTCACCAGCGCACAAAGCGAAAATCGTCGAACTGCTGCTGTCCATCGCCCACGTACCGTTGGAAAAGGTCCACACCATCCGCCTGGTCGCCGATCAGCCGCAAACCCCGGAGCTCTGGCTGCGTAGCTTCAACGGCACCGACTGGCTGTACTTCAACCCGGAAACCGGCGAGCAAGGCCTGCCCACCGATCGCCTGCTGTGGTGGACCGGCGATGACAACCTGATCACCGTCGAGGGCGGCAAGAAGGCCAACGTCACCTTCAGCCTGAACAACAGCGAAATGAACGCCATTCGCCTGGCCAAGCTGACCGACGAAAATACCGACGCCAGCTTCCTCGATTACTCGCTGTACGGCTTGCCGCTGCAAACCCAGCAAACCTTCATGATCATGGTGATGATCCCGATCGGCGTGCTGGTTATCCTGATCCTGCGCAACCTGATCGGCTTGCAGACCCTCGGCACCTTTACCCCGGTGCTGGTTGCCCTGGCCTTTCGCGAAACCGGGTTGGGTTTCGGCATTACGCTGTTTACAGTGATCACGGCACTGGGGCTTTCGTTGCGCTCCTACCTTGAGCACCTGAAGCTGCAAATGCTCCCGAGGCTGTCGGTGGTGCTGACCTTCGTTGTGGTGCTGATTGCCGCCATCAGCCTGTTCAGCCATAAACTGGGGCTGGAGCGCGGGCTGTCGGTAGCGCTGTTCCCGATGGTGATCCTGACCATGACCATCGAACGCCTGTCGATCACCTGGGAAGAACGTGGCGCCGGGCATGCGCTGAAAGTCGCGATTGGTACGCTGTTCGCCGCCTCTCTGGGACACCTGATCATGAGCATTCCGGAACTGGTTTATTTTGTGTTCACCTTCCCGGCGATCCTGTTGATCCTGGTGGGCTTCATGCTGGCCATGGGTCGCTATCGCGGCTACCGCCTGACCGAGCTGATGCGCTTCAAAGCCTTCGTCAAGGCCGATTCGTAATGTTCGGTTTCTGGAAGACCTGGAAGGCCCTGCACGCCCAAGGCATCATGGGCATCAATCGGCGCAACGCTGACTACGTACTCAAGTACAACAAGCGCAGCCTGTACCCGATTGTCGATGACAAGATCATCACCAAGGAACGCGCAATCAAGGCCGGCATTCACGTGCCGGAAATGTACGGCGTGATCTCCACCGAGAAAGAAATCGAAAAGCTCGGCGAGATCATCGGCAACCATAGCGACTTCGTGATCAAACCGGCACAGGGTGCCGGCGGTGACGGCATCCTGGTGATCGCCGACCGCTTCGAAGGCCAGTACCGCACGGTTTCCGGAAGGATCATCAGCCATGAAGAAATCGAGCACCAGATCTCCAGCATTCTGACCGGCCTGTATTCCCTGGGCGGTCACCGCGACCGCGCACTGATCGAATACCGGGTGATTCCCGACCAGATCTTCAAAAGCATCAGTTATGAAGGCGTGCCGGACATCCGCATCATCGTGCTGATGGGTTACCCGGTGATGGCCATGCTGCGCTTGCCCACCCGGCAATCCAGCGGCAAGGCCAACCTGCACCAGGGCGCTATCGGCGTCGGTGTCGACCTGGCCACCGGCATGACCTTGCGCGGCACCTGGCTGAACAAATTCATTCTCAAACACCCGGACACCACCAACGCGGTAGATGGCGTGCAACTGCCCTACTGGGACGGTTTCATGAAACTCGCCGCCAGCTGTTATGAGCTGTGTGGCCTGGGCTACATCGGTGTCGACATGGTGCTGGACCAGGAAAAAGGTCCGCTGATTCTCGAACTCAACGCACGGCCCGGGCTGAACATTCAGATCGCCAATGATTGCGGGTTGACCACGCGCACTCATGCAGTCGAGGCACGCCTGGAAGAGCTGAAAGCCAGAGGGATTACCGAAACACCGCAAGAGCGCGTGGAGTTTGTTCAGCACATGTTCGGGAATATTCCCTCGGCCGAAGACTAAGCCTTTGTGGTGAGGGAGCTTGCTCCCGCTGGGGCGCGAAGCGGCCCTAAAACCCGACAACACAACCTTACAAGCAGAACACATGTGCCGGTTTTACGACTGCTTCGCCCGAGCGCGGACCGCCCCAGCGGGAGCAAGCTCCCTCGCCACAGGGTTTGTGCAGTCGCACATGATGTATCTCTTCCCGACATCCCCTCTAGGAGCAAATCCCGCAGAGGACTACAATCGCCACCCCCGCCTCGATGGCTGATCTGCCCCGCTCATGTTGACCTGCTCCGTATACCCGCTTCCCTATCGCGCCAACCCCGCCGAGTATTTCGCGGCGATTCGCCATGCCCCGGGCAGCGTACTGCTCGACAGTGGCCGACCGAGTGCCGAGCGCGGACGCTATGACGTGCTCAGCGCCTGGCCAGTGGCAACACTGGCGGTTTCGCCTGACGAAAGTGGCGGCGCATTCCTGCAACGCCTGCGCGACACGCTGGCCCGGCTCGGCAATGCAGCGATCCCGGCCCCCTACGAATTACCCTTCGCCGGTGGCTTGATCGGCTACCTCAGTTACGATTTCGGCCGTCACCTGGAGGCCCTGCCCTCCCAGGCTCACGATGACCTGCAACTGCCCGACGCGCGCTTCGGCCTGTATGACTGGGCGTTGATCAGCGATCACCTGACCGGCAGCAGTCAGTTGGTGTTCCATCCCAACCTGATCGAATCCGAGCGCCAGCGCCTGATCGAACTGTTCAGCCAGCCCGCCGCTGCAGCGACCGAACCGTTCACCCTGAGCGGCGCCATGAGCCCCGATCTCAGCGCCAGCGACTATCAGCAGGCGTTCGTGCGTATCCAGCAGTACATCCAGGCCGGCGACTGCTATCAGGTCAACTTCGCACAACGCTTTCGCGCACAATGCCAAGGCGATCCGTGGACCGCGTATTGCGCGCTGCGGGCAGCTTGCCCAACACCGTTCTCTGGCTTCCAGAGCCTGCCCGACGGCGGCGCGGTGCTGAGCCTGTCGCCAGAGCGTTTCGTCAAAGTCAGCGAAGGCCACGTGGAAACCCGCCCGATCAAAGGCACTCGCCCACGTGGTCAGAACGCCGCCGAAGATGCGGCCAACGCTGCCGAACTGTTGGCCAGCCCCAAGGATCGCGCGGAAAACCTGATGATCGTCGACCTGTTGCGCAACGATCTGGGCCGCACTTGCCGCATTGGCTCGGTGCGTGTGCCCGAGTTGTTCAGCCTGGAAAGCTACCCGAACGTGCATCACCTGGTGAGCAGCGTCACCGGCGAATTGGCTGACAACAAAGACGCCCTCGACCTGATCGCCGGCAGCTTCCCCGGTGGCTCGATCACTGGCGCACCGAAAATCCGCGCCATGCAAATCATCGACGAGCTGGAACCAACCCGCCGTGGTTTGTACTGCGGTTCGTTACTGTATCTGGACGTACGCGGGGAAATGGACAGCTCGATCGCCATCCGTAGCTTGCTGGTCAAGGATGGCCAGGTCTGCTGCTGGGGCGGCGGCGGGATCGTCGCCGATTCAGACTGGCAGGCCGAATATCAGGAGTCCATCACCAAGGTGAAGGTGTTGCTCGAAACCCTGCAAGGCCTCTGATGCATGGCTGTTGTGGCGAGGGAGCTTGCTCCCGCTGGGGAGCGGAGCGCCCCCAAAACCTGACGCCGCGAATCTTCAGAAAGTTCGCGTGTACTGGTTTACGACTGCTACGCCCGAGCGCGGACCGGCCGGCGGGGGCAAGCTCCATCGCCACAGAGTTCACTTACAAACTCAAATCACGGTTTGAAGCTTTGAGAAACTCCTGCTTCAGCTCGGCGAAGCTATGCACCGCCGGGAACTGCGGGAACTCGCGGATCACGTTGTCTGGTGCGTGGAACAGGATTCCGGCGTCCGCCTCACCCAGCATGCTGGTGTCGTTGTACGAATCACCGGCGGCGATCACCCGATAATAGAGGCTCTTGAAGGACAATACCGACTGACGCTTGGGATCTTTCTGACGCAGTTGATAGCCCGTCACTCGACCGGTGTCATCCGTAATCAGACGATGGCAGAGCAAGGTCGGGAAGCCCAGTTGACGCATCAGCGGCTGGGAAAACTCGTAGAACGTGTCAGAAAGAATCACCACCTGGAAGCGCTCGCGCAGCCAGTTGACGAACTCGATGGCACCGTCGAGTGGCTTCAGGGTGGCGATCACTTCCTGAATATCGGACAGCTTCAGGTCGTGCTCGTCGAGGATGCGCAGGCGCTGCTGCATCAGCACGTCGTAATCGGGAATATCCCGGGTGGTTGCCTTGAGGGATTCAATCCCGGTTTTTTCGGCAAAGGCGATCCAGATCTCCGGGACCAACACACCTTCCAGATCGAGACAGGCAATTTCCACAAGACACTCCCATTTGTACTGATTATTGAGTTGAGCGAGCAAAAGGACTGCCGAACTCTAGCGAGACATACCGACCGACGCAACGCAGAGGAGCGCCCCTGTCGCTTCGGGATTTTGCTACCATCGCCACCATATAGAGCGCTTAGCGCCACCGACCTGTAGGAAACCGCCCTGATGAGCCCATCGTTCGACGTTACTGAACTCGCCGCGACCTATGCCACCAAATCCGCCCAGGACATTCTCAAACTCGCCTTTGCCGAGTTCGGGGACGACCTGTGGATCTCCTTCAGCGGCGCCGAAGACGTGGTGCTGGTGGACATGGCCTGGAAAATCAACAAGAACGTCAAGGTCTTCAGCCTCGACACCGGACGCCTGCATCCGGAAACCTATCGCTTCATCGATCAGGTGCGCGAGCACTACAAGATCGAGATCGAACTGGTCTCCCCGGACCATACAAAGCTCGAACCGTTCGTCAAAGAAAAAGGCCTGTTCAGCTTCTACAAGGATGGCCATGGCGAATGCTGCGGCATCCGCAAGATCGAACCACTGCGCCGCAAGCTGTCCACCGTCAGCGCCTGGGCTACCGGCCAGCGCCGCGACCAGAGCCCGGGCACCCGCAGCCAGGTTGCCGTACTGGAAATCGACAGCGCGTTCTCGACGCCTGAGCGCACTCTGTATAAATTCAACCCGCTGGCACAAATGACCAGCGAAGAGATCTGGGGCTATATCCGCATGCTGGAGCTGCCGTACAACAGCCTGCATGAACGCGGCTTCATCAGCATTGGCTGTGAACCGTGCACCCGCCCGGTACTGCCAAACCAGCACGAGCGCGAAGGTCGCTGGTGGTGGGAAGAAGCCACGCAGAAAGAGTGCGGCTTGCACGCGGGCAACATCATCCAGAAAGCCTGATCCCCGCCCTGCGAAATCCCCCTGTGGGAGATTGCTCGCGATAGCGGTGTAACGATCAACATCAATGTTGAATGTCAGTCCGTCATCGCGGGCAAGCCTTGCTCCTACAGGTTCAGTGTCGAATACATCATTGTGGCTCGACTCGAATTCGTAGGAGCAAGGCTTGCCCGCGATGGCAGCACCTCGGTCCTGCGCCAAGCTCAAACAGCGCTGAACCGCTGCGCCAATTGCTGCTCGGCAAACTGCTCGATAATGAAATCCACGAACGCCCGCGTTTTCCCCGGCAACAGTTTGTGTTCGGCATAGTAGATCGAGATATTGCCATCATCGACGTACCAGTCCGGCAGCACGCGCTGCAAAGTGCCGGCATTCAGGTAGCCAACCGCAAACGGCATACTCACCAGCGCAATCCCCAAGCCTTGCGCCGCAGTGGCGCAAGCCGCTTCGGAGTCACTCATGGTCATCCGCGCCTTGAGGCTCAGCGGGCTGTGCTCCTGACGACGGCTGGTCAATTGCCAGGAACGCACGCGACCGGTCTGCGGTGAACGAATCAGAATCCCGTCGCAGTCACTTAAATCATCCGGCTCACGAATAGCCTCGCGCTGCGCCAGATAATCCCTGGATGCCACCAACACCCGGTGAGCCGGCGTCAGCTTGCGCGCCACTACCCCTGGCGGCAGTTCAAAACCGCCACCAATCGCTGCGTCGAAGCCTTGGCCGATCAAATCGACCTGGCGGTTATCAAAATGCCAATCCGGATTGATCGCCGGAAAACGCCGCAGAAACTCACCCAGCAGCGGCACGATGTACAGCCGTCCAAACACCGTGCCCATGCTGACTTTCAGCGTCCCGGCCGGACGCCCTTCAGCGCTGGCCAGATTGGCCACCGCATTCTGAATGGTGTGCAGACTGGCACTGACTTCGCCGAGAAACAGTTGACCGGCTTCGGTCAACGTCAGGCTGCGCGTGCTGCGCTGAAACAGCCGAACACCCAGGCGCGCCTCAAGTTTGGCGACACTTTTGCCTACCGCGGCGGGGGTCAGGCTCAGGCGCCGCGCGGCTTCGGCGAAGCTGCCGACCTCGGCGCTGCGCACGAAGCATTCGATACTGCTGAAGGTTTCCATGGCCGCCACTATAAACTTCTGGTTTACACAGACTATAGCAATGACCGTCTACACAGGGGGTAATCCAGTATCGATACTAGGCTCCATCAACCGAGACATTTCGCCTCGGGACTTTGGAGATAGACATGACCACTCAGAACCTCAGCGGTAAAGTAGCTCTGATCCAGGGCGGTTCCCGCGGTATCGGCGCCGCCATCGTCAAACGCCTGGCCGCTGAAGGCGCAGCGGTTGCCTTCACTTACGTCAGCTCGGCTGCCAAGGCTGAAGAATTGCAAAACAGCATCACTGCTACCGGCGGTAAAGCTTTGGCCATCAAGGCCGACAGCGCTGATGCGGCCGCCATTCGCAATGCCGTCAACAGCACCGTCGAAACCTTTGGTCGCCTCGATATTCTGGTCAACAACGCCGGTGTGCTGGCCGTCGCCCCGCTGGAAGACTTCAAACTCGAAGACTTCGACCAAACCCTGGCGATCAACGTACGCAGTGTGTTCATCGCGACTCAAGAAGCGGCCAAACACATGACCGCAGGCGGTCGCATCATCAACATCGGCAGCACCAACGCCGACCGCATGCCCTTCGCCGGTGGCGGCCCTTACGCCATGAGCAAGGCAGCACTGGTCGGCCTGACCAAAGGCCTGTCCCGCGACCTGGGCCCGCGCGGCATCACCATCAATAACGTGCAGCCTGGCCCGGTCGATACCGACATGAACCCGGCCCACGGTGAGTTCGCCGAGAGCCTGATCCCGTTGATGGCTGTTGGTCGTTATGGCACCGCCGCCGAGATCGCCAGTTTCGTTGCTTACCTGGTCGGCCCGGAGGCCGGCTACATCACCGGTGCCAGCCTGAGCATCGACGGTGGTTTTGGCGCCTGATTCAGCTTTTTTGCAGCGTAAAAAAACGCCGGGCACCCTTGATCAGGTTGCCCGGCGTTTTGTTGTCCAGTGTTTTCCCGTTACGCCTGCTCGAGTGTCGGCAAACCATAGGCATGCGGCTGGAACGCTTTCAACGTACGAAGAATGCTGTCGGCATGCGCATATTTTTCGTCAGCCATGGCCGCATCCGGCACCGCAATCGCAGTCATCCCCGCCGCTTTTGCTGCGGTGACGCCAAACGGCGAGTCTTCAAACACCAGGCAATCGCGCGGTGCCACCCCCAAGCGTTGCGCAGCGATGAGGAAAATATCCGGCGCTGGCTTGGCCGCGCCGACCTCAGGATCATCAGCGGTCACAATGGTGTCGAACAGCGCAAACCAATCGCCATGCAACGTGGTTTTCTGCCCGAATGACTGACTCGAAGAGCTGGTGCCCACGGCAATCGGAATATTGTTCGCCTTCAAATGCTGAACCAGCTCCCGCGCGCCCGGCATCGCCAGCGCACGCGGGAAACGTTCACGCATCAACGGCTCGCGGATCAGCAGAAACTCTTCGGCGCTGATCGGCAGCTCCAGCGCCTCGACGACATAGCGCGCCAGATCGCCAGCACCGCGGCCGATGATGTTCTGCTTGATGTGCCAGTCGAAGGTTCGGCCATAGCGTTCAGCAATGATTTGCGTGACCTCGGTGTAGATACCCTCGGTATCGAGCAGCAGACCATCCATATCGAAAATCACGGCCTTGATCGGGCCGAAGTCGAGCGGTGCATTCATCGCATCTGATCCGTTATCAACACAACATTCCGGGAAGCGGCTCAGGTACGGCCAGTGCCTTGATCGACCGAAAAAAGGATCGACCAAAGGGCCCGGCAGCATAACGAGCGCGGCTCACATGCGGCAACTGTTTGCCGCACCTCCCCCTCAGATCACGGCCTAGGGTGTGTAGTGAGCGCAAGGAAAGCGCCGCACGGTCACTTATAGAAATATAAGAAAATCATTGCATAACTTATGGAAGACTTATTAAGCTCTCATGAACGAAATCTACTGGACCCGCAAAGCCGTAAAGCAACTGCTCAGGGTACACACGGAGCACCGGGTGCAAATCCGCGATGCCGTAACGCAGTTGGAGCGCATGCCCGACGCAATCAACGTCAAGGCGCTGGCCCTGCACAATTGCGGGTATCGCCTGAGAGTCGGTAACTACCGGGTTCTGTTTGACTGGGACGGCTCGGTCCAGGTGGTCAGCATTCAAGAGGTCAAAAAACGTGACGAACGCACCTACTGACATACAAATCATCAACGGCCCGGACGGTGAGCCGGCCTTTGTGGTCATCCCCTACCAGCAGTATGTCGCTCAACACGGCGGCACCGAGCTGATTCCTCATCAGGTGGTCAGCCGTATTGTCGACGGTGCCACCCCAATCCGCGCCTGGCGCGAACACTTGAACCTGACGCAGGAAGAAGTGGCAAAGCGAATGGGGATTTCACAACCTGCGTTCGCCCAGCAGGAGGCGGTAAACAAACCGCGCCGAGCCACTCGGGAAAAGATCGCCATGGCGTTCGGGATCAGGGCTGATCAGCTGGAGTTGTGAAGTCCGGGTCATTGCAGGCTCTGGATTCAGGTAGCGCACTAGCATGGGGCGCCAGGGCCCGAGTCACCCAAAACGAAAAAGCCCGGCAATCAGCCGGGCTTTTTCAAATCGTATCGCTGGAACCAGTGCGCTTACTTGCCCATGAGCGCGCCGCCGGCTGCGCCACCAAGGCCAGCACCAATGGCGGAACCGGTCTTGCCGCCCAGCGAGTTGCCGATGACCGAACCACCCGCTGCGCCTACACCACCGCCGATTGCTGCTTTAGCGCGATGGCCCTTTTTCGCGCCGGCAGCACTGCCTGCAGCGCCTGCAACGCCTGCACCGATCGCCGCGCCGGTGCTGCCACCAAGCTTCTGACCAACCACATTACCCAGCGCACCACCCAAGCCGCCGCCGAGCGCTGCGCTGCCATCACCGGCCATTGCGCCTTGAGCGACCAGAAGACCCAGAACCAGAGCAGGCAAAGTTAAACGCATGACATGAACCTCAAAAAGGGTACTGATTAGTAAAAAACCGGATGCTAAAAAGGGCCGTCGGTTCAGTCAAAGAACCGGCCCAACCCTCATGAGCGCGAGGGTTGGACAGTTTATACGCAAAGAGTTTTATCGCAGGCAAAAAAAAAGCCCGCTGGGGAGACGGGCTAATGGAATTGCTTTTTAACGGATGAGTTGAGCCTACGGATATGCTTGTGAAAGAAGCGTGAAAGAAACGCCCGAAAATCAATAATGTTGATACCGCGCATGACACGTCACAAGCTCCCACTAACCTCCTGCACCACGCCACACGCTCAGACACCACTCAAAAAAAAACCCCGCTCAATGGCGGGGTCAGTCTAATTTTCAATTACTTGCGTACAGGCACGGAGACCTTGGGCATGAACGGCTTTGTGGTGTTTTTTGTCACCGCAGGCAGCCTGGCCTTGCCCGGTTTGGTCGGTGTTTCACCAAACCCCGCCACATAATCCGTCTGGCCACATTGCACACAATTGTTGACCGGATACTCAGCGCCATCATCTTCAATGTAAGGAATGCTCATCTATCAGTCCCTCCAGACAGATCGATACCGGCAAGCAATTGATTGCCTAAAAAAATACCGACCTCCAAGGTTTCTGAGACTAGCCGGTCATTCCCAGACCAATGATTCAAATGCGCAACACCCGACGAACGGCCAGGAAAAGCCTCTGACTTCCTCTACCTGTTTCTGACAGATAAAACGTCAATCAGCCTATTTGAGCGTCACCGCCGTTCCGGTCACAAACACCACCAGCATGCTGCCCCTGCCCGAGGGCATACTGATCTCGAAGTCCACCCCGACCACCGCATCCGCCCGAAGACTCTGCGCACGCTCCTTGAGCTCATCCGTTGCCTGGGCTCGCGCCTCCTGCAACGCCCTTTCCAATGTCTGGGAACGCCCGCCGAAGAAATCCCGCATTCCGGCGAACATATCCCGCACAACGTTGATGCCCTGCACCGATTCGGCGCTGACAATGTCCAGGTAGGCTGCGATCTGACGGCCTTCGATGGATTGGGTGGTGGTTATGATCACGTGGCATTCCTTTATTGACTGAGTGTCAGCCATGCTGCTGGCTGAAGCTGGAGAGACATACATACTAAGGACTAAGTTCAACCCGCGGTTTTGATGTTGGGTGCACAGGAGGTTGTATGACGGTATTTTTGCTGCTGTACCTATGCACTGACGCCTCCCGCACTGACTGCCAGGTGATACCCGTGGAACACTGGGTACACGCTGATGCTTACAAACAATGCATGGCTGCAGCCAAAAAGCTGACGATCGATCTCACCGCCAAGAATCGAAAGAGCAATTACTTTGTCTGCGAAACTCAAGTCGGTCAGTGACCGCCAATGAAGACACCTGTTAGTGTTCTTGCATCAGGAAAAAGTCGCCAAGCCGTCTCGACGGATACACCCCATGCCTAGCAACGCCGCTTCGACAGCCTCATCCAACGGCGTATGCGGCTCGCGACCCAGCACCTCGATCAATCGCGCATTGTCCATTTGCACTGGCGTGCGCCACAAATAACGCATTTCCAGCATTTCACGGAAGGTCACGACAAAAGGCGAAGCCAGTGTCAGCAACCACCACGGGAACGCTGTCACACGCGGCTCCATGCCTGCGTGCCGATAAACAACACGCTGGATAGCACGGCTCATTCGAGTACCGTCGGTATCCAGATGACCAGCCATATGAAATCTTTCGAAGGCTTGGAGAGTGGTGCGGCGCTCCAGCAACTCGACCATGCTCCGCGCAACGTCAGGCAGATAGGCCCACTGGTGAGCAACGCCCTGCTCACCTGGATAACTCACTGCGTTGACGGGTCTCCCCGGCTTGATCAAGCCCATGGAAAACCAGTTGTTACCGGCTCGCGGCCCGAAAAAATCTCCGGCGCGAACGATCAACGCACGAGCCCCCTTGTCAGCAGCCTTGCGCAAGCGCTGCTCCATCTCCACCCGAATAGCGCCTTTTCGGGTAAGCGGCTGCTGTGGTGAGTCTTCATGCAATACCGGAAAAGCATCAGGGCCAAAGTTATAAACCGTACCGGGCAGCACAATGGTTGCACCCTCGACCACGGCCGCAGCGATGGTGTTGTCGAGCATCGGCAACACCAGCTCCGGCCATCGACGATAGCCCGGCGGATTGACCGCATGCACAATCACCGAGCAGCCTTTCGCGGCCTCGATAACCTCCTGCCGATTCAGCGCATCACCGCGTAACCACGTGATGTCCACTTGTTGATCGACAGCTTTTTCGAGATGACGTGTTAGCGCGCACACCTCCCAACCGGCGTCTTTCAATTGACGTGCCACTTCCCCGCCAATCCCTCCTGTCGCTCCCAGTACCAGCACTTTATTGCCGTTCATGCCTGACGCCTCAAGGTTATAGAGGGCTTGATCCTGAGCGAATGGGCGCTATAGATAAATTGCAGAAGATCAGTGGGACGCTATACATTTATGCATGGCATCGAATATTGGTTGGGAGCTCTATCGATCCTTCCTGGGCGTACTCAATGAAGGATCGCTGTCGGGCGCGGCGCGCTTGCTCGGCATCACACAGCCAACGGTCGGCCGGCACATCGCCGCGCTCGAAAAAGCGCTGGATGTCGTTTTGTTTACACGATCACAAACAGGGCTGATGCCCACCGAAGTGGCACTGACCCTGCGCGCCCACGCACAAACCATGGAAAGTACAGCGGCCTCGATTGAGCGAGCCGCCTCAAGTCAAGGCGCGGCTGTACACGGGATTGTCCGTATTTCAGCCAGCGACGTGATTGGCGTCGAAGTATTGCCACCCATCATCACCCGGCTTCGCCAACAACACCCGGCGTTAAAAGTAGAACTCGTACTGACTAACCGCGTGGTCGATCTCTTGCAGCTCGAAGCCGACATCGCCGTGCGCATGATGCGCCCCCGCCAAGAGCAGCTGGTGGCACGTCGGATCGGTAAAATCGAACTTGGGCTACATGCGCGTGCCGAGTACTTGAACCAACATGGCATGCCGCGCGACCTCAACGAACTGGCCGGCCATTCGATCATCGGCTACGACCAGCCGAACGCCTTTATCCGCAATATCACCAAGTCCATCAAAGGCATTGACCGCCAGCTCTTCTCACTGAGCAGCGACAGCGATCTGGCGCAGCTGGCATTGATACGCGCGGGGGCCGGTATCGGCTTCTGCCAGGTTCCGCTGGCCAAGCGTGATGCAGCATTGCAACGCGTGCTGTCGACGACGTTTTCGCTGGGATTGGACACCTGGGTCACCATGCATGAAGACTTGCGCAATAGCCCGCGATGCCGCGCGACCTTCGACGCGCTGGTTGAAGGGTTGCAGCGGTATGCAAGTCCGGATGGGCAGGATGATTGAGATAGCGCCTTAGGCATCCAGTCCAGTTACAATTTGATACCTATTCACTCCTGCAGACTCACAGCCATGACTGAAGACTTCGAAGTCCCCAGCCCCCACGAAAAGCATCTGGAACACGCGACCGAACACGCCCAGGCCCGCGGGGACAGTTTCGCCAGCAAGATAGCGGTGATGACGGCGATCATGGCAACCATCGGTGCCATGCTCAGCTACCAGGCGGGCTCCACGGAAAGCGAAGCGGCCATGGACAAGAACAACGCCGCCATCAAGAAAACCGAAGCCTCCAACGAGTGGAATTACTACCAGGCGAAATCCAGCCGACAAAACCTCTCTGAACTGGCGATTCACATCCCCGGCCTCGATGCCGCGCACTACACCGCCGAAGCGCAACGCTACAAAACCGAAAAAGAAGAAGTGCGCAAGAAAGCGGAAGCCCTCGAAGCAGAAGCTCGCGAGTGGGATGAAAAATCAGAATTGGTATTGCATCAGCATCACCGTTGGGCACAGGCAATGACGGCGATTCAGATTGCCATTTCGCTGGCAGCGATCACTTTGTTGACGCGTAAGGAGTGGCTGAAACGGGTCGCGTACAGTGCCGCTGGCATTAGCGTCGTGCTGGGTTCGCTGGCGTGGTTGCATCTATGAGTTTATTGAGGGGGACGACATCAGGTCATCCCCCTTCGACCCGGCTTTTTGGCACGCAGGCAATCAATAAACAATCGTGACCAGAACAGACAGCCAAAGCAGCAGTGCGCGCATCCGGCATCATTCCAACGTCAATTCATCAGGCAGGAATTACAAACAGTCGTGCACCGACTTCATCAGAGCGCGGGATTTGGCCCACGGCGGGCCTTGATACAGCGATATGCGGCTCCCATTCTTGTACTTCACGATATCCAGCGTCTCATCGGCCGTCACAATGCTTGGCGCAGTAATCCTGTAGCCGTTTGAAATCGAGGTCTGGGTGGTTTTAGGAATCTCGCGCTGCCAGGCCGGCAGAACGCACTGGGCGTAATCCTTGGGAACCTTGGCAGTGATCTCGCTGACATTTGGTTCTCCCGGAACCAAGGAGGCCGGCAAAGAGCACCCCGCCAACGCTGCAACAGCAAGCGCACCTATCAAAATTCGCATAATTATTCTCTGCAATAAAATGTGGCAAATGTAACGCGAGGCCGGGTATACATCCAGCGTAATTAAGGGAACGCACTGTTGCATTATTGAGAACAAACCTATCGAAAAGGAACGTTTTCAAGCGTTTCTGAAAATCGCTCTGCTTCTTTTCGCAAACCCCGCCACGCGTGGGTTTCCTGTTATCTGCCCTTCCCTTGCACGCCAATGCCCCAGCCTTGAGGATATTTGGCGTACACCACCGAACTCGACTTTACTTTTATTGATGCACCCAAGAGTTTTTTCACGACACTCACTTTCGGGAGCCCAGTCATGAACACCCATCTATTCGCACTGGTCGTCGTGCTGTCCGCGGTGGCTGGATGCAGCTCCGAGACATCGGTCTATCGAGAGCAACCGCTGGTCGCAAAGGTAGAAATGGGCATGAGCAAGGATCAAGTCCAGCAAATCGGCGGCAAACCCTTATCAATCAGTGATCGCACCGTCGAGCCCGGCACCTGTTTTGACTACATGCTCACGCAAGCCGGCCAAAAGCACACGTTCAATGTCAGTTTCGATGCTCGAGGCAAAGTCGACCATAAGAGTTTTATGACGTGCGCGGAATGGAGTCACGTGCAACAAAAGGCCAGAGAACCATCCGGCAGTATGGGTGGGATGGGTGGTGGCGGTTATTAGCCGATGACAGCCCTTGCCCTCACGGACTTCTATCTCCCTCTCCGACATCAGTTCAACAGTATTTCGTCGCAGAGTCGTTGACGCGCCCCTTTTGGGGGCGTGGAATATTCTGGATGTGTTGACGTTTGGTGGCGAACCGGGTTGCGATGCCCTGCATCAAATGGGCAGCGTCGCGGTCATCACATAACATCAATAGCCCCTGATGCAACAGATGTCGGGAGGATTTCCACATGGCTAAAATAAAAGTTCTAGCTGGTGATTTTCTTCATGGAGTGGGGGCGTACGACTCCGGTGTTGTCAGTATCGAGACAGCACTCTATCCGTGGCCAGGTATCAGTGTCCCGGTTACCGATATCAAACACATTAACGTCATAAACCAAACTCCGATCGCACTGACACAACGCTGTGCCGGAATGGGCTTGGCCGCTGCGATGGCTATTGCCCCCACCTGGTCCGTGACAGACACCGCCATGGCCCGGGCTGATGCAGACGTGACGTTCTGGATTGAGCTCAGGGATGGCAGGAAAATGCTCTGCCTGACAGATATCGACACCTATCGACATCTGGAAGCGGGATGCTCGCACCCCATCTCGGGAATCGACCAAGAGGAGAGGTGACAATGGCCGACGGCAGCCTGATCATCAAAGGCGAATGAGCCGGTGAAAGCCCTGCCTCTTGCCGGGAAACCGGCAAGGGGCTTTTAGAGAAGCTTGATCAACACCGCAGTGACCGCAGCCACCGTGCCGATCAGGCCAGTCGCAACGGCAACCGGATACCAGAAAGTTTCACGGGTCATCTTGCCGGCCTCGGCGTTCAGCTTGCGCTGCTCAGCCATCAGCTTGACGATTTCCACGTGAACCTTTTCCAGTTCGGCCTGTTGCATTGTCAGCTCCTGCATAACGTTCGTCCTTTCGGGTGGCGGATTGCGTCGGGTACGCTGCGCTTTGATTCATTTTCTACCCTAATGGTGTGAAATGAATACCCCCTCCGGACGTGTTTCGTGTGAAGCGCTGAACCCCATGGAAGCGCTCAAGCACCCGGCTTTTCAGCGTTGCTTCCCACACCTCCATCATTTGCCCTACAGCAATTTCGGAAGTCCCCCCCGTAATGGCCTAATGAAAAAGCCCAGCGCTAGGCTGGGCTTCGGAATCGAGGACCATAGTGTTGTTGCCAATCAGTTAAGCCGTATCACGCACCGCAGCTGGCGAAGCCTGCTGCTACAGGTCAAGCATCAGCATCGTGCCCTGAGTCTCCCGACTGACCGACATTAGCCAATGGGCTGCTTTTGCCGGCCTTAACGGCACTCATGTTGTTCCACTTCGGTTAATCGCTCAACGAGCTCGTTTTGATCGTAAAAGAAGGTGAGGATTTATTTTGTCTAGTCCTGAAATAGGTTTACACCTGTTTCACTTCAACGCCCGATGCACCGCATCGGGCGTTTTGTATTTCAA
>NZ_JBXAMS010000016.1:0-166497 GCF_058800905.1 Pseudomonas sp. GW822-FHT04C11 | reverse complement strand
GAGCGAAACCGTAAGTGGCCGTTACCGCAGGAATGGATATGTACACCTGCAAGAGATTGGTCGGCTGTCAGGCCGCCTTCGCAGGCAAGCCAGCTCCCACAGTTTTGATTGGTGTACATCTGCGGGAGATGGGTCGGCTGTCAGGCCGCCATCGCGAGCAAGCTCGGCTCGCACAGTGGAACGAGTGCATTCATGGAATCCCGGGCAATAAAAAACCCGCTGAAATCACTTCAGCGGGTTTCTTGTTAAAGCGCAGGAAGATCAGAAATCTTCCAGCCGCCACACCTCGTAAGCCGGCGTCTCATAGGGATGACTCTGCTTCAGAGCCGCCACCACAACACCAATCAACTCATCGCTGACCACCAGCTCAACCTTCCATTCCTCAACCTGCTCGACCAGCCCCGCCTGACCAATAAACGGCTGACTACCGTCCAAAGGCCGAAACTGACCCAACCCAAGCACCTGCCACGAACAGTGATCATAAGCACCGATCCGCCCACCACCGGCAGCGAACACAGCACCCTTGACCACCTCAACATGGCTCTGAGGAACAAAAAAACTGAGCTTGTACACAGCGCTTAGTTCACCCACACACGAGCGTTACGGAACATACGCATCCACGGCGCGTCTTCGTTCCACTCTTCCGAGCGCCACGAGTTCTGCACGGCACGGAACACCCGCTCCGGGTGCGGCATCATGATCGTCACGCGACCGTCACGGCTGGTCAAACCGGTGATCCCGCGCGGCGAGCCGTTCGGGTTGGCCGGATAGCGCTCGGTAACCTTGCCGTGGTTGTCGACGAAACGCATCGCCACGCAACCCGACAGATCGGCTTGCAGCAACGCTTCTTCGCTGGCGAACTCGGCATGACCTTCACCGTGAGCGATGGCGATCGGCATACGCGAACCGGCCATGCCCTGCAGGAAGATCGAGTTCGATTCCTGAACCTGAACCATCGCCACACGCGCTTCGAACTGCTCGGAACGGTTGCGCACGAAGTGCGGCCAGAACTCGCTGCCCGGGATCAGCTCGTGCAGGTTGGACATCATCTGGCAACCGTTGCACACGCCGAGGGTGAAGCTGTCGGTACGTTCGAAGAAGCCCTGGAACGCATCGCGAGCACGGCTGTTGAACAGCGCCGATTTCGCCCAGCCTTCACCGGCACCCAGTACGTCACCGTAGGAGAAGCCACCGCACGCCACCAGACCTTTGAACTCGTTCAGGTCGACACGGCCAGCAAGGATGTCGCTCATGTGCACGTCGATCGCGTTGAAACCGGCGCGGTCGAACGCTGCGGCCATTTCCACCTGACCGTTGACGCCCTGCTCACGCAGTACGGCAACCTGTGGGCGAATGCCTTTCTTGATATAAGGCGCGGCAACGTCCTGGTTCACGTCGTAGCTCAGCTTGACGCTCAGGCCCGGGTTGTCTTCTTCCAGCAGCACGTCGAACTCTTGTTCGGCGCAGTCGGCGTTGTCACGCAGACGCTGGATTTGATAGCTGGTTTCAGCCCACTGACGTTGCAGCAGACGACGCTGGCCTTCGAACACGGTGTCGCCGTTGAAAGTGATGCTGATCTCGCCGTTGTTCATCGGCTGGCCGATCACCGACACGCAGTCGCCCAGACCTGCGGCGCTGAATTGAGCAAGGATGTCCGGCGTCGAGTCCTGACGAACCTGGATGACAGCACCCAGTTCTTCGTTGAACAGGATCGCGGCGATGTCGGCAGATGTTTCTGCCAGACCGTCGAGGTTCAGGCTCAGGCCGCAGTGGCCGGCAAAGGCCATTTCCACCACGCTGGTCAGCAGACCACCGTCGGAACGGTCGTGGTAAGCCAGCAGGTGACCGTCGGCGTTGAGGCCCTGGATCACCGCGAAGAAGGCTTTCAGGTCTTCGGCATCATCGACGTCCGGTGCCTGCTTGCCGAGCTTGCCGTGAACCTGCGCGAGGATCGAAGCACCCATGCGGTTCTGGCCGCGGCCCAGGTCGATCAGGATCAGGTCGGTGGTGCCCTTGTCCATGCGCAGTTGCGGGGTCAGGGTCTGACGGATGTCAGTCACTGGCGCGAAACCGGTCACGATC
This sequence comes from Pseudomonas sp. GW822-FHT04C11, assembly GCF_058800905.1. Taxonomy (NCBI): domain Bacteria; kingdom Pseudomonadati; phylum Pseudomonadota; class Gammaproteobacteria; order Pseudomonadales; family Pseudomonadaceae; genus Pseudomonas; species Pseudomonas sp. GW822-FHT04C11. Next base: position 164,415 of record NZ_JBXAMS010000016.1, on the reverse strand, counting down.
AGGGACATTGGCGAAGTTACGGTCTTGTCGACGCCTTCGTCATTCCAGCGCGTGGCCATGGACATCGAGTCCTTGCCCACCGGAATGGTGATGCCCAGTTCCGGGCACAGTTCCATGCCGACCGCTTTCACGGTGTCGTACAGACGCGCGTCTTCGCCCGGGTGGCCGGCAGCCGACATCCAGTTCGCCGACAGCTTGATGTCGGAGATCTTGCCGATGCGCGAGGCCGCGATGTTGGTCAGGGTTTCGCCGATGGCCATGCGGCCCGACGCCGGAGCGTCCAGCAGTGCCAGCGGGGTACGCTCGCCCATGGCCATGGCTTCACCGGTGTAGACGTCGAAGCTGGTGGCGGTGACGGCAACGTCAGCCACGGGAACCTGCCACGGGCCGACCATCTGATCACGGGCCACGAGGCCGGTGATGGTGCGGTCGCCGATGGTGATCAGGAAGCTTTTGCTGGCCACGGCCGGGTGATGCAGAACGCGCTCGACGCAATCGGCAATGGTCAGGGTCGACGGATCGAAATCGTCGCCCAGTTCGGTTTCACGAACAGCCGAACGGTGCATGCGCGGAGCTTTGCCCAGCAGCACTTCGAGCGGCATGTCGACCGGGCTGTTGCCGAAGTGGCTGTCGGTGACAGTCAATTGCGGCTCGGCAGTCGCTTCGCCGACAACGGCAAACGGGCAACGCTCACGTTCGCAGATTGCCTTGAAGCGTTCGAAGTCGGCCGGGCCAACCGCCAGGACGTAGCGTTCCTGGGATTCGTTGCTCCAGATTTCGTGCGGGGCCATGCCCGGCTCGTCGTTTGGAATGTTGCGCAGTTCGAAGCGGCCGCCGCGGTCGCCATCGTTGACCAGTTCCGGGAAGGCATTGGACAGACCGCCCGCGCCGACGTCGTGGATAAAGCTGATCGGGTTGCGTTCGCCCAACTGCCAGCAACGGTCGATGACTTCCTGGCAACGGCGTTCCATTTCAGGGTTTTCGCGTTGTACCGAAGCAAAGTCCAGGTCGGCCGAGCTGGTGCCGGTAGCCATGGAGGAAGCCGCGCCGCCGCCCAGACCGATCAGCATCGCCGGGCCGCCCAGCACGATCAGCTTGGAGCCCACGAGGATTTCGCCTTTCTTGACGTGTTCCTCACGGATGTTGCCCATGCCGCCGGCCAACATGATCGGCTTGTGATAACCACGCACTTCATCGCCACGCGGTGTGGTGATGGATTGTTCGAAGGTACGGAAATAACCGGTCAGCGCCGGACGGCCGAATTCGTTGTTGAATGCAGCGCCGCCCAATGGGCCTTCGATCATGATGTCCAGCGCAGTAACGATGCGCTCAGGCTTGCCGTACGGCACTTCCCATGGCTGTTCGAAGCCCGGAATTTGCAAGTTGGACACGGTGAAACCGGTCAGGCCAGCCTTTGGCTTGGCGCCGCGACCGGTCGCGCCTTCGTCGCGGATCTCGCCACCGGAACCGGTGGATGCGCCCGGGAACGGGGCAATCGCGGTCGGGTGGTTGTGCGTCTCGACTTTCATCAGGATGTGCACCGGTTCCTGCACCGCGCCGTACTGGCGGGTCTCAGGGTCCGGGAAGAAACGGCCGGCGACAGAGCCGACGATCACCGAAGCGTTGTCCTTGTAAGCCGACAGAACGCCTTCGCTGTGCATCACGTAGGTGTTCTTGATCATGCCGAACAGGCTTTTTTCCTGGCTCTCGCCGTCGATGTCCCAACTGGCGTTGAAGATCTTGTGACGGCAGTGCTCGGAGTTCGCCTGGGCGAACATCATCAGTTCGATGTCGTGCGGGTTGCGCTTCAAGCCAATAAAGGCGTTGACCAGGTAGTCGATCTCGTCTTCCGCCAGGGCCAGGCCCAGCTCGACGTTAGCGGTTTCCAGTGCGGCGCGACCGCCACCCAGAACGTCGATCGCCGTCAACGGCTTCGGTTCGGAGTGACTGAACAGGCCAGCAGCCTGTTCGAGGTTTTCCAGCACGATCTGGGTCATGCGGTCGTGCAGACCGTCGGCAATCAGCTGTGCTTGTGCGTCGGTGAATTCACCGGTCACGTAGAAAGCGATACCGCGCTCCAGGCGCTGGATTTTCGCCAGGCCACAGTTGCGGGCGATATCGCTGGCCTTGCTCGACCAGGGCGAGATGGTGCCGAAACGCGGCAACACCAGGAACAGACGGCCGGTCGGCTCTTGTACCGGAACACTAGGACCGTACTTCAGAAGGCGCGCTAGCACCTGCTGTTCGTCGCCGGTCAGGACGCCGGTGACTTCGGCGAAGTGAGCGAATTCAGCATATAAGCCACTGACAGCCGGGACCTTCTGGCTCAGTTGCTCAAGGAGTTTGCTGTGGCGAAAGGCAGAAAGGGCAGGAGCGCCGCGCAGGATCAACATCTTCGGGACAGCCTCGGAAGGGGGTGTGCTTTGAGGCCGTGCATTCTAGCCTAAACCGCCCGCGACAGCACCCGAAACGCTACACCCGGTATTGTCCGAACGTCGGCCCGGGGCTCAAAGCCTGTAACCCATGCGCATCAAGGGGCACGCCGGGGGTTATTTTTGTTGTCACAATCAGGCCCGAGAGCCTGTTCTTGCGGGCTTTTGCCGATTTTTGAACGCTCTAGCAGACAAGCCCTTTACTGTCGAGATATGGCGGCCGTGGTCCTTTGCGTATACTGCGCAGATGTTTTCCCCAACGGCTTTGCGTCCGCGATTCGCCAAATGGCTCATCGCAACCGGACTCTTCCTGATGCTCAGTGGCTGTGTTGATAAACCCAACACACTGGAGCGCGTAAAGGAGGATGGCGTGCTGCGTGTGGTTACCCGCAACAGCCCCGCTACCTACTTTCAGGATCGCAACGGTGAAACCGGCTTCGAATACGAGCTGGTGAAGCGCTTCGCCGACGATCTGGGCGTGAAACTCAAGATCGAAACCGCAGACAACCTCGACGACCTGTACGGTCAGTTAGGCAAACCTGGCGGCCCGGTGCTGGCTGCCGCCGGTCTGGTCGGCAGCGACAAACGCAAACAGCAAGTGCGGTTTTCCCACTCGTATCTGGAAGTCACCCCACAGATCATCTACCGCAACGGTCAGTCTCGGCCGACCTCGGCAGCCGATCTGGTCGGCAAGACAATCATGGTGCTCAAGGGCAGCACCCACGCCGACCAACTGGCCGCGCTGAAAAAGAAATACCCCGGCATTGAATACGAAGAGTCCGACGCGGTTGAGGTCGTTGACCTGCTGCGCATGGTTGATGAAGGTCAGATCGACCTGACACTGGTCGACTCCAACGAAGTCGCGATGAACCAGGTGTACTTCACTAATGCGCGAGTCGCCTTCGACCTGGGCGACGCCAGCAACCAGAGCTGGGCGGTGGCCGCCGGTGACGACAATAGCCTGCTCAACGAGATCAACGACTTCCTCGACAAGGCGCAGAAAAATGGCACCCTGCAACGGCTGAAAGACCGCTATTACGGGCATGTCGATGTACTCGGCTACATGGGCGCCTACACCTTCGCCGAGCACTTGCAGCAACGACTGCCCAAGTACGAGAAGCACTTCAAGGCCTCGGCCAAGGAAGAGAAAGTCGACTGGCGACTGCTCGCCGCAATCGGATATCAGGAATCGCTGTGGCAACCGGCGGTCACCTCGAAAACCGGCGTTCGCGGCCTGATGATGCTGACCCAGAACACCGCGCAGGCCATGGGCGTGTCCAATCGCCTGGACGCCAAGCAAAGCATCATGGGCGGCGCGAAGTACCTGGCTTACACGAAGGATCAACTCGACGACTCGATCCAGGAGCCGGATCGCACATGGTTTGCGCTGGCGGCCTACAACGTCGGCAGCGGTCACCTGGATGACGCGCGCAAACTCGCAGCCAAGGAAGGACTGAATCCGGACAAGTGGCTGGACGTGAAAAAGATCCTGCCGCGCCTGTCGCAGAAACAGTGGTACAGCAAAACCCGCTATGGCTACGCCCGGGGCGGTGAGCCGGTGCATTTTGTGGCGAACATCCGGCGTTACTACGACATTCTGACGTGGGTCACGCAGCCGCAGCTTGAGGGCGATCAGGTCACCCAAGGCAACCTGCATGTGCCGGGCATCGACAAAACCAAACCGCCCGAAGAAAACCCACCGCTCTAGGCACACCCCTCCTCCCGTAGGAGCAAGGCTTGCCCGCGATAGCATCACCGCGGTGATTCAGGCGGACCGCGGCGCCTGCATCGCGGGCAAGCCTTGCTCCTACGGGTATGGGGTTGAACGTCAGGCTTTTGCTGCGGCGAGGATCAGCGCTTTCATCTCTGAAACAGCCGACTTGAACCCGACGAACAGCGCATGCGCCACCAGCGCGTGGCCGATGTTCAGTTCGTTGATGCCTTTGATCGCCGCAACTGCTTCGACGTTGTGGTAGTGCAGACCGTGGCCGGCGTTGACGATCAGGCCTTGCGTCAGGCCAAACGCCACGCCATCCGCCACACGCTTCAGCTCTTCAGCCACCGCAGTCGGCGTCTCGGCGTCCGCATAACGGCCGGTGTGCAATTCGATGGCCGGTGCGCCAACACGTTTCGAGGCTTCGATCTGGCGCTCGTCGGCATCAATGAACAGTGACACTTCGCAGCCGATTTTCGCCAGACGATCCACCGCCGCCTTGATCCGCGCTTCCTGCCCTGCCACATCCAGACCGCCTTCGGTGGTCAGTTCCTGACGGGTTTCCGGGACCAGGCAAATGTGCGCCGGACGAATGCGTTCAGCGAACGCCATCATTTCCTCGGTGACGCCCATCTCGAAGTTCATGCGGGTTTGCAGCACGTCCTTGAGCAACAACACGTCGCGCTCTTGAATGTGCCGGCGGTCTTCACGCAGATGCACGGTGATGCCATCAGCGCCCGCCTCTTCCGCGTCCAGCGCTGCTTTCACAGGGTCAGGGTAACGCGTACCCCGGGCCTGACGCAGGGTGGCAACGTGGTCGATGTTCACGCCAAGAAGAATGCGATTGCTGGTGGTCACGGAAGCGCTCCAGAAGAAGAGAAAGTTCGGTGCACAGCATACGGGTTGATCAGGGCTTGCGAAACAATTCGCGACTGACCAGTGGGCGACCGCCCAGGTGAACGGCCAACGCCTGACGCATCAAACGCTTGGCGGCGGACAAGGCACCCGGCGCGCTCCAGTCGGCGTCGGCCATGGCCAACAGTTCGGTACCGTTGAACAGACCAGGCTGCAGCAGGTAAACCCGCTCCAGACCTGCATCGACCTGCAAGCGATACAGGCCGTCGGGCGCGATAGGTTCGCCGTGGATATCCGCGTTCAGCGCAAAGCCGTAGCCCAGGTCATCGAGCAGCCGCCATTCGAATGAGCGCAACAAAGGCTCCAACGGACGCCCTTCGGCCAGCGCCAGCAAGGTCGCGGCGTAATGATCGAATACCGCAGGGTGAGGATCTTCGGACGGCAGCAGGCGGATCAGCAGTTCGTTGAGGTAGAGACCGCTGAACAGCGCTTCACCATTGAGCCAGGTCGAGACACCGGCGCTTTCCATGCGACCGACGTTCTTCAGTTCGCCCCGACCACGGAACTCGACTTCCAGCGGCACGAATGGCCGCGCCAACGTTCCGGCCTTGCCCCGCGCACTGCGCAACACCGCCCGCAGCCGACCTTGCGGCGTGAGGAAATCCACCAACGCGCTATTTTCGCGGTAGGCACGACTATGGAGCACGTAGGCGGGTTGGCCGGTTGGCGCGGTGGTCGACATCAGAGTCCAAATCTCAGAGGAGATCAACTGTGGCGAGGGAGCTTGCTCCCGCTGGGCTGCGAAGCAGCCCCGACATCAAGCAGCCGCGGAGAGTCAGGCACACCGGGGCAAATGGTTTTGGGGCCGCTTTGCGACCCAGCGGGAGCAAGCTCCCTCGCCACAAAGGCCAGCACAAGACCTTGAACCTTGTGCCGATCCTGATTACAGGTCGCCGTAACCCAGCGAACGCAGGGCGCGTTCGTCGTCGGACCAGCCGCCTTTCACTTTCACCCAAAGGTTGAGCATGATCTTGGAGTCGAACAGCAGCTCCATGTCCTTGCGCGCTTCGGTGCCGATGCGTTTGATCCGCTCGCCCTTGTCGCCAATGATGATTTTCTTCTGACCGTCACGTTCGACGAGGATCAACGCATGGATGTGCAGGGTTTTCCCCTGCTGCTTGAACTCTTCGATTTCCACGGTGATCTGGTATGGCAGCTCGGCGCCCATCTGGCGCATGATTTTCTCGCGCACCAGTTCGGCGGCGAGGAAACGGCTGCTGCGGTCGGTGATCTGGTCTTCCGGGAAGAAGTGATCGTTTTCCGGCAGGTGACCGGCGATCACCCGCTCCAGCGCATCGAGGTTGTGCCCGTGCTGCGCCGAAATCGGAATGATCTGCGCGTTCGGCAGCTGTTCCTGCAACCAGCTCAGGTGCGGCATCAGCTCGGCTTTGTCTTCGATGCGGTCGGTCTTGTTCAACGCCACGATCAACGGGCCCGTCACGTACTGAACGCGCTCGAGCACCATCTGGTCTTCTTCGGTCCACTTGGTGCGATCAACCACGAAGATCACCACGTCGACGTCTTTCAACGCGGCCGAAGCGGTCTTGTTCATGTAGCGGTTGAGGGCTTTCTCGCCACCTTTGTGCATGCCGGGGGTGTCGACGTAGATCGCCTGCACATCGCCTTCGGTCTTGATACCGAGCATGTTGTGACGGGTGGTTTGCGGTTTGCGCGAGGTGATCGCCAGCTTCTGACCCAGGATGTGGTTCAGCAGCGTGGATTTGCCCACGTTCGGACGGCCGACGATGGCGACATAGCCACAGCGAGTTGCAGTTGAATCAGTCATGGCCATTCTCCACGCCCAGGGCAATCAGTGCTGCGGCGGCCGCTACCTGTTCGGCAATACGACGACTCACACCCTGACCTCGGCTTTTTTCGTTCAGTAAGGTGATTTCGCATTCGACGAAGAACGTCCGGCAATGCGGCTCACCCTGGATATCCACCACTTCGTAACGCGGCAGTTCACAGGCACGCGACTGCAAGAACTCCTGCAGGCGAGTCTTTGGATCTTTGTTGGTGTCGACCAGCGTCAGGCTGTCGAACTCGGACGTCAGCCAGGCCAGCACGCGTTCGCGCGCCATGTCCATGCCGGCATCCAGGTAGATCGCACCGATCAACGCTTCGAGGGCATCGGCGAGGATCGATTCACGGCGGAACCCGCCGCTCTTCAACTCACCGGACCCCAGGCGCAGGTACTCGCCAAGATCGAAACCACGCGCCAATACGGCCAGCGTCTCACCTTTGACCAGGCGTGCGCGCAAACGCGACAGCTGGCCTTCGCGAGCCAGCGGAAAGCGGTCGAACAGCGCTTCACCGGCAACGAAGTTGAGAATGGCATCACCGAGGAATTCCAGGCGTTCGTTGTTGCGCCCGGCAAAGCTGCGATGTGTCAGGGCCAGGACCATCAGTTCCTGGTCCTTGAAGGTATAACCGAGCTGACGCTCGAGACGGCTTAAAGAGACGCTCACGGTTTACCCACGCTGAGTTCGTGGTCGACGTCCATCACAGCAACGCTGCTAGGCTCTTGGACAATTAACGCTGTGTTCAAAAATTACATCCTGAATATCGTTGGCTTCATGCATCTGCGGTGACCTTCTGCAGGCTCCAGAAATGCATTCGGCGCTGTGTTCAACAGCGCCGTGGGTGATTACTTGATCAGGCCAACCCGCGAGAAATTCGGCAGGTGACTGAGTTTGGGTTCCGGCCAGCTCATCCAGACGGCGAAGGCCTTGCCGACGATATTCTTGTCGGGAACCATGCCCAGCAGATCCTTGGGAATAGTTGGATCATCCCAGTAGCGACTGTCGTTGGAGTTGTCGCGGTTGTCGCCCATCATGAAGTAGTGCCCGGCAGGCACGGTCCATTGATGGTCCGGGGTTGCGCGGTAGCGGCTCATTTCCTTGCGGATCAGGTGCTCGGCGGCGCCGAGTTTTTCCTTGTAGAGCTCGGCACTGCCCAGCGTACCCGGCTCGGAGCCAACCAGCTGCTCTGCGATCGACTCACCGTTGACGAACAGACGCTTGTCGGCGGTGTAACGAATCTGATCACCCGGCAAGCCCACTACACGCTTGATGTAGTTGACGTTCGGGTCGCTTGGGTAGCGGAACACCATCACATCGCCACGCTGCGGATCACCCACCTGGATGACTTTCGTATCGAGCACCGGCAAGCGGATCCCGTAAGAAAACTTGTTCACCAGAATGAAGTCGCCAACGTCCAGGGTCGGCTTCATCGAACCAGACGGAATCTGGAACGGCTCCACCAGGAACGAACGCAAGACCAGCACGATGAACAGCACTGGAAAGAACGATTTGCCGTATTCAACCAGCATTGGTTCTTTGTTCAGTTTCTCGACCACCATCATGTCAGGCTCAGTGACGCTACCCTGATAAGAGGCAATGGCGGCACGCCGACGCGGCGCCAGAAAGATCAGGTCGAGCAACCCCAACAGACCGCAAACGAAAACGGCGATGACCAGCAACAGCGGGAAATTTAGTGACATAGGACCTAACTATCCAACCTGAGCACAGCGAGGAAGGCTTCTTGTGGAATTTCCACGTTGCCGACCTGCTTCATGCGTTTTTTACCGGCCTTCTGCTTTTCCAACAGCTTGCGCTTACGGCTAACGTCACCACCGTAGCATTTGGCCAATACGTTCTTTCTGAGTGCCTTGACGGTTGTCCGCGCCACAATCTGTCCGCCAATGGCGGCCTGGATTGCCACGTCGAACATCTGCCGCGGAATCAGTTCTTTCATCTTCTCGGTCAACGCACGACCTTTGTAGTGCGCGTTGTCGCGGTGCACGATCAACGCCAGGGCGTCGACTTTTTCACCGTTGATCAATACATCCAGCTTCACCAGATTAGCTGATTGATAACGATCGAAATGGTAATCCAGCGAAGCATAGCCGCGACTGGTGGATTTCAGACGATCGAAGAAGTCCAGGACCACTTCGTTCATCGGCAAATCGTAGGTCACCTGGACCTGGCTACCGAGGAACAGCATATCGTGTTGAATGCCACGCTTCTCGATGCACAGGGTAATGACGTTGCCCAGGTGCTCCTGCGGCACAAGAATATTTGCCCGAACGATTGGCTCGCGCATGTCTTCAATAGACGACAGGTCCGGTAGCTTGGACGGGTTGTCGACGTAAATCGTTTCACCGGTTTTCAGCAACAGCTCGAAAATAACCGTCGGCGCCGTGGTGATCAGGTCCAGGTCGTACTCGCGCTCCAGGCGCTCCTGGATGATCTCCATGTGCAGCATGCCGAGGAACCCGCAACGGAAGCCGAAGCCCAGGGCGTCGGAGCTTTCCGGGGTGTATTGCAGCGACGAGTCGTTCAGCGTGAGCTTTTGCAGCGCTTCGCGGAAGTCTTCGAAGTCGTCGGAGCTGACCGGGAACAGACCGGCATACACCTGCGGCTGAATACGTTTGAAACCTGGCAGCACGTCGACGTCCGGCGTCGAGCTCAAGGTCAGGGTGTCACCTACCGGCGCACCGTGAATGTCCTTGATGCCGGCGATGATGAAGCCTACTTCACCGGCTTTCAGATCAACGGTGGCGGTGTGCTTCGGATTGAACACACCGACGCTGTCGACCAGGTGGATCTTGCCGGTGGACTTCACCAGAATCTTGTCGCCCTTTTTCACGCGGCCGTGGCGCACGCGAACCAGGGAAACAACGCCCAGGTAGTTGTCGAACCAGGAGTCGATGATCAACGCTTGCAGCGGATCTTCGATGTTGCCGGTCGGCGCAGGAATGGTGTGTACCAGACGCTCGAGCACTTCATCGACGCCCAGGCCGGTCTTGGCACTGCACTCGACCGCATCGGTGGCATCGATGCCGATGATTTTTTCGATTTCTTCTTTTACGCGGTCCGGATCAGCCTGTGGCAGGTCGATCTTGTTCAGGACCGGCATCACTTCCAGGCCCTGCTCGATTGCCGTGTAGCAGTTGGCAACCGATTGCGCCTCGACACCCTGACCGGCATCGACCACCAACAAGGCACCTTCACAGGCCGCCAGCGACCGGCTGACTTCGTAGGTGAAGTCAACGTGGCCGGGGGTGTCAATGAAGTTCAGTTGGTACTTGATACCATCACGGGCGGTGTAATACAGGGTAACGCTGTGAGCCTTGATGGTGATCCCGCGTTCACGCTCAAGGTCCATGGAGTCCAGTACCTGGGCTTCCATTTCACGCTCGGCCAGGCCGCCGCACATCTGGATGAAGCGATCGGCCAGAGTCGACTTGCCATGGTCAATGTGGGCGATGATGGAGAAATTGCGGATATGACTCAAATCACTCACGGATCAACACTCAAAAAGGCTGCAGGCATAGCCCGCCGAAAAATAGCCGGGAATTGTACCTGATACACGACGCAAGCGTCACGTTCACAGGTCAACGGTATTGGATACAAAAACGCCCCGCTCTTGCGAACGGGGCGTTTGACTGTCAACCGGGGCAAGAAATACCCGCGATCAACCGGCTCGGCGCAGCATCCAGAGACCGGCCACCCCACAGATACCAGCTGGAACCAGCACCGCGAACAATGGCGAGAAGCCGAAGACCAGGCTTGAAGGCCCGAGCAAATCCTGAGCGATACGGAAGGTAAAGCCGACCAGTACCCCTGTAAACACACGCTGGCCCAGGGTCACCGAGCGCAGCGGGCCGAAGATAAAGGAAATCGCCATCAACACCAGGGCAACAGTGACCAGTGGCTGCAACACCTTGACCCAAAACGCCAGCCAGTAACGGCCATTGTTCAGACCCTGATCCGCCAGATAGTGGATGTAACCCCACAAACCGCTGATCGACAACGATTCCGGCGCCATGATCACGGTGTTCAGCAGTTGCGGGCTCAACGGGACTTCCCAGCGTTCTTGCGGGGCCGTGACCACTTCAGTACTGCCGTCATGGAACACCGTGGTGGTGACGTCGTTCAGCTGCCAATGATCAGTTTCGAACTGCGCACGCTTGGAGAAGCTCGAGGTTAGCATGTGACGCTCGCGGTCAAAACGATAGCGAGTCACACCGTACAGAATGCCGTCCGGCTGCACCGAGTTGATGTGAATGAACTCATCACCCTGGCGGTGCCACATACCGTGCTTGGCGCTCTGCGCATCACCAATGCCCTGAGCCAGTGAGCGATTGGCCTGGGCCACGTTTTCCGCAGCGGGCGCAACGTACTCGCCGACCAGTACGCCTGCCAGCATCAACACCAGCATCGGCTTCATCACCGCCCAGACGATCCGGCCGATGGACACGCCAGCGGCGCGCATGATGGTCAATTCACTGCTGCTGGCCAGGCTGCCCAGGCCGATCAGGCAACCGATCAGTGCCGCCATCGGCAGCATGTCATAGACCCGACGCGGCGCTGTCAGCGCCACGTAGCTCAATACGTCGGTGAGGGTGTAGGTATCCGTGACATCACTCATCTCGTCGATGAAGGCAAACAAGGTCGCCAGGCCAAGAATGATCCCCAGTACCGCCAGGATCGCCATGAAAACACTGCCACCAATGTAGCGATCGAGCTTAACCACGGGTCACCTCCAGCGCACTGCGGCGACTCGCCATTTTCAAGCGCAACGGCTCCCAATAGAGCAGTCCCAGGCCAATGGCCAGGAATATTGCGTGAACCCACCACAGACCCAGTGCCGGGGGGATCTTGCCTTTCTCCAGAGCACCGCGTGCGGCGATCAGGATCGTCAGATAAGCCATATAGAGAAGAATCGCCGGCAGCAACTTGAGGAAACGTCCCTGGCGCGGATTGACCCGCGACAGCGGCACCGCCATCAACGTCACGATAAACACCAGCAACGGCAGCGACACACGCCACTCGAGCTCGGCGCGTGCACGAATATCCGGATTGTCCAGCAGGGTGCGGGTCGGCATCGCATCGCGATCGGTCACCTCGTCGCTGACATCCGGCTTGGGCAGCAGCACGCCATAGGTGTCGTACTTGATGGCCCGATAGTCGGCCAGCCCCGGCTGACCGTCGTAACGGTAGCCATTGTCGAGAATCAGGTAGCGGTTGCCGTCTTCCTTGATTTCCTGACGACCCTTCTCGGCCACCAGTACGGAAATACCGCGATCCTTCTGATCGGCGGAAAGACGCTTTTCCGAGATGAAGACGCCGCCCAGATTGATCCGGTCATCGGACAGCTGCTCGGTGTAGGTCACCCGCGAACCATCGCGCAGCGCCTGAAAACGGCCCGGCACCAGCGTGTCGAACTCGGTCATGGCATCCTGCTTGTTCAGCAGCAACTGGAACTGATTGGCGCCTTGCGGTGCCAGGCTCAGGCTCAGCCAGGCCACGATCACGGCAACCAGCGCAGCCGGAAACAGGGTCATGCCCAGCAGACGCTGCTGGCTCATGCCGGTCGCGGAGAGCACGGTCATTTCACTTTCAAGGTACAGGCGACCGTAGGCCAGCAGGATCCCGAGAAACAGCCCCAAAGGCAGAATCAGTTGCAGGAAACCCGGCAGACGAAAGCCCATGATCAGGAACAGCGAGCCTGGGTCCAGGGCGCCCGAGGCGGCCTGGGCCAGGAACTTGATGAAGCGCCCACTCATGATGATGACCAGCAGCACAGCGCTGACGGCGCTCAAGGTCAACAGGACTTCGCGGGACAGATAACGGAAGACAATCAAACCAGACACTCCAGGGTTGTCAGGCTAAGGCGGCCAAACAAGCAAACATATCGGGCGACCCACAGGGCTGAGCCGCCGAAAAAGATGGCGCATTATCCTGTGATTGAACGCGCCTGTCACTGCGCACGCTCAAGCAGCCGCGCAATGGTGTAAAGATCACCTGCGCGAGGGTTGTCAGGCGCACGGAGCGAGGTTCAAACTGCGGCCTTTGTCGCTGGCCTGCACCAGCGTCTTTCTATAGATAGGCAAACGTGTGCGCGCATCGCGTAACACGCTGCACTTTGACCATTTATTCAGGGACCCGGACATGGAACTGGTTGTAAAAAGCGTTAGCCCAGAAACGTTGAAAACCGCCACTCTGGTGGTCGCCGTCGGCGAAGACCGCAAACTCGGCACGGTCGCCAAGCAGCTCGACGAGCTCTGCGGCGGCGCGATCAGCGCAGTCCTCAAACGCGGCGATCTGGCCGGCAAAGTGGGTCAGAGCCTGTTGCTGCACAGCCTGCCAAACCTCAAGGCCGAACGCGTGTTGCTGGTTGGCGTGGGTAAAGACGCCGAACTGGGCGACCGTCCATTCCGCAAAATCATCGCCGGCGTACTGAACTCCCTCAAAGGCCTGGGTGGCAGCGAAGCCGCTCTGGCGCTGGACGAAGTCGCGGTCAAAGGGCGTGACAGCTACGGCAAGACCCGCCTGCTGGCCGAAACCCTGGTCGACGGCGAATACACCTTCGAGCAGTTCAAGAGCCAGAAGGCTGATCCGCGCGCCCTGAAGAAAATCACCCTGCTGACCATCAAGGCCGCACAGGCTGAAGTCGAGCGCGCCGTGACTCACGCCACTGCAATCGCTAACGGCATGTCCTTCACCCGTGACCTGGGCAACCTGCCACCAAATATCTGCCATCCAAGCTTCCTCGCCGAACAGGCCAAGAGCCTGGGCAAGGCCAACAAGGGCCTGAAGGTCGAGATCCTCGATGAGAAGAAGATCAAGGAACTGGGCATGGGCGCGTTCTACGCCGTGGGCCAGGGTAGCGATCAACCGCCACGCCTGATCGTCATGCAATACCACGGCGCCAAGAAATCCGAGAAGCCTTACGTGCTGGTCGGCAAGGGCATCACCTTCGACACCGGCGGCATCAGCCTCAAGCCGGGCGCCGGCATGGATGAAATGAAGTACGACATGGGCGGCTCGGCCAGCGTCTTCGGCACCTTGCACGCAGTGCTCGAATTGAAACTGCCGATCAACCTGGTGTGCATCCTGGCCTGCGCCGAGAACATGCCAAGCGGCGGCGCGACCCGTCCTGGCGACATCGTCACTACCATGAGCGGCCAGACCGTGGAAATCCTCAACACCGACGCCGAAGGCCGCCTGGTGCTGTGCGACGCCCTGACCTACGCCGAACGCTTCAAGCCACAGGCGGTGATCGACATCGCGACCCTGACCGGCGCCTGCGTCGTCGCCCTCGGCGCCCACACCTCGGGCCTGCTGGGCAACAACGACGAACTGATCGGCCAGCTGCTGAGCGCGGGCCAACAGGCTGACGACCGCGCCTGGCAACTGCCGCTGTTCGATGAGTACCAGGAACAGCTGGACAGCCCGTTCGCCGACATCGCCAACATCGGCGGCCCGAAAGCCGGCACCATCACGGCGGCCTGCTTCCTGTCGCGCTTCACCAAGAACCTGAAGTGGGCGCACCTGGACATCGCCGGCACGGCCTGGACCAGTGGCGGCAAGGACAAGGGCGCCACTGGCCGTCCGGTTCCATTGCTGACCCAATACCTGCTGGACCGCGCCAAAGCCTGAAACTGAAGATCCTGAACGGCGTCATCCGCGGATGACGCCGCGCAGGCATCAGGAACCGCAATGACCAAAGTCGACTTCTATATCCTGCCCAGCGCCGATCCTTCAGCGCGGCTGGATTTTGCCTGCAAGCTCACCGAAAAAGCCTGGCGCATGGGCCACCGCATCTACCTGCATTGCAGCGATGCCGCCCAACGCGACGATCTCGATGCACGCCTGTGGGCGTTCAAAGGCGAAAGCTTCGTGCCTCACGGCCCCGCCGAAAACGAACCGGACGGTTTAGTGGTGCTTGGTCTGGGAGACGATCCAGGACAACACCAGGACTTGCTGGTCAATCTTGACCTCAAAGTCCCGTCTTTTGCCCAGCGCTTTGCCCGTGTGGCCGAAGTGGTGGTTGAAGACCCGGCTATTCGTCAGGCCGCGCGGGAGAGTTTCCGTTTCTACCGCGAACAGGGCTATCCTCTGCAAGATCACCGTTTACAGCGACTCTGAGCACATGATGGACACGTCAAACCAGCTGCAAAAGTCCGCACACCTGCTGGACGACCTCGAGTCGATCCGCCAGTTGCTCGGCGATGACAACCTGCAACCACCGCTGCTGACCGACACCGTCGAGCAAGTCAGTGATGAAGGCCAGATTCCGATGTTGTTCGATCAGGTCGGCGGCAAACCGCAGGCTGAAATCATCGAACCACCTGCCCCACCACCGACACCCGCGCCTGCGCCTGTCGCGGCTCCGGCTCCGGCTCCGGCTCCGGCTCCGACCTCATCTGTCCAGCAAGGCGCCGATGTCATGCTGCACCTGAACGACGAACTGCGCGCCGCCGCGCAATTGATCATGCAAGACGTGATCGACGACTTCGCCCCGCACATCGAAACCGAGATAAAGCGTCGGCTGGATGCGCGGATGGAGCGGTTGTTGAGTCAATATCAGTCCTGAGTCCGCCTCGCTTGAAGCCCCACGGCAGTTCGCTGCCGTGCCTGCCACGCAACAACGCGACACTGCACGCATTCGCGATGGCGCGTCTTAGACCGCTTGTCTGAACTGTTATTTCTGACAGTAGGCACGTCCCTGAAAAAACGCAAGTGTGATCCCTTCACACTTTTGCGGCAGGAGACGATGACATGAGCGCTATAACCGTATTTCAACCCATTACCAAGCTTCATCCCCAAGACAAGCCTCTGTTTTCAGGAAAAACGGCACCAGAGAAATCGCTTAACGTTTGCCAGTCCAAAACCGGGCTAGTGCTAGCCAAAACGACCTCAGATAAAAATGGCTCCTGGCTAGTGCGCAGCTCCGTCAGTTTGCCTGAGGGCGAGTACTCCATTTCGGCTTACGTTGAAGGTACTTCGGTATACGCCGACAACGTCCCTTTCGTCGTAGAGGCGCTCTCCTCCGGAGCCCTGCCCAACGGCAGCGCGCCCACGGTCACCAGTTCGACCACCGTGACCACCCTGCGCCCCCTGCTCAAGGGCAAGGCGACTGCCAACGCCACCGTCCATGTGTATCAAGCCAACGGCGGACTTTTCGGCAGCGCAATCGCAGATAAAAATGGCGACTGGGAATTGCAACTGACGCAAGACCTCAGCGTCTCTGCCTCTGGCACATCAGACATTGCACTGATCGCGTACAACACG
Source organism: Pseudomonas sp. GW822-FHT04C11 (assembly GCF_058800905.1). Taxonomy (NCBI): domain Bacteria; kingdom Pseudomonadati; phylum Pseudomonadota; class Gammaproteobacteria; order Pseudomonadales; family Pseudomonadaceae; genus Pseudomonas; species Pseudomonas sp. GW822-FHT04C11. Next base: position 148,270 of record NZ_JBXAMS010000016.1, on the reverse strand, counting down.
GCAGGTGCACCGGTATCGGGCTGGACGAGTGTCACGCTGACCGTAAACGTTACTTCGGGCAGTACCGCCCTGCCCAGCGGCAGCGCGCCCACAGTCACCAGTTCGACCACCGTGACCATCCTGCGCCCCCTACTCAAGGGCAAGGCAGCCGCCGATATCGTCGTTTATGTCTATCAAGCCGGCGGCAGCACTCTTTTCGGCAAGCCAACGGCCGACAAAGTTGGCGACTGGGAATTGCAACTGACGCAAGACCTCAGCGTCTCTGCCTCTGACACATCAGACATTGCACTGATCGCGTACAACACGGCGGGTGCACCTGTATCGGACTGGACGAGTGTCACGCTGACCGTGAGCCGACCATAGAGCCCAGCTATAGAGACCGCGCAAGGTGCGGGATTGGAGGGCAAAAACTTGTTGACCATCAGCCCCTCCCCTTTCGAGCAATATTTGGAGGAGGGAGTTAAAAACATCAACGTTATAAGAGTTCACAGCAGGGAGGCAGTATAAAAAGCCACTCTCTGCTCGCGTATAAACCGGCGGGACTTAGCATATAAAACATTCTTACCCCACAAGTGCAACTGAGTATATGGATGCCCGCCTTCCACTTCGAAAAACGCTGCCGGACCAAAGCAAACTCCGACCGCTCATTCGTCGCAAGTCATGAACTGATTGCTAAGTTTAGCTAGCATCCAGCGCAGACCTCAAAAATTTAAACAACCGAAACATAAGTAAAAAAAGGGAGGCAAAGCCTCCCCAACTGAACAAATACCTACTTTATGCGCACAGAGTATTTAACCCTTTGAACCAGGAGGAGGCGTAACGAACCCGACACCACTCTCATTATTATATGTATTGCCAGATGAAAGACGCCAGCTTCTATCATTTTTGGCCGCTGTAAACTCAAGGTTATGCCCAGGATTAATTGAATGCTGACTACCATCCACATTATGGACGGTCGACTCATGAATCGTCCTGTTACACACAACAACTTTATTTTCAGTCGATGTAACATCATTCGTCGGCGGCAACTTCACTCCCCTGCCTTGCTGATAACTATCGTCAATATTAATCGTAGTCAAAACACCTTGTCCGCTCATCTCAAATACCTTTTATAGACTGGGCATCAAACACATTCATCGCATGCAAAAACTCACACAGGCTATATACAGCCACTTTCATGCAATACGTTTTCCGCCGGAGTGGTTTATTTAAACTTCCTACCCAAATAGGGGATCGAAAGCCAAACAACCTTAGCAACTCAGAAATCAGACATCAACTGTCACAAATGACAGTTGACAAGACAAACAACCTTCCGAAGTCTTACACTTTATTTCAACCTGACAGTCCACACATTCAAACACTTTCCTGCTCAACAGCCCTGCAGGGCCAGTCCTGCGAGGACTTTACTTCAATTCGCAACTTTCCCCACCCTAATAAAAATTACAGTTCGATAGAATAATAAAAATAGCCAGAGCATCGCCTTATAACTAATGCATCTCACCGCACGCCTGATAAGGTGGAGATCAGGATGTGAACAATTTCTTCTCCACCCTCCGTCAACACTAAAATCATGCACAGACCGAATGCACCGACGAACGGATCGCCGGGGCATTACTCACTCGCCCTTCGCCCCCTGCCCCGCTATACTTCCCGGCTTTTCCTGAATAAATGCCAATAGGGTCCCGCCGCGCATGGATAAGACCTACCAGCCGCACGCCATTGAAACTTCCTGGTACAACACCTGGGAGTCCGAGAATTATTTCGCCCCGCAAGGCGCGGGCGAGTCCTACACCATCATGATCCCGCCGCCGAACGTCACTGGCAGCCTGCACATGGGCCATGGCTTCAACAATGCGATCATGGACGCCCTGATCCGATTCCGCCGCATGCAGGGTCGCAACACCCTGTGGCAACCGGGCACCGACCACGCCGGTATCGCCACGCAAATGCTGGTGGAGCGTCAGCTCGAAGCCAAGGGCCAGAATCGCCACGATCTGGGCCGTGAAAAATTCCTCGAGAAAGTCTGGGAGTGGAAGGATGAGTCCGGCGGCAACATCAGCCGTCAAATCCGCCGCCTCGGCTCGTCTGTCGACTGGAGCCGCGAGCGCTTCACCATGGACGACGGCCTCTCGGAAGCGGTCAAGGAAGCCTTCGTGCGCCTGCACGAAGACGGTCTGATCTACCGCGGCAAGCGTCTGGTCAACTGGGACACCAAGCTGCACACGGCGATTTCCGACCTCGAAGTGGAAAACCACGACGAAAAAGGTTTCCTGTGGAACCTGAAGTACCCGCTGGCCGACGGCGCCAAGACCGCTGAAGGCAACGATTACCTGATCGTCGCGACCACTCGCCCGGAAACCATGCTCGGCGACGCCGCCGTGGCGGTTAACCCGAACGATGAACGCTACAAAGCCCTGATCGGCAAGTATGTCGTGTTGCCACTGGTTGGCCGCCGCATCCCGATCATCGCTGACGATTACTGCGACCCCGAGTTCGGCACCGGCTGCGTGAAAATCACCCCGGCCCACGACTTCAACGACTACGAAGTCGGCAAGCGCCACAACCTGCCGCTGCTGAACATCTTCGACAAGAACGCCGAGGTGCTGCCAGCAGCCCAGGTCTTCAACCTCGATGGCAGCGTCAACGAAGAGATCGACGGCACGCTGCCCGCCGAATACGCCGGCCTCAACCGTTTCCAGGCCCGCAAGGAAATCGTTGCTGCGTTCGAAGCCGCCGGCCTGCTGGTCAGCGTCGACGATCACGCGCTGAAAGTACCGAAAGGCGACCGCTCCGGCACCATCATCGAGCCGTGGCTGACCGACCAATGGTACGTTTCCACCAAACCGCTGGCCGAGCCTGCGATTGCTGCCGTTGAAGACGGCCGCATCCAGTTCGTGCCCAAGCAGTACGAAAACATGTACTTCTCGTGGATGCGCGACATCCAGGACTGGTGCATCAGCCGTCAGCTGTGGTGGGGCCACCGGATTCCGGCCTGGTATGACGAGTCGGGCAAAGTCTACGTCGGTCGCGACGAAGCCGAAGTGCGTGCCAAGCACAACCTCGGCCCGGACGTTGCGCTGCAACAGGACAACGACGTGCTCGACACCTGGTTCAGCTCGGGCCTGTGGACGTTCTCCACCCTCGGCTGGCCGCAGCAAACTGAATTCCTGAAGAAGTTCCACTCCACCGACGTGCTGGTGACCGGCTTCGACATCATTTTCTTCTGGGTTGCCCGGATGATCATGCTCACCATGCATTTGGTGAAAAACGAAGACGGCACGCCTCAGGTTCCGTTCAAGACTGTGTATGTGCATGGTCTGGTGCGTGATGGCCAAGGCCAGAAAATGTCCAAGTCCAAGGGCAATGTCCTGGACCCGCTGGACATCATCGACGGTATCGAGCTTGAAGCACTGGTAGAGAAACGCACCTCGGGCCTGATGCAGCCAAAACTGGCGAAGAAGATCGAGAAGCAGACCCGCGAAGAGTTCGCCGACGGTATCGCCAGCTACGGCACCGACGCCCTGCGCTTTACGTTCTGCTCGCTGGCCTCGACCGGCCGCGACATCAAGTTCGACATGGGCCGCGTCGAAGGCTATCGCAACTTCTGCAACAAAATCTGGAACGCTGCGCGCTACGTGCTGGACAAGGGCGAAGACTGCGGCCAGAACGGCGAGGCCTACGAGCTGTCGCTGGCGGATCGCTGGATCATTTCGCAGCTGCAACGCACCGAAGCCGAAGTGACCCGCCAACTCGACCAGTTCCGTTTCGACTTGGCGGCACAAGCCTTGTACGAGTTCATCTGGAACCAGTATTGCGACTGGTACCTGGAACTCTCCAAGCCGGTGCTGTGGGACGAAAACGCAGCCGTAGAGCGTCAACGCGGCACCCGCCGCACGCTGGTTCGCGTGCTGGAAGTCGCCTTGCGTCTGGCCCACCCGTTCATGCCGTTCATCACCGAAGAAATCTGGCAGCGCATTGCGCCACTGGCCGGTGTTCAAGGCAAGACGATCATGCTGCAGCCTTGGCCAGTGGCCGTTGAGGCACGCATCGATCAGGCCGCCGAAGACGACATCGAATGGCTCAAGGGCCTGATGCTTGGCACGCGTAACATTCGTGGCGAGATGAACATCGGCCCGGGCAAACCACTGCCGTTGTTCCTGAAGAACGTCAATGCCGAAGACCAGCGTCGCCTCACCGAGAACGAAGTCCTGCTGAAGAAGCTGGCCAAGCTCGAGTCGATCACCGTGTTGGCGGCAGGCGAAGAGGCACCACTGTCTGCTACCGCACTGGTGGGCGAGATGGAAGTGCTGGTGCCGATGGCCGGCCTGATCGACAAAAACGCCGAACTGGCGCGCCTGGACAAGGAAATCCAGCGCCTGCAAGGTGAAGTCCAGCGGGTCGGCGGCAAGCTGTCCAACGCTGGATTCGTTGACAAGGCCCCGGCCGACGTTATCGAGAAAGAACGCGCCAAACTGGCCGAAGCCGAACAGGCTTTGGGCAAGCTGGCCGAGCAGCATGCACGGATTGCCAGTTTGTAAGAGAAGGCTGGTCGAGTAAAAAGAAGACCCGCTCAAGCCAAAATGCCAGTCAGCTCAGCTGACTGGCATTTTTTTTTGATCGGATATTTCGATGATCAATGGCGGTTCATTTCCACCATTTGATAGCGTAACAAGTTGCAGTCCAGCCCCTAGTTCCTGCTCGATCATCTCAGGGGTCTTGTTGCACCGTAATGCTGCTGTTGAGCAGAGCCTGTTTCATCTTCCGCCCCCTCGCTGGGCTGTACGCAATTAAAACCAGCCAAACAAATGGCTATTTACGATAACTTTTTTAGCATTATTCATTATAAAAAACTGTCATTTATAACAGTACCCGGCGCCATCGCGTGGACCCATCATTAAAAAATCAAGCATCTATCAAAACCAATTACTTACTCTAATCATCGAGCGAGTCAAAAAGTGGGCGTACGCACGCCCACTCAACGCAAAATCCTGAAAGCACCCATCTTCGACTTTTCAACGGAGAAAATGACCCATGACTTCGGACACTAAACAACAAAGACTTCTTGACACGCTAAGCCCAAAGATACATGGCGTTTCTCCAGAAACGGGAAAATTTCATACATATGTTGATATTGCTGAATTGGTTGGGAACGACCAAGCCGGTCCATCTCTGGATGTTGGTTTACATTACAACCCAGAATACGCAGGGAGTTGTTATGCGAATTGGTCCTTGCGACTCAACATTACCCATGCCGTAATGTACCCACCCTCGCCCCTTGATACCTTCACACCAACTGTGACTGACGTCCATATGGCAAGTGGAGAAGCCTGGAGACTGAAAAGCACACAACTTTACACCCCAAACGCAATTGTGAATTTAGAACAGGACGCATCAGGACATGCTAGAGTCACTCATAAAAATGGCAACATCGAGCTACTAAGTGGCTATGCAGCAACATGGTTTGGCATTTCTATCATATATTATTTACCAACTACAATAATCTCCTCTTCTGGCCGTTCAATTACCCTGAAATGGGCGGAGTACGTAGACGATAGCTATACACATGGCCGGACCACCGGTTTCAGACTAGAGTCTATCGCAGATGAATCTTCAACTCTCCTGAAGATAACCCACCAGACCATTGAAAAACAATTATACGCCACCATTGACGTTTGGCCGAACACGCCACGCCATTACTTTTACACACTCGAAACAGGCGCATTCGAAATGCCGGTGCCTGACGGCCCGGTCGTCGAGTCGAGTGTATCGCTTCGCCGCCTTAACAAAATCACGCATACCGTCGATACTTATACAACCGAAGTCGAATACACCAATAACGACTATGAAATAAGTGTAATAAAACACTCATCCGGCCTCACAGAGTCCATTACCTACACCAATGAAAAGGTGTCCAAACACACCCGCACAGCCGGAGCATTCACGACAAGTGAGGAAGTTTACACCTATGAAATACTCGGTACCGAATCCGTAACCACTATTGTCAACAATTCAGGAACGACCCATCAGCATTATTTCAATGCTGAACACCAACAAACCAAAGAAGTAGTGACTCACTGCAAGTGCAAAAAAACAATTGAAGTGATGCGCACCTTTACGCCCAGCGACATGGATCTCTCTACCAATCCGGCAACAGAAAAAAAACCCGGCAAAATTGAAAACATCACCACAACAACCTTCGAGAATCCAGGCGGGCAAACCCGTTCTGAACAAGTCAGCGTCAGTCTGGATCTGCTGGGTAACATAATCGCCAAAACCGAAAAAGGAGTCACTACGGAGTGGACCTACTACCAAGGCGCACCAAGAGAGTCAATTTTAGTCAAGGAAGAAACCTATCACGAGCCCCCTAGCCTAGCGGTGGTAGCCGGCTGGATTGGTGACTACTCGAACCCCATCGGCCGGTATTTCGATACTTACAGCAAAGCGGGCCTGACCTGGGGTACCCGTGAAGTTCGCACCGTCACCCACTCGCCCTTTGTCACCGATACCGGCAAAAAAACCTTCAACCTGCCGGTGGACATTGTCTGCCACGGAGACCCCAATTACTTCAGGGTCTACGTCGAATCAGAAAAGGTGTACACCGTTAAAGACGGTAAACGAAACGATTTGCGCTGGACTTTTTTTGGCTACGGCGAATTACCGCTTAAAGAAGGGACGGAGGCTAAAGGCCCGGCGATCCGCCCCACGGTCAAGCTGACTATCCACAACCCTGTTACCGATTCTACTGGACAAAAACTCGCCTCCTGGCAAAACGACAGCATGACGGTGGAAGAAACTCAGTACTTCACTGACGTGAAATCTGCCGATCATGGCCGGGTGAAATCTACCACCCAGAAAATCCTGGACGCAGCTGGCAATGCCGTTGCTGGCTCAACCGTGGTCACTGCGTTCTTATACGTACCGGTAAATGGCCAACTGATCACCGCCACGAGCATCACCGCTGGCAATACCCCGGCCATCAAGCAAAAACAAACCACTCTGGCTCTCACTGGCCAGTTATTGGAAGCCACCGATACCCATGGAAACAAGACTACGTATAAGTACGACCAACAGGGACGGATGACCGAGCAGGCCGATTACGGGAACGAGGACAAGCCCTACGCTACGACCAGTCTGAAGTATGAGGACTCAGCAAAAGAAAGTACCGTGACTCGTACCAGCACCAACGGCGAACAAACCCGCGAGGTATACGATTCATTGGGGCGCCGGACTCAAACCCAGCGTCTTCATTCAGATGACAACACCTGGCTGACCCTGGCCAAAACCGATTACGACTCACAGGGACGTGAAAGCAAGATCACGGAGAATGACTACCGACCGGACGGCACACTATTTTTGAGCAGCACGCGGAATCTGGAGTATGACGATTGGGGGGCTGTTTCCAAGATCAAATGGGTAGGCGGCGCTACTCAGGGTGACGAGTATGACCCCATCTTACGGCAGCACACACATTGGACCACCTACGGCACATGCCATAGTGGAAGCATTTCAATAGTATTTGATGAGCCGGGAGGTGCACGTAGACAGGAAACCTGTACTTTCGTCAATGGCCAATTGCTAAACTCACGCACCGCCCACTATGACGCTTTGGGGAAACTCACCGAAGAGTCCTTCTCCAACGCTCCTGAACGCCGATACATCTACGATAATTTTGGGCGGCCGACTGATGTTACTGCCGCAAACGAGACAACCATCAATGACTATCCTGCCCATACCCTGAGTACCACAGCCAGTGCTGCTCGCCTGGTGTCCGGGACAGAGCGTTGTGAGTTAGGGTCACGCACGGTGGATAGCCTGGGACGCGTGACGAAAACCACGGTCGGTGGGCGGACCACCAACTTCACCTATACAAATAGCAGCGACTGGGGCAAGTCTGATAGCAAACCGAACAGCGAAATGCAACAGGCGATTCCAATCACCCTCACCACCGCCCATGACCCGAAGCTGAACCTGACGATGGAGACCACCACCGGCGGCATTGAGCGTGGCAGTGAGAATATCACCAGCAAGGTTCATTACATCCGATCATTACGTGGCATGGTGCTGAGTGAAACGGATGCATTTGGTAATACCACCACATTCAACTATGACGCTCAAGGGCGCATGAGCAGTACTTCAAGTGCAACAGCCAAAGTTAGTTTCAACTACGACAGTGCTGGCCGGTTAAAAACAGAAATCCTGGAGAATCTGGTCGAAAAGCGGTCAATGGTCACAAGCTTCACCTACGACGACAAAGACCGGGAAATTCAACGTAAGTTTGAAGTCATAGGCTTCAGCACATTGACGATCATTCAGGATTACAACAGCTCATCTCAAATAGCCAGCATGGCACTGCATGAGGGTTCGACGTTACTGCGAAAGGAGAGCTTCGCCTATAACGACAAAGGACAGTTGGCGACCTACTCTTGTGAGGGATCACGCAAACCTGTTACACCTGAGGGGCTGGTACTGGACAAGCAGTCTTTCACATACGACATCGCCGGCAATCTAGAACAGTGCGACAACATTTCAAACGGTGGAAGCTTTCAAGACACGTACCAGTATGATGGAACGGACCGGACTCAACTGGTCAGTGCTACTCGAGGGAAACCCGACAGAACCAATCGGACTTGCACCTTTAGCTACGATGGCCAAGGCAACCTGAGTTATAACAACGGCGAGCAGTTGCAATACAACGAACTTGGACGGTTGGGCAGACTAAAATTGCCGAAGGGTACATACGAATTCTCGTACAACAATCTTCGCCAGCTAGTAGGTTGTGCCGGCAACGATTATTACGAGCAGTTCTATTATCAGGGTGACAATCAATATGCACGTAAAGGGGTCTTCATAACTAACGGTCAATGGCATTATCGCACCTCCGTGCAGCTCAACAAAAGTGCCGCTTGTGTACTGCAGCAAAACACGCAGAAGATCGATGGCAATTCAATCGTCAGTCACAGCTTTGAGATCAAGGACATCAAGGGCACAGTAATTGCCAGCCACAACCTTCTCGACAACAGCTCAACCATTTTTGCCTACACGCCCTTTGGGTATCGCCCCTATGACTGGGCGCACCATTCTTGGATTGGCTTCAATGGCCAGCCTATCGATCGTGTCACCGGCTGTTATCACTTGGGCAATGGTGTAAGAGTTTACGACCCTGACTATCAGCGCTTTCAAACCCGGGACAAATTCAGCCCCTTTGGCAAAGGCGGTGCGAACAACCGCAGTTACTGCCACAACGATCCAGTGAACTATAGCGACCCCAGTGGGCAAGCAGAAATTGTTCATCAATATACCGTAGTCACCCATGGTCCCGCGATACGGGATCCCATAGTGCAAGCGGTGTTATTCGGTTCTGTGGGTATCTTGCTGGCGCCTTTTACCGGCGGCGCCTCAATCGGCTGGACAGCAGCGGCCGTAGGGATTGCAATTGTTTCCGCCGGGTTTGGCATCGCGTCGGCGGCTTTACAGGACAGCGATCCAAAATTGGCGACAGCGTTTGGCTGGGCCTCGCTAGGAACCGGGTTTGCCAGTGCCGGGGCAGGTGCTCTGGGGGCCAAGGTAGCGGCAAGGGCCAGCTTCAGGCTGGCACAAAGCAACCTGCCAGCGTCACAACGAATCGCACAAGGAACGATCTACCGCAGAGGGAATTTGCCAGCCGGGGACTCCACCACAGGGAATGTCAACGCCTTGCTGGAAGGAAAGCCTGTTAACTCAACCTACGAACTCTACAGTGGTGGCTTGGACAGTCGGATTTTATACATTGATGCTCATGGCACCGCGATGGCCTCAGAACACGTGCTCTCCCCCCTGTCAGCCGAGTTTCAATTTCGCTCCGCTCCAGGCGTCAAGGCTGCTGATGTCGGCACGAACTGGGAGACACGAGTACTGGGAAGAACAGCTTACAGGCATCCGCCTGGTGCGACGGATATCCCTAACTATATCCTTGACGAATTCACCGTCGCCGAACACGTAAAAATTGGTTCTCTCCCGTCAAATTATCAACCCATATTGAAGGAGCTGGCCAAGCAACTCAATGCCGACATACTGAGGCCGACCAGCATGGTATTGCTAAGTGATCTGATGACTGAAGTAACTCGCCAAGGCTACCACTACGACCGAATTGTCGGAAACTTTTGTCGGGGCACCATGGCGTACGACACACCGCCTCTCGTCCAAAGTATTCGGCGAGCCATCGGCGCATGGTAATGGAGCAGCAGGGACGGAATGCTCCATCAACTCGGGCGTCGTGCCAGATAGGTTAACGCTGGAACAAAGGGAAGACCCACGCAGACCTCTTGCCAGTCAGTTAAACTGACTGGCATTTTTTCTAATTGGATATTCCGGCGATTTAGGCCTGATGGTATTGGAAGTGCCGTCGCGTGTGCCTCACTCGTTCATCACCGAAGAAATCTGACCACTCGATAAAACAGTTGAGCCAGGCTGTCAGAATAACAACAAGGCCAAAACCGAACAGATCTTGAAAAAGTTAGTGGAACAGCTTGTACGGATAGCCAATTTTTCAATGAAAGAAAATGCCGGGCCCTGAAACAGATTCATATCTATTTCAGGGCCCGGCACATTAATCGGGTCGATTAATAGTGTTAATCAACTCTGCTCAGCCCGCGCTTGGCGGAGAGATATTCTGCTGACCGTCAGGCAGAGCGCCAGGAGGAAGAGGATCACTATATTTACGCACCCCTTGAGACACCCACTTTGCCCCATCAAACTTAAATTGCAGATTGGCTTTTCCGGGCAATTCGACATCAGCATTCAAGTTAGTATTAATCGATTTTACAGTCGTAGGCTTTTCTCCTTTATTCTCGATTTGAAGGAGGGTGCCAACATTGTACGTTGACTTGCCTGCCTCAATAGTAAGCGGGCTAGTATAACCACTCCACTCATCACCCAGAGTGTAAATATTAGCCCCCGCTCCTGACTCCGCCTTCACGGTGCCTGGAGGATTGTTCTCTTTGGGAGAGCCATCAATAGCCAGTACGCTCATTGACAACGACATTGCTCCGGCCAGTAAAAAAAATCTGTTCATATCCAACATCCTTATTAGTTATCTAAAATGCGAGAGAGGCAATTATTTTTCCTCAACGAAAAATTTAACACCGTTAAAAATATCGTCCACTGTCAAAACTAACAGTCGATCAGACCAATAAGAAATAACCTCAATTCTAACTATGCTATTTCGGGGAAGGAAGCGCCCACTACCGCACCTCGCATTTCCAAAAGTGGAGTCCCGTTTTCCAGCCGAAGATGTGGGACAATACTCGCCACTTTGAGCCAAAACCCTGAATCGACTTCCCATGACCGCCCCTAGCAAACCCAAAGCCCCGCGCCAAAAGCCAAAACCCGCAACCCCGGCCAAAGCCGTCGAGCCGCGCGAGAAGGCCAGCCTGCACCCGCGCAACCGCCATCAGGGCCGTTACGACTTCCCGGCGCTGATCAAGACCACGCCTGAGCTGGCGAAGTTCGTGATCATCAATCCCTACGGCAAAGAGAGCATCGACTTCGCCAGCCCGGATGCGGTGCGGGTGTTCAACCGGGCACTGCTCAAGTCGTTCTACGGCATTGCCCATTGGGATATTCCAGCCGATTACCTGTGCCCGCCAGTGCCGGGGCGTGCCGACTATGTGCACTTCCTCGCGGACCTGCTGGCTAGCGTTAACGATGGCGAGATCCCTCGGGGCGCGCCGGTCAAGGTGCTCGATATCGGCATGGGCGCCAACTGCGTCTATCCGTTGATCGGCTACAGCGACTACCGCTGGCACTTCCTCGGCTCGGAAATCGACCCGACCGCCGTGGCCGCCGCCAAAGCCATCGTGCAGTCCAACGGGTTGAACAAAGCCATCCAGTTGCGCCAGCAAAGCAATCCCAAGCACATTTTGCTGGGTCTGCTCGAACCCGGCGAACGCTTTGACCTGACCATGTGCAACCCGCCGTTCCACGCCTCGATGGACGAAGCTACCAAGGGCAGCGAGCGTAAATGGCGCGCACTGGGCCGCGCCGACCCGAAGCGCAAGCTGCCGGTGCTGAACTTTGGTGGCCAATCGGCCGAACTGTGGTGTGAAGGTGGCGAAGCACGGTTTGTGACGCAACTGATCGCCGAGAGCGCGCACTTTCAGCACAAAGTGCTGTGGTTCAGCACCCTTGTCTCGAAAGCCTCAAACCTGCCTGCCATCCAGACCGCACTGAAAAAGGCCGGCGTACTGGAGAGCCAGGTCGTGGAAATGTCTCAGGGGCAGAAGCAAAGCCGTTTTGTCGCCTGGACCTTCCAGACTAAATCCGAGCAGCAGGTCTGGCGCGAACGCTGGGTTCGCAAGAGCTGAGTAACTGACCAACGCAGATCAACTGTGGGGAGGGCCGGGCGACGTTCGCTTGCTCGCTCCCACATTGGCTTGCAGCATTTGCTGAATAGCGGATACAAAAAAACCGTGCCCGGGTTGTCCCGGCGCACGGTTTTTTTTACTGCGGTCTTACTTGTTAACAGCGTCAGTCAGGCCTTTAGCCACGACCAGCTTGATAACTTTCTTGGCAGCGATTTCGATGGCAGCGCCAGTCGAAGGGTTGCGGCCGGTACGGGCAGGACGCTCGGTCACTTTCAGCTTGCCGATACCTGGCAGAGTGATTTCGCCGCCGTTTTCCAGTTGATCAGCAACGATTTGGCCCAGTTGGTCCAGAGCGTTACGCGCGGTGGTTTTTGGCGCGTCGATAGCTTCAGCGATATCGGCGATCAGTTGGTCTTTAGTAAGAGCCATGTGGTGTTCCTTCCCTATCAAATTCATATGGATTGCAGAGTGCAGTGTCAGCCATCGAGCCCGATCTTCTGGATCTGGCACCCTCGGCTACAACACCGACGGGTCGGGGTTATAGATGCCGAAATCAGGGTTTGGTTCGACCTGACAAATGCTGAATGCACGCTTAACGCAGTGACTTCGCGTAAGACCGGGCAAAACTAGCACAGAGACGGGGAAATATCCGCCTCTACCTACCCATTTGGTCAGCTTTATTGCTCTAAATCCGGAAAAAAGCGCATAAGCCCGGTCAGACACGCCTCGAACACCCTTCAAGCACCGCCAAAACCAGCAGGTGCGGTACACTGGGCACTTTTTTGGGGGAGCACGCCCTCCTCTCTTCAATCAGCCGAGAAGCCCATGCCGATCCGTCATTGCATCGTCCACCTGATCGACAAAAAACCCGACGGCACTCCTGCAGTTCTCCACGCCCGCGACTCCGAACTTGCTGAGTCCACGGCCATCGAGAATATGCTCGCCGACCTCAACGAAAGCTATAACGCCAAACAAGGCAAGGCCTGGGGTTTGTTCCATGCCGAGTCCGGCGCGCACCCGTTCAGCGGCTGGCTGAAGGAATACCTCGACGGCGGCAAGGACTTCACGGCGTTCAGCCGCGTTGCAGTGGAACACCTGCAAAAGTTGATGGAAGAATCCAACCTGTCGACCGGCGGCCACGTGCTGTTTGCGCACTATCAGCAAGGCATGACCGACTACCTGGCTATCGCACTGCTGCACCACAGCGAAGGCGTGGCGGTGACTGACCAGCTCGACGTGACGCCGTCCCGCCACCTGGATCTTGGCCAGTTGCACCTGGCAGCGCGAATCAACGTGTCCGAGTGGCAGAACAACAAGCAGTCCAAGCAGTACATTTCGTTCATCAAGGGCAAGAACGGCAAGAAGGTTTCGGAGTATTTCCGCGACTTCATCGGCTGCCAGGAAGGCGTCGACGGTCCGGGTGAAACCCGCACCCTGCTCAAGGCGTTCAGTGACTTCGTCGAAAGCGAAGACCTGCCGGAAGAGTCCGCCCGCGAGAAGACCAAGACCCTGGTCGACTACGCCAGCAGCCAGGCAAAACTCGGCGAACCGATGGGCCTCGAAGAGTTGTCTGAGCTGATCGACGAAGAACGCCCGAAAGCGTTCTACGATCACATCCGCAACAAGGATTACGGCCTGTCGCCAGAGATCCCGGCAGACAAACGCACCCTGAATCAGTTCCGCCGCTTCACCGGCCGCGCCGAAGGCCTGTCCATCAGCTTCGAAGCGCACCTGCTGGGCTCGAAGATCGAATACGACGAAGAAGCCGGCACGCTGATCATCAAGGGCCTGCCGACCCAGCTGACCGATCAGCTGAAGCGCCGCAACTGATGCTGAACGGCGTACTGAAGAAATTCCTGCTGATCCTGCTGGCGGTTGTGGCCTACCAGAACTGGGGCAAGATCGAGCGGGTGTTCAATCCTTCACAAGTGGTGTCCGAGCAGACCCAGGCCAATGCCAGGGTCGTGCTCTACGCCACCGACTGGTGCGGTTACTGCAAACTGACCCGGCGCTTTCTCGACCAGAAAGGCATTCCTTACCGCGAGTTCGACATCGAGAAAGATGCCGAAGCGCGCAAGACTTATGAAGCGCTGGGTGGACGCGGAATACCGATGCTGGACGTGAACGGCACATTGATCCGCGGTTATGAGCCTGAGGCGATCCTCACTGCCCTGAAATAGACTGTGGCGAGGGAGCTTGCTCCCGCTCGAGTGCGCAGCGCTCGCAAACAGGTAAACCGGTTCTGTCAGGCAAAACGCGAATACCATTTCTATGACTGCTTCGCCCGAACGCGGACCGGCCGACGGGAGCAAGCTCCCTCGCCACAAATGCCCGTGCCCGGGTCAGCGTGCCTCGATGCGAAAGCCAAACCGCGGGAAGTGCACATGCACCAGCCCGCCCCGCTCATCTTCGCGGCGCAGGATCAGTTCTTCGCGCCCTACAAACAGCAACTCACCTACGACCGGATCAACGCCATAGTCAGTCGCCGCAATGACTACTTGCTGGCCGGCCTTGAAGCCGTTGGGTTCATCGAATTGCTCATCCGGCAAAGCCGCTGGTGTTGAATGACGCGAAACCTCCAGCGCCTCTTCAGAGGTCATTTCGCTGAATGCACCATGCCCGAAGCCCATGACCCGAACCAGCCATGCCGACACCGCCGGATAAACATCGACCAACGGTGCCGTCACCGGTGTGTCCTTGAGGAACCACAACGGGTGAGCCATGGCGAAGTCGGCAATCGAAGGTTCACCAAACAGGTAATCACCGTCCTCGCGCTGCAATTGCTGCTCAAGCCGCGCCATGATCGTCGGCCATTGATGCCTGGCCTGCTCGGCCGACAACCGCGTAGCGCTGCCACCGCTGAACAACCCGGCACGGTCAGCGACAAATGCCTTGATCGCTTCTGGAGACAACTTGGCAAAACGCACCGCCACCGATTCTGGCTGGAACACCAGGCTCACCGCATGCTGAAACACCACCGAATCAGCCCAGGCGGCAAAGCTCGCAGTGATCATCTCCCGACCTTCCGGGAACAATGCAGGCGAAGCCTTTTCCTGTTCCAGACGGCGGGCAATCAACGCGGTGTCGCAGTAGATATCGGCGCCAATCTGCAACACTGGGGTCTTGCGGTAACCACCGGTCAGTGCGGTCAAATCGGGTTTTGGCATCATTCGCGGGATCATCACGGAACGCCAGGACAAGCCTTTGAAACCGAGCAACAGTCGGGTTTTTTCTGCAAAGGGGGAAGTTGGGTAATGGTGAAGAATCAACTCTGGCATGCTGGGCCCGCCGCTGGTGTTAGATGTCAGCAGCTTAGCGCGCAATCGAATAGCGGCCTACCCATCTGCCTGATGGGCACTTATCAGTCAGATTGATAAACCCGCAGAGGCGCTCGCCACCAGACATTCCTTGGCGCTTTTCTTGAGTTTTTTGATCAGGCGTTCCTGACGCAGTGCTTCGCTTTTATCGCGGCAGGCTTCGGTGTACACCAAGGCAACAGCCGGGCTTGAGAGGAAGAAACGCGCACCTTTACCGCTTTGATGAGTGGCAAAACGCCGGACAGGGTCGTCACTGATCCCGCAGTACAGCGAACCGTTGGCCGCACGAACCAGATAGACGAACCAGGGTTTGCTCTGCGCGGGTGGGGTTGCAGGGTCGCTGACGGAGACTTCGCTCAAGGTGTTCACGTGACGATCAAGGCTTGTAGGAAACAAGCCGCGATCTTATCAGCGACTGGCCTGGAACGCCTTCAAGCCTTTCAAGGCCTGTGCGCGCACAGCGTTGCCCACCAATGGTGTCCAGCCCAGCAACAGACCTTTGAAACCCAATGCCTGACGCGACCAGCGCCACAGATCGAAATGGTCGTGGTGCTCGCAGATCTTGCCGTCACGGAAAACAAATCGCGCCTGAATGTCGTTGACCACCGTGTTGCCGGTCTGGCTGAACAGGTAGGTCGCCACCCAATGCGCACCGCCCGTACGCTCATCGGCGCGGACGTTATCGAAGGTCAGGGAAAAGTCTTTGGCGCGAGTCGTGAGCATGCGCCACATGTCGCCGGCATCGCGCCCACGCAGTTCGCCGAACGCCGGATCACTGAACACCACGTCGTCGGTGTAGCAGGCGCTCATGGCCTCGGCATCCAGCCGCTGGAAAGCTTGATAGAACTGGGTGATCAAGGCGCGGTTGGCATCACTCATGGGCAGGCTCCCTGCATGGGTAAAAATGGCTTCGAAAGATCCCTGCACGATAATCTGCCAATGCAGGGAAAACTACCGACATTCGCATCAGGAATATCGGCACTGCGCTGGCTTCAAACGCGTTCGCTTTCGACCTGTACGTACAGAGAACGCCCGGCACCGAGACCGGCGATGATCGCGCCTAGGCCAATAACCCCGAAGATCCAGCCCAACGCGGTCCAGCCGCCGGTCCAGTCATGTACCAAACCGACCGCAAAAGGTCCCATTGAGGCCAACGTATAGCCGAACCCCTGGGCCATGCTCGACAGGTTGGCCGCCACATGGGCATCGCGCGAACGCAGCACGATCAGGGTCAGCGCCAGGCTGAACGTACCGCCCTGCCCCAGTCCGAGCAGAATCGCCCAGCCCCACAGGCCTTCGATCGGCGCATAGAGGCAGCCGAACAGACCGCCGAGGGTCAGGAGCATGACGACGACGATCGCCAGTCGCTGATCCTTGCCGCGCGTCGCCAGCCACGGTGCCGCCAGCGAACTGGCCAACTGGATGATTACCGAGCCGGACAGCACCAGCCCGGCTTGGGTCGGGGTCAGGCCACGGCCGATCAGGATCGACGGCAACCAACCGAAGACGATGTAGGCCAGCGAGGATTGCAGGCCCATGTAAAGGGTCACTTGCCAGGCCAGCGGATCACGCAGCAAACCGCGCACCCGATACGCCACATTGTGCGCGCCGTATTTCTGGCCAACTTGCGGCAACCAGAACATCGCCGCGACCAGCGCCGGAATCACCCAGAAGCCCAGGCCGAGCGCCCAGCTTTCGTCGAAATGCTGGCTCAAGGGCACCGTCGCACCCGCCGCCATGGCCGCGCCCAGGCACAGGGCCATGGTGTAAACGCCGGTCATGGTGCCTGCGTGTTTGGCAAAATCACGTTTGACGATGCCCGGTAGCAGCACACCGATCACGCCAATGCTCGCGCCGGCCAGAATGCTGCCGGCGAACAGTCCGATCTCACCGAACGAACTGCGCAGAATGATCCCGCCAGCCAGCGCCAGCAAAATCCCCAGCACCACTCGCTCGGCGCCAAAGCGCCGCGCCAGCAGCGGTGCCAGCGGCGCGAACAGCCCAAGGCAAAGCACCGGCAAGGTGGTCAGCAAACCGGCCTGGGCCGCCGACAGCCCGAGGCTTTTCGACACCTCGCTAAGCAGCGGCGCCATGCTCGACAGCGCCGGGCGCAGGTTCAGCGCCACCAGAATCAGCCCCAGCAACAACAACCACGGGCGACGTAAAACCGGATGACTTTGCTGGACCTGTTCGTCATCGGCCTCGGCATCGATCAACAGCTCTTCGAGCTCAGCCGTGCGTTTGAGTTGGGTCGTGCTGCTGGTATTCGCCTGCTGGCTGGACATGAGGTTCTCGGTTTCAAGGTTCATTGATCAACTGCCTGGAAATGGCTTTGGCCCGTTCCGGATCGCGCTGCTCGACGGCATCGAGCAGTTCGATATGCAGATCGAACACCTCCTGACGTCTGGGAGTGATGTTGAGGGTCTGGCGCAGTTGCGCGCCGATGATGCTGGAGAAATAGCGATACAACTCGCTAAGCGTCGGGTTATGCGCGGCGTCCACCAAACGCCGGTGGAACACCAGGTCGCAGGCAATGTAGCTATCGAGATCGCCGTGGTAGTGACTGCCGCTGACACCCAGGGCTTCACGCAGTGCGATGAGGTCTTCATCGGTACGACGCAACGCCGCCAGACCGATGGCCTCGACCTCGAGGATGTGTCGGGTTTCCCGGGCCTGCTCGTGGGAGCAGCGGGACAAGGCTTTCATCGTGTCGAGCGGGTCGACGACCGCCCGCAGGTAACTGCCGTCGCCCTGCCGGATCTCGATCAAGCCGGAAAACGCCAACACCCGCATGGCTTCGCGCACGGTGTTGCGGCTGATACCCAGCTCGGTCGCCAGTTCAGGTTCAGTGGGCAGGCGCTGACCGACTGACCAGGTGCCGTTGTTGATGCGCAGGCGCAACTGCTCAAGGGCCTGATCGACCAGAGAACGCTTCACCAGTGGGGATGTGTCTGTCATTGAATTCGCCCTTTCATCCAATCATAGGATGAATTTTCTGACATGTTAGTCAGCTTCGTCCGAGAGGACAAGCTTCTAGGGTTAGGAGGCAGGAAAGGGAGCGGGATTTTCGATTGTTAAAATTACCCTTTAAGGGTAATTTGTATCTCAAGGTGCAAGGTCTCTTATGGAAAAGAACACACCTCATTACGACCTGTCAGTGGTCAAGGCGGAGGTAGTAAGGCTAGGTCCAAAAGCGTTTACCGGGAGTGCACGGGAAGGCGGTCGAAGGCTCGATTTGAGCCTTGCCCAAATGCAGCAAATCGTCTGCGCCCTGGAGCAGAAGATGCTCTACAAATCCATGACAACTTACGCGGACTATCAGATATGGCAGGACGTCTACCACACAAGAATTCGTGATAGGGAGATTTACCTCAAGGTGACCTGCCGCCCAGGCGGTGGTCCTCCGGTAATCTCCTTCAAGGAGAGAGACACATGAAAACACGGCAATGCTTCAGCTGCGGTACCCAGGACGGGATGCAGCATTTCGACGGGCGAAGCTTCACCATCGACTTCAGACAGTTGACGCGTCAGGTGCACGATATTTCCGGATGGGAATGCCAAGCCTGTAGTGAAATCGAATTCGACGACGGCAGTGCAGAACGTTACTCCGATGCGAGTGATCAATTGCTCGAGGACTCCCGGCAGCTCATGGCAGCCGAGATGAAACGCATCCGCCGCAAACTGCACCTTACGCAAAAAGAGGCAGTGAAATTGCTGTCAGGCGGTGGGCACAATGCCTTTTCCCGCTACGAGCGTGGCGAAATCGCTCCTCCTCAGCCGCTGTTCATGCTGATGCGCCTGCTTGATCGTCACCCTCACCTGATGGCTGAAGTGCAATCACTGAATGAAGGTCAGGATCTGCGCCAACGGCTGGAAATGAGGGATCAAGAACACGAAGGTGTTACCCCGCCTTAAACCCCGGACAAAAATAAACCCGGAACAGGTCCGGGTTTATTTCACTGCCTGGCTTTGATCAATGCAGGATCTGGCTCAGGAACAGCTTGGTGCGTTCGTTCTGCGGGTTGTCGAAGAAGTCGTTCGGCGCAGCCTGTTCGACGATTTCGCCCTTGTCCATGAAGATCACGCGGTTGGCCACGGTCCGTGCGAAGCCCATTTCGTGGGTCACGCAGAGCATGGTCATGCCGTCTTCGGCCAGGCCGATCATGGTGTCCAGAACCTCTTTCACCATCTCTGGATCGAGTGCCGAAGTCGGTTCGTCGAACAGCATGATTTTCGGCTTCATGCACAGCGCGCGGGCAATCGCCACACGCTGTTGCTGACCACCGGACAATTGCCCCGGATACTTGTGCGCCTGCTCTGGAATGCGTACGCGTTCCAGGTAATGCATGGCAATTTCTTCCGCCTTGCGCTTGGGCATCTTGCGCACCCACATCGGTGCCAGCGTGCAGTTCTGCAGGATGGTCAGGTGCGGGAACAGGTTGAAGTGCTGGAACACCATGCCGACTTCGCGACGAATCGCTTCGATCTGTTTCAGGTCGTTGGTCAGCTCTACACCATCGACCACGATGCGGCCCTGCTGGTGCTCTTCCAGACGGTTGAGACAGCGAATGGTGGTCGACTTGCCCGAACCGGACGGCCCGCACAGAACGATACGCTCGCCTTGCTTGACGTTCAGGTTGATGTCTTTCAATACGTGGAACTGGCCGTACCACTTGTTCACGCCCTGCATCTGAATAATGCCTTCAGGGCTCACAGGCTGTTTGATCGCTTCACTCATCACAAAACTCCTAACGCTTGTGGCCAGTGTCCAGCTTGCGTTCCAAATGCATGGAATAGCGGGACATACCAAAACAGAAAATCCAGAACACCAGGGCCGCGAATACATAGCCTTCAGTGGCCATGCCCAGCCATTTCGGGTCGGCGGCGGCTTGCTTGACGCTGTTGAGCAAGTCGAACAGGCCGATGATGATCACCAGGCTCGTGTCCTTGAACAGCGCAATGAAGGTGTTGACGATACCCGGAATCACCAGCTTCAGGGCTTGCGGCAGAATCACCAGGCCCATGCTGCGCCAGTAACCGAGGCCCATCGCGGCTGCGGCTTCGTACTGACCTTTGGGAATCGCTTGCAGACCACCGCGCACCACTTCGGCCACGTAGGCCGACTGGAACAGGATCACCCCGATCAAGGCCCGCAGCAACTTGTCGAAGTTCATGCCTTCTGGCAGGAACAACGGCAGCATCACCGAGGACATGAACAGCACCGTGATCAACGGCACGCCGCGCCAGAACTCGATGAAGGTCACGCAGACCACGCGAATCGCCGGCAAGTTCGAGCGACGCCCCAGCGCCAGCATGATCCCCAGCGGCAACGCACCGACAATACCGACCGTGGCGATCACCAGGGTCAGCATCAGGCCGCCCCATTGACTGGTTGCAACGTTGGTCAGGCCAAGAATGTCACCGTGCAGCAGGATGTAGGCAACGATCGGATAGAGCACCAGAAAGCTCAGCCCGTACACCGCTTTACGCGGGAAGCGCGAGATGAACAACGGAGCCACGCCAATGACCGCCAACCACACGGTCAGGTCGACACGCCAGCGCAGTTCAGGCGGGTAATACCCGTACATGAACTGGCCAAAACGCTGCTGAATGAACACCCAGCAAGCGCCTTCCTTGGTGCAGTCGGCGCGCGTGGTGCCCACCCAGTTGGCATCCAGAATCGCCCAGTGCAGGATCGGCGGCACTACCAGATAAATCAGGTAGAACGCGAACAGCGTGAGCAGCGTGTTGATCCAACTGGAAAACATGTGCTCGCGCATCCACGCCAAGATACCGATTCTGGTGCCTGGCGGTGGCATGTCAGGTTTGAAAATATGAGTCGTCATGCGCTTTTCCTCACCGCTCGATCAGCGCAATGCGCTTGTTGTACCAGTTCATCAGCAGGGAAATGCTGATACTGATCGCCAGGTACACGCTCATGGTGATGGCGATGACTTCGATCGCTTGCCCGGTCTGGTTCAGCACCGTGCCGGCAAACAGCGAAACCATTTCCGGGTAACCGATACCGGCGGCCAGCGAGGAGTTCTTCGCCAGGTTCAGGTATTGGCTGGTCAGCGGCGGAATGATCACCCGCAGGGCTTGCGGGATGATGACCTTGCGCAGGGTTGGGCCGTTGCGCAGCCCCAGCGAACGTGCCGCTTCGGTCTGACCGTGGCTGACCGAGTTGATCCCGGAACGCACGATCTCGGCGATGAACGCCGCGGTGTACACCGTCAGGGCCAGGGTCAGGGCCAGCAGTTCAGGAATCAGCACCCAGCCGCCGACAAAGTTGAAGCCTTGCAGCTTCGGCATTTCCCAATGCAGTGGCACACCGAAGATCAGCGCGCACAAGGCTGGAATCAGCAGAAACAGTGCCAGGCCGACCCAGAACTTGTGGAACGGCACGCCGGTCGCTTCAAAACGCTTGTTGGCCCAACGGCACATCAGCACGATGGCGACGATCGCCACCACGATGCTGATCACAAACGCCCAGAACCCGTTGGCCATCTGCGCGGCCGGCATGTTCAGGCCGCGGCTGCTGACAAAGAAGGTGTCGGCGAAGTTATGGCTATTGCGTGGCCCTGGCATGGTCAGGAACACCGCAAAGTACCAGAACAGGATTTGCAGCAGCGGCGGAATGTTACGGAAAGTCTCAACGTAAACTGTTGCCAGCTTGTTGATGATCCAGTTCTTCGACAGCCGTGCCACGCCAACGATGAACCCCAGAATCGTCGCCAGGATCACGCCGATAAAGGTCACCAGCAAGGTGTTGAGCAAGCCGATGACAAACACCCGGGCATAGCTGTCCGATTCGGTGTAGTCAATCAGGTGTTGCGCGATACCGAACCCGGCGCTGCGCTCCAGAAAGCTGAAACCGGAGGTAATGCCCCGGTGTTGCAAGTTGGTTTGAGTGTTGTTGAACAGGTACCAACCCATCGAGATCACCGCGACAATCGTGATGATCTGAAACAGCCACGCACGCACTCGCGGATCGCTGAGGCTGAGCCTCTGCTTTGGTGCGCCGATTGAATTTTGCATGAAGTGCCCCAGAAATAATGGAACAGAACATCACCCGGTGGTTGGCCCACCGGGTGATAGAACCATCAGCGCACTGGTGGTGCGTATTGAATGCCGCCGTTGGTCCACAGCGCATTCAGGCCACGGTCGATTTCCAGCGGAGTGCTCTTGCCGAGGTTTTTCTCGAAGACTTCGCCGTAGTTACCGACCTGCTTGACGATTTTCACCACCCAGTCTTTCGGCAGCTTCAGATCTTTACCGTACTCACCGTCAGTGCCCAGCAGACGGGCAACGTCCGGGTTCTTGGTCGACTTGGCTTCAGCCTCGACGTTTTTCGAGGTGATACCGGCCTCTTCGGCGTTGAGCATGGCGTAGCCAACCCAACGAACGATCGCCAGCCACTCATCGTCGCCGTTACGCACGACTGGCCCCAGAGGCTCTTTGGAAATGGTTTCTGGCAGTACCACATAATCTTTAGGCGAGGCCAGCTTGCTGCGCTGTGCATACAACTGGGACTTGTCGGAGGTCAGCACGTCGCAACGACCGGATTCCAGCGACTTGGCGCTTTCATCGGAGGTGTCGAAAGTAATCGGGGTGTACTTCAGGCCGTTGGCACGGAAGTAGTCGGACACGTTCAGCTCGGTGGTGGTACCGGCTTGAATACAGATGGTCGCACCATCCAGTTCCTTGGCACTTTTCACGCCCAGCTTGCTGTTGGCCAGGAAGCCTACGCCGTCGTAATAAGTAATGAAGCCAGGAAACTTCAGGCCCATGCCCGCGTCACGGGAACTGGTCATGGTGGAGTTACGCGACAGCATGTCGATTTCGCCGGATTGAAGCGCGGTGAAACGCTCCTTGGCATTCAACTGGCTGAATTTCACCTTGGTCGCGTCGCCGAATACGGCAGCGGCAACGGCGCGGCAGTAATCAGCATCGATACCGACGATCTTGCCGGTGGAGTCCGGAACCGAAAAACCTGGCAAACCGTCGCTCACGCCACATTGCACAAAGCCTTTCTTCTGCACCGCATCCAGGGTTGCACCCGCCTGAGCGAACCCACTGACACCGAGTACTGCGGCCGCAGTCACGACTGCCAGGGTGGATTTCAACATCTTCATTCAAACCTCCAGTTTTGCTCTTGTTGTGTCGGAGCTTGAGTCCTGCCGCACCCTTATGAGGCGCTGTTAACCCGTGTTGGCATTTCTTTGGGTCAAGCGGCGTAAGACCTTAGCTATGAGTCTAGTAGGAGAAAATCCACATAATGGAAAACTCACTTCTCACCAATCGGCCGAACGGGCTGTAGCCCTTTTACGTTCGCGAAGCCCGTAGCGGCCACTGGCGAACATCCATCACCGGATTCTTGCTATCCCACAGCCGACAGTGACTGATAGTGTTACCGCCGTGGCTGAGAGCAATCACTTCGTCTTCCCCATAGCAAGGCCCGTACCATAGTTGTGGCTTAAGCGTTTCAGCCATGGATCAATAGAAAAACTTATAGAATCACGACATTTTATTAACCAACAAACCAGTCGCGCCCTATCTTCTCGCACTGCCCGGGAGTACGCGCACCACAATGGAGCAACCATGACCGAGCCCTTGATTCTTCAGCCCAACAAGCCTGTCGATGCCTGCGTTATATGGCTGCACGGCCTGGGCGCCGACCGCTATGACTTCCTGCCGGTGGCCGAAGCCCTGCAGGAAAGCCTGTTGACCACCCGCTTCGTCCTGCCCCAGGCGCCGACCCGCGCAGTGACCATCAACGGTGGTTACGAGATGCCGAGCTGGTACGACATCAAGGCCATGAGCCCCGCCCGGAGCATCAATCATGAAGAGCTGGAGGTGTCGGCCCAAACCGTCATAACGCTGATCGAAGAGCAGCGAGCCAGCGGAATAGACGCCTCGCGGATATTTCTTGCAGGGTTTTCCCAAGGCGGCGCCGTCGTGCTGCACAGCGCTTTCCTGAAATGGCAGGGACCGCTGGGTGGCGTACTGGCCCTCTCGACCTATGCACCGACATTCAGCGATGAACTGGAGCTTTCAGCCAGCCAACAGCGGATCCCGGTGTTGTGCCTGCATGGCCAATACGACGATGTCGTGCAGAACTCCATGGGACGCAGTGCGTACGAGCATTTGAAGACCCGTGGTGTCACCGCGACATGGCAGGAATACCCAATGGGTCACGAAGTGTTACCCGAAGAAATTCGTGATATTGGCGTCTGGCTCGCGGATCGCTTGCGCTAATACAGAAACTTCCTGTAGCTGTATGAGCAACACACTACGCCGCGCCGGTTTCTTGCATTACACTGGCCGGCGTACATTCCTTAACCAATTGATGAGATGACCGTGCTCAAAGCACTCAAGAAAATGTTCGGTAAAAGCGAGGCTGAGCAGCTCGCGCCCAGCTCCAGCGCACCTTCCCACACACCCAGCAGCCGCACCGACGGTCATCAGCCTGGCCGGACCGCAGCTGTCGCGGCACCGAAACATACGCCCGCAAACACACCGGCCGCCGAGCCTGTTGCGGAAAAACCGCGCAGCGAGACGCCAAAACCTGCGCAACCGCGCCGCGAACGTGCGCCGAAACCGCCCGTAGTCGCCTGGAAACTCGAAGATTTCGTCGTTGAACCCCAGGAAGGCAAAACCCGTTTCCATGATTTCAAGTTGGCCCCGGAACTGATGCACGCCATCCAGGATCTGGGTTTCCCGTACTGCACACCGATCCAGGCGCAAGTATTGGGTTTTACCCTGGCCGGCAAAGACGCCATCGGTCGCGCCCAGACCGGCACCGGCAAAACCGCCGCATTCCTGATCTCGATCATCACCCAGCTGTTGCAAACCCCGCCGCCAAAAGAGCGCTACATGGGTGAGCCACGGGCGCTGATCATTGCACCGACCCGTGAACTGGTGGTGCAGATCGCCAAGGATGCGGCCGACCTGACCAAGTACACCGGTCTCAACGTCATGACCTTCGTTGGCGGCATGGACTTCGACAAGCAACTCAAGCACCTCGAAGCCCGCCACTGCGACATCCTCGTCGCGACCCCGGGCCGCCTGCTGGACTTCAACCAGCGCGGCGACGTGCACCTGGACATGATCGAAGTGATGGTGCTCGACGAAGCCGACCGGATGCTCGACATGGGTTTCATCCCACAAGTGCGTCAGATCATTCGCCAGACCCCACCAAAAAGCGAACGTCAGACCCTGCTGTTCTCCGCCACCTTCACCGAAGACGTGATGAACCTGGCCAAGCAATGGACCACCGACCCGTCCATCGTTGAGATCGAATCCGAGAACGTTGCCAGCGAAAACGTCGAACAGCACATCTACGCCGTTGCCGGCGCCGATAAATACAAGCTGCTCTACAACCTGATCACCGACAACGGCTGGGAACGGGTGATGGTCTTCGCCAACCGCAAGGATGAAGTGCGGCGCATCGAAGAACGCCTGGTGCGAGACGGCGTCAACGCGGCCCAACTGTCGGGTGACGTTCCGCAGCACAAGCGCATCAAGACCCTGGAAGGATTCCGCGAAGGCAAGATCCGCGTGCTGGTGGCCACCGATGTTGCCGGTCGCGGGATTCACATCGACGGTATCAGCCACGTGATCAACTTCACCCTGCCGGAAGTGCCAGACGATTACGTACACCGCATCGGTCGTACCGGTCGTGCTGGCGCCGAGGGCGTGTCCATCAGCTTTGCCGGTGAAGACGACTCCTACCAGCTACCGTCCATCGAGGCGTTGCTGGGTCGCAAGATCAGTTGTGAAACCCCGCCGACTCATCTGTTGCGAGCGGTTGAACGCAAACGCCCTTAAACTCGCGTCGCAACGACAAAGCGCAGCCGGAAACGGACTGCGCTTTTTTTGCGCCTGGATATTGCCAAACGGAACAATAAGTCCAGAATGGACAAATTAGTTTATTTGCGAATCCACGGAGCATCCGCATGCCCAGCACACCTTATGTGATCGCCAAACCCCAGGCCCGTGAACTGCTTGATCAAGTCGACGTGCCGAAGATCCTGCGCAAGCTGTTCCGCGATCTGGCCGCGGGTCAGGCCGTGCAACCGGCCCAGCAATGGGTGGAGTTTCCGCAAGGCGCCGGTGACTTCATCAACTACCTCGGGGTGTTGGCCGAAGACGGTGTGTACGGCGTGAAAACCTCGCCCTACATCGTGCGCCAGGACGGTCCGCTGGTGACTGCCTGGACGCTGCTGATGTCGATGCACACCGGCCAGCCGTTGCTGCTCTGCGATGCTGGTGAACTGACCACCGCGCGCACCGCCGCGACCACTGCTGTCGCCATTGATGCACTCGCCCTGCCGAACGCCACGCGCCTGGCAATCATCGGCAGCGGACCGGTCGCCCAGGCTCACCTGCATTACGCGAGGAGCGTGCGGCAATGGCAAAGCATCAATCTTTATTCACCGAATCTGGCGAAGCGGGATCCGCACTTGCTCGCACAACTGACGGCCATCGACTCGCGCCTGAAGGTGTTCGATAACCGCGAAGCCGCGATCCAGGACGCCGATGTGATCATGCTCTGCACCTCCTCTGCCGGTCCCGTCATCGACCCACGGACCCTGAGCAAACCGACACTGATTACCTCCATCAGTACCAACGCAGTGCGTGCCCACGAGGTGCCGCCTGCAACACTCAGCGAGATGCAGGTCTATTGCGACTATCGCCTGACCACTCCGGACTCCGCCGGCGAAATGCTGATTGCCAGTGAACAGCATGGCTGGGACAAAAGTGCGATTGCGGGCGACCTGGCCGAACTGCTGAGCGAACAGACGCCACGTCCGGCTTATGATCGCCATGTATTCTTCCGTTCCATCGGTCTGGGTCTGGAAGACATCGCTCTGGCCAATGCCCTTTACCATTTGCTGAAGTAACACCCCCCCTTTGGCTGCTCCTACAGGGGCATCTATACCATTGGCATTTACGCCCATCAGGAGACGTTCATGACCCAGGCAGACTTCATCATCATCGGCGGTGGTATCGCCGGTGCTTCCAGCGGTTTTTGGCTGTCACGACACGGTCGGGTAATCGTGCTCGAACGCGAATCCCACCCGGCCTATCACTCCACCGGGCGTTCGGCCGCTTTGTACACCGCCGCTTACGGTACGCCGCAAGTGCGCGCACTGACCCAGGCCAGCCGGGACTTCTTCGATGCGCCGCCTGCCGGTTTTTGCGAACACCCGCTGCTGACCCCTCGTGGAGAGATGACGGTCGACTTCACTGGCGACCCGAACGAGTTGAACAATCAGTACCTGAGCGCCAAGGCGACCGTGCCGCAGATGCAACTGCTCAGCGCCGACGAAGCTTGTGCCCGCATGCCGATCCTGCGTCGCGAGAAGGTTCACGGAGCGATCTACGACCCAACCGCCACGGACATCGACACCGATGCCCTGCATCAAGGCTACCTGCGCGGCATCCGCCGCAACCTGGGCGAAGTGCACACCGATAGCGAAGTGCTGAGCCTGACGCGCGATGCTGACAATCTCTGGCACGTGAAAACCGCCCGGCAGACTTTCAGCGCACCGATCATCATCAATGCGGCCGGCGCCTGGGCCGACCAACTCGGTGAGATGGCCGGCGCCAAACCTCTGGGCCTGGTCCCCAAACGTCGTGCAGCCTTCATCTTCGCCGGCCCCGAAGGTGTGGATATCCACGACTGGCCGATGCTGGTCAGCCTCGACGAATCGTTCTACATGAAGCCCGATGCCGGAATGTTCCTCGGTTCGCCGGCCAACGCCGACCCGGTCGAGCCGCATGACGTGCAGCCCGAAGAGCTGGACATCGCCATGGGCATTTACCAGATCGAAGAAGCCACCACCCTGACCATCCGTCGACCAACCCGCACCTGGGCGG
The DNA here is from genome assembly GCF_058800905.1 of Pseudomonas sp. GW822-FHT04C11. Lineage (NCBI taxonomy): Bacteria > Pseudomonadati > Pseudomonadota > Gammaproteobacteria > Pseudomonadales > Pseudomonadaceae > Pseudomonas > Pseudomonas sp. GW822-FHT04C11. The sequence goes on along the minus strand of NZ_JBXAMS010000016.1, from coordinate 119,727 downwards.
GTTTACGCAGTTTTGTCGGCGACGGTGATCTGATCAGCGGCTTCGATCCGCATGTACCGGGGCTATTCTGGGTCGCTGCGCAGGGCGGTTACGGCATTCAAACCTCGCCCGCCATGGGCCAGGCCAGTGCCGCGTTGGTTCGTGGCGAAGCCTTGCCGGAAGAGCTCAGTCGCTTTGGCCTCAGCGCCGCGATGCTCTCGCCTTCCCGCCTTGGCTGAACCTGCCTGCGGGGTGACGTCTGCCCCCGATTACGGCAAACTCCCAGCGCCCTTTTTCTACAGGGCGCTGATTGCCTGGAGCAACACCCATGATTCCACCTCTTCAAGATCCCGCACTGGATAACTACCGGGCGATCGCCGACGCCATTGCCACGCTGTTTTTCCCCCACGCCGAGGTGGTGCTGCACGACCTGCGCACGCAGAAAATCGACTACATCGCCAACAACCTGTCCAAGCGTGAAGTCGGTGACGATGCCGCACTGGAAGACATGCTCAGCGAAGAAATCAGCGAGCGGAATATCGGTCCGTACGAAAAGCTCAATTGGGATGGGCAAAAAATCCGCAGCCTCAGCAGCGTGCTGCGCGACAGCGAAGGGCGTCCGATTGCCGTGCTGTGCATCAACCTGAATATCTCGCTGTTTGAAAACGCCAAGGCGGCGCTGGACCTGTTTCTCTCACCGAGTAAATTGATCCCGCAACCTGACGCGCTGTTTCGCGACGACTGGCAGGAGCGCATCAACACCTTCCTGCATAACTGGCTGCGAGAGCGACAATTGGGTCTGAATATGCTGACTCGCGAGCACAAACGCGAGCTGGTGCTGGCGTTGCACGCCGAAGGCGCCTTCAAAGGCAAAAGCGCTTCCAACTATGTAGCCAACGTGCTGAACATGGGACGGGCGACGGTGTACAAGCATTTGAAAGAGTTGAAAGGCTGAGATTAGCCATGTGGCGAGGGAGCTTGCTCCCGCTCGGCTGCGAAGCAGTCGTGAAGCCGGCAAACGCTTTGTACCTGACAAAGCGCACTGCCTGAGTTCAGGGCCGCTTCGCGCCCCAGCGGGAGCAAGCTCCCTCGCCACAGATCAATCAATCGCCGTAGATATCCGATTTGAAGTACTTGGCTTCAATCTTCTGGTATTCGCCATTGGCGCGAATCCCATCGATGGCATTGTTCAGTTGGCTAACCAATTCGGTGTTGCCCTTGCGCACCGCAATCCCGGCGCCCTCACCCACATATTTCGGATCCTTGAGCTCCGGCCCGACAAAGGCGTAGCCCTTGCCGCGTGGCATCGACAGGAAGTCGCTCAGCGGAATGGTATCGGCGAAAATGGCATCCAGACGCCCGGCGGCCAGGTCCATGTAGATCTCTTCATTGTTGCTGTAGCGCGCCACCTTGATGCCCTTGGGCTCGAAGACTTCCGTGGCGTAACGGTCGGTGGTGGTTGCCCGTTGCACACCAATGGTCTTGCCCTTGAGGCTTGCGTACTGGTCATCAACCACCGCACCGTCTTTCATCACCAGCCGCGATGAGGTGAAGTAGTACTTGTGGGTGAAATCCACCGACTTTTTACGGTCTTCGTTAATGGTCATGGACGACAGCGCAGCGTCGATTTTCTTCACCTTGAGCGAAGGAATCAAACCATCGAACTCGCCCTCGACCCACTCGCACTTGACCTTCATCTGGGCGCACAACGCGTTGCCGATGTCGTAGTCGAAACCGGTGATTTTTCCATCCGAAGTCTTGGAGGCAAACGGCGGATAGGCCGCTTCGATACCAATGCGCAGGGTTTTCTCGGCGGCAAACAGACTGCTGCACGCCAACAGGCTCAGGGCCAGGCCACCGATCAGGGGGAGCTTCTTCATGTTCGTTTTCTCGCGGGTTGTTGTTGGTTTGGCAAGACAGAAGAAAGTGAAACGGGAAACGCCTTTTTTGTACTTATAATTCCATACTGGACTTTTATGTATTTTCCGTCAATCGGGCGTGCGCAGTTCTTTGCGCCTCGGTCGGGCAGTGAATCAGAGAGAGTTTGGGCGCGTCTGTTGGCCTCATCGCGGGCAAGCCTTGCTCCTACGGTTTTATGTCGTTCGCGAATACGCGGTCGACTCAACACCTGTAGGAGCGGGGGGACGCCTAGTTCTTGCCCGCGATGACGTACTCAAGAGCGCTGAGGGACTACTTCTTCCAGCGATCAGCCGCCGCATGATCACTGTCGCGCCCTTCCACCCAGCGCGGGCCGTCGTTGGTGGTTTCTTTTTTCCAGAACGGTGCGCGGGTTTTCAGGTAGTCCATGACAAAGGCGCAGGCGTCGAATGCCGCCTGGCGATGGGCGCTGGCAGCGCCGACGAAGACGATCGGTTCGCCCGGCTCCAATGCGCCGACGCGATGTAGCACTTCCAGTTTGAGCAACGGCCAGCGTTGCTCGGCCTCGACGACAATCTTGCCGAGGGCCTTTTCGGTCATGCCCGGGTAGTGCTCAAGAAACATCCCGGCCACATCGAGCCCGTCGTTGAAGTCGCGGACATAACCGACAAAACTCACCACTGCACCGACGCCGACATTCGCCGCGTGCATCGCATTGACTTCAGCGCCAGGGTCGAACGCCGTGGACTGCACGCGAATCGCCATGGATCAGCCTCCGGTAACGGTGGGGAAAAACGCCACTTCATCACCATCAACGAGCGGTTCGTCGAGCTGGCACAAGTCTTCATTACGCGCGCACATCAGGTTCTGCTCGCTCAGCACCTCGGCGCCCTCGCGTTGCGCCAGCAGCAAACGCACATCGTCGACCGAAGCGAAATCACCTTCGACGCTCAACGAATCAATACCCAGCGCCTCGCGGTAACGGGCAAAAAACTTCACGGTCAGCTTCATTGATCGGCCACCTGATAGTGCCCGCTCTTACCGCCGAGCTTCTCCAGCAGGCGCACGGTTTCGATGACCATGCCTCGGTCCACGGCCTTGCACATATCGTAGATCGTCAATGCGGCGACACTGGCCGCGGTCAGTGCTTCCATTTCAACCCCGGTCTGTCCGGACAATTTGCAGCGGGCGACGATGCGCACCGCATCGAGGCCTTCGGCACTCAGTTCGACCTTGACGCTGGTGAGCATCAGCGGATGGCACAGCGGGATCAAATCGGAGGTTTTCTTCGCCGCCTGAATACCGGCAATGCGCGCCACGGCAAACACGTCACCTTTGGGGTGACCACCGCTGACAATCATTTGCAGGGTTTCAGGGAGCATACGCACAAGCGCTTCGGCCGTGGCTTCACGGAACGTCACGGCTTTTTCGGTGACGTCGACCATATTGGCGCGACCTTGGGAATCGAGATGAGTCAGCACAGCCTTACTCCTGATCAGGAGCACCGATTGTAAACCCGTGGGTCAATTTTTCGCGAGTTTGATTGTTGAATCGATACGCCCCTGTAGGAGCAAGGCTTGCCCGCGATGAACGATGACGCGTTACATCTGACAGACCGCGTCGTCGGTATCGCGGGCAAGCCTTGCTCCTACAGGAGGGGATGGTCGTCGGGCATAAAAAACCGGGCGGCTTTGGGGCCGCCCGGTTCTGGTGGGACATTTACAAATGCGATTCGGCGTATTCGGCCAGAATCGAACGTGGCACCCCTTGCAGGGTGATGTGCACCCCGTTGGGGAAGTCCTTGAAGCGTTCAGTCAGGTAAGTCAGCCCAGAGCTGGTCGCGGACAGGTAAGGGGTGTCGATCTGCGCCAGGTTGCCCAGGCACACCACTTTGGAACCGGCGCCGGCACGAGTGATGATGGTTTTCATCTGGTGCGGCGTGAGGTTCTGGCATTCGTCGATCAGGATCAGGCTTTGCTGGAAGCTGCGGCCCCGGATGTAGTTGAGGGATTTGAACTGCAACGGCACTTTGCTGAGGATGTAGTCGACGCTGCCATGGGTGCTTTCGTCATCCATGTGCAAGGCTTCGAGGTTATCGGTGATGGCGCCCAGCCAAGGCTCCATTTTTTCTGCTTCGGTGCCCGGCAGGAAACCGATCTCCTGGTCCAGCCCCTGCACGCTACGGGTGGCGATGATGCGCCGGTAGCGCTTGCTGACCATGGTCTGCTCGATTGCCGCAGCCAGCGCCAGGATGGTTTTACCCGAACCCGCAGCACCCGACAGGTTGACCAGGTGAATGTCCGGGTCGAGCAAGGCGTACAGCGCCAGGCTCTGATAGATGTCGCGTGGTTTCAGGCCCCAGGCTTCCTGGTGCAACAGGGGTTCCTGATGCAGGTCGAGGATCAGCAGCTTATCGACCTGGATTTCCTTGATCCAGCCGACAAATCCCTGTTCGTCGATGATGAACTCGTTGATATGCACGGCCGGCAGGTTGTCGATCAGTTGCACCTGGTGCCAGGTGCGGCCATGGTCCTGACGGGTTTCGACCTTGCTCACACGGTCCCAGAACGAGCCCGTCATGTTGTGATACCCGTTGGGCAGCAACGACACGTCGTCAACCAACTGGTCAGTGCTGTAGTCCTCGGCCGCAATCCCGCAGGCCCGGGCCTTGAGGCGCATGTTGATGTCTTTGGTCACCAGCACCACGCGCAGTTCCTTGTCCCGCGCGTGCAGGTCGATCAACTGGTTGATGATGATGTTGTCGTTCAAGTGTTCGGGCAGAACGATGTTCGGCTCGGTACGCTTGCTCATCAGAATCGACAGCAAACCCTTGGGCCCGCTTTTTCCGCGCTGGATCGGTACACCCTGTTCAACGTCTTCGGGAGAGGCGTCGCCCAGTGTGTTGTCGATCAGCCGAATGGCCTGACGACATTCGGCCGCAACGCTGTGATGGCCGCTCTTGAGCTTGTCCAGCTCTTCAAGGACGGTCATCGGGATGGCAACGTGGTGTTCTTCGAAGTTCAGGAGCGCGTTTGGATCGTGGATCAATACGTTGGTATCGAGTACATAAAGGATTGGCAGGTTGGAGGGGCTACGTCCGTGATCATCCATACTCGGTCACCTTTGTGGGAGCCAGTCGACGCAATACCATGACAGTGCTGCGCCTCGAAGTGGCCACCGAATTCACCTGTCGTACTCAAATGAACTGCACGACTCAAGTGAACTGCACACACGGGGTCTTGGAAGACGCCACCTGTGTTGCAGGTTTCGGCGGTCTGTCTTCGTAATACTCCAAAACCCATGACAGAAAAAAGCACTTTGACGCTTTTTTGAAGTTTATTTTTCAGAGTGACGAAAAGCCCTTGGCGCGCCGCGCCGGCACCGTTAAAGTCGGAAGTCCGTCTGTATCGAAATCCCTTCTGAAATTCCCCCTGCCCCACTGTTTACTGGGTTCCGCGTTTCAGCGAAAAGCCTCCTGACAATCTTCCCAGCCGATCCCGCTTTGCGCGGTGTGCATCAGCAGCCAGGGCATTGCCGTTTTCACCACGTCCTGTTTGGCGTTGAAATTGATCACCCCGTGGCGCCACAGCAGCATCAATGTCAGCACCCGCTGTGCGCTCTGCTCAGCCGTGAGCTGCCGACTGCCGTCCGCAGGATCGATGTCCCACAGCGCAACCTGCACCCCCTGAGCCTTGAAGAAACCCTGCGCATCGGCGCGACGCTGGCCATTCGGCGGGCGGAACAACGGCACGAAGTTTTCCGGCAGTTTGCTCTTCACCAATTCGACGCTGCGAGTCACTGAATACTGCCAATCCTGCCAATGGCTGTGGGAGCGAAATTCCCAGCCCTGCACCCCGATGCATTGCTTTGAGTACAACGTTTGCAGCTCGGCCACCGAATGCTGTGCCAAGCGGTTCTGGATATCGCTGCCCAGTACAAAAAAGGTCCCGCTCAGGTTCGCCTTGCGCAGGTACTCGGCCAGCCACGCTGTGTTGTCCGGCGCGAGGTTGGCGGCGCTATCGAAACTCAGCACAAACAGCCGATCGTTGAGTTCATCACCGTTACGCTCGTAGTCGCCAAACAGTTCGACTTCGCTGCTGGTCTGCGGGAACAGCGCGGCCTTGCGCAATTGTTCGTCCAGATAGCGCTCGTGAAAACGCCGGCTCGGCTCGGCCCAGCGGGCGTAATAGGACTCTTCGCCGAGTTCGAACTTGGCGGCCTGCTCGCGCAGGGTGTCCATGTCTTCGACCAGAAAACAGAAGGACGCATCCTGATCGCAGCTCTGCTGGGCAAAGTTATAGTTGGCAAGCAAACGCTTCCACATACGCGCGCGCAGCGTGTTGATCGACTCGAGGTTGATCATCCGCAACCCCAGGCGCTGCTTTAAAGCAGCTTCATCCAGCGCTTCACTGGCGAGCAAGGCCCGGGCGAAGGTGAGGATTTCCGCACGTGAAGCGACATCGAACAGGGTCGGGCTGCCCAGTTGCTCCGGCCAGGTGCTGCGGTCCAGCGTGGCAGGGTCGTTGGGCGCGGCATAGGCACTCACGCTGAACAACCAGGCACAAAACAGTAAAGCGATACGCAAAGGGATGTCTCCATAACAAAACCCGCGCGGCACTATAGCTGATCTTGCGACCCCCCCTGCTGCGCCTGCGTACCCAATGTGGCGAGGGAGCTTGCTCCCGCTCGATCGCGAAGCGGTCGCAAAGCCAGCGACCACGATTTGCCTGACATGATGAAGTTGCAAACTTCAGGGCCGCTTCGCAGCCCAACGGGAGCAAGCTCCCTCGCCACAAAGGACTCGACACCACCGATCAGCTATCACTTCCATAGCTGGAGTCAACCGGGACAACCCCCTAGAATCCCCGCACGATTAAAGGAGACGACTTCATGCTGATGGTGATTTCCCCCGCCAAGACCCTCGATTACGAAACACCGCCGGCCACCCAGCGTTTCACTCAACCGCAATACCTGGACCATTCCCAGGAGCTGATCCTGCAATTGCGCGAGCTGAGCCCGGCACAGATCAGCGAGTTGATGCACGTTTCCGACAAGATCGGCGGCCTCAACGCTGCACGCTTCGGCAGCTGGACCCCGGCGTTTACGCCAGCCAATGCCAAGCAGGCGCTGCTGGCGTTCAAGGGTGACGTGTACACCGGCATGAATGCCCAGACCTTCAGCGAAGCCGATTTCGACTACGCCCAGCAACACTTGCGCATGCTCTCGGGCCTCTACGGCCTGCTGCGCCCGCTGGACCTGATGCAACCGTATCGGCTGGAGATGGGCACCAAACTGGCCAATGCCCGCGGCAAGGACCTGTACGCCTTCTGGGGCACGCAAATCAGCGAATGGCTGAACGAAGCCCTGGCCGAGCAAGGCGATGACGTGCTGCTCAACCTCGCCTCCAACGAGTACTTCTCGGCGGTCAAACGCAGTGCCTTGAACGCCCGGATCATCAACACCGAGTTCAAGGACCTGAAGAACGGCCAGTACAAGATCATCAGCTTCTACGCGAAGAAAGCCCGCGGGATGATGAGCCGTTTCGTGATCCAGGAACGCATCAACGACCCGGCTGCGCTCAAGCAATTTGATGTGCAGGGTTACCGCTACAGCGCCGAACAGTCGAAACCCGACAACCTGGTTTTCCTGCGCGACCACGCCCCCGAATAAAGCATCACGATGGCGCACGACATTGATCAATGTGCGTGCGCCGAAACGTGGTTTCCCCCTACATCTCCCCCGCCTAATTCGTCATTTTTCTGGCGCCAAAAACACATCAATTCCATTTATGAAATTTCTTTCACTCGACAAGCGTGAATTTTTTCAGTAGTGGCACGCATTTTTTTCAAGCGTAGTGGCAAAAAACTATTCACGTTAATTAACTCCCTATTAATAAAGGTCGAAACGGCAAGTGCTATCAATATGAGAGCAGTGCCATCTTTTGCAATATTTCAGGAAATTTCAAAAATCGGGATAAGCCGCCATGAACTATCTGAAAATACACCGCTCATACCACCGGTAACGATTATCTCTGAGCGTGTACGAGATAACTTACACAGCGTGCAGGCCCTATCGCCAAGTTGTCATGTTCAACTTTGCTTTCAGGCCACTTATTTGCAATAACAGGAGATAACGCACCATTACTATCCCCTACAAGGCCAAGGCTGCCCCCCTGTAAACGTGCTCACCTGAGCACCTGAGTGCTTGATATTGCTGGCTTTATGCCAACTTTCAAGTACCACCAGCCTTTTGCACCACGGTATTCAAAAGAAATGCCGGCTGCAGTTCAGGGCACGCCTTCACTATCAGGCCAAGTTTCGCACACCTTGAGTGCACTTATTTAGACACTCGGAATTGAGTATGCCTGCACACGGTACTGTGGCGCCTGCCGTCCACACTTCCGAGTGCACTTCGACCGCTGAACACTATTAACTTCGCGCCTTTAATGGCGTGATCAATACAGAGGTAATTGCGATGCGCATCAGCATATTTGGTTTGGGTTACGTCGGCGCAGTCTGTGCCGGTTGCCTGTCTGCACGAGGCCACGACGTGGTTGGCGTGGACATTTCCAAAGACAAGATCGACCTGATCAATGCCGGTAAATCTCCGATCGTTGAACCGGGTCTGGGCGAGCTGCTGACCCAGGGCATTCATACCGGTCGTCTGCGCGGCACCACCAACTTCGCAGAAGCCATCCGTGACACCGACCTGTCGATGATCTGCGTCGGTACACCGAGCAAGAAGAACGGCGATCTGGAACTCAACTACATCGAATCGGTGTGCCGCGAGATCGGCTTTGTCCTGCGTGACAAAACCACCCGCCACACCATCGTGGTCCGCAGCACCGTGTTGCCGGGCACCGTGAAAAACGTGGTGATTCCGATCCTCGAAGACTGCTCGGGCAAAAAGGCCGGCGTCGATTTCGGCGTTGCCGTGAACCCTGAGTTCCTGCGTGAAAGCACCGCGATCAAGGACTACGACCTGCCACCGATGACGGTCATCGGTGAGTTCGACAAGGCCAGCGGTGACGTTCTGCAATCGCTGTACGAAGAGCTCGACGCGCCGATCATCCGCAAGGACATCGAAGTCGCCGAGATGATCAAGTACACCTGCAACGTCTGGCACGCCACCAAAGTGACCTTCGCCAACGAGATCGGCAACATCGCCAAAGCGGTCGGTGTCGATGGTCGCGAAGTGATGGAAGTGGTCTGCCAGGACAAGACCCTCAACCTGTCCCAGTACTACATGCGCCCGGGCTTCGCATTTGGTGGCTCGTGCCTGCCGAAGGACGTGCGCGCCCTGACCTACCGCGCAAGCTCCCTGGACATCGAAGCGCCGCTGCTCAACTCGCTGATGCGCAGTAACGAATCCCAGGTGCAGAACGCCTTTGACATCGTTTCCAGCCACGACAAACGCAAAGTCGCCCTGCTCGGCCTGAGCTTCAAGGCCGGCACCGATGACCTGCGCGAAAGCCCGCTGGTGGAGCTGGCGGAAATGCTGATCGGCAAGGGTTACGACCTGAGCATCTACGACAGCAACGTCGAATACGCCCGCGTCCACGGTGCGAACAAGGATTACATCGAGTCGAAGATTCCTCACGTCTCGTCCTTGCTCAACTCGGACTTCGACTCGGTGATCGACAACTCCGACGTGATCATCCTCGGCAACCGCGACGAGAAGTTCCGCGCCCTGGCCGAGACCGCGCCGCACGGCAAGCAAGTGGTCGACCTGGTCGGCTTCATGTCCAAAGCCACCAGCGTCAGTGGCCGCACCGAAGGTATCTGCTGGTAACCGCCGTTCCCCGTAGGCGCTGGTTCTGCCAGCGCCTACGACTGCTCATCGCCGAAACACAATGGATGCAGATTATGCACAGGCTAAAGCACCGCCTACTTCAGGCTGCCGGTTGGCTGTTTTACCTCAGTTTATTGATGGGCATCGCCATGGCGCTGCCTGTGAGCACTTTCGACTCGCAGTCCAAGGACTTCATTTTCCTGATTGGCGCCGTTGGTATCTGGCGCTATTCGATGGGTGCCACGCACTTTCTGCGCGGCATGCTGTTTCTCTACGTGGTCTACCCGCACCTGCGGCGCAAAGTGCGCAAGCTCGGCAAGACGGCAGACCCGTCCCACGTGTTTTTGATGGTCACCAGTTTTCGTATCGACGCGCTGACCACCGCCCAGGTCTACAGCTCGGTGATTCGCGAAGCGATCGAGTGCGAGCTTCCGACCACCGTGGTCTGCTCGATCGTGGAAATGTCCGATGAGCTGTTGGTGAAAAGCCTCTGGGCCAAAATGAACCCGCCGGACCGGGTCAAGCTCGACTTCGTGCGCATCCCCGGCACCGGCAAACGCGATGGCCTGGCCTTCGGTTTCCGCGCCATCTCGCGCCACCTGCCGGACGACCGCGCGGTCGTGGCGGTGATCGATGGCGACACCGTGCTTGCCGAAGGCGTAGTACGTAAAACCGTGCCGTGGTTCCAGCTGTTCGGCAATGTCGGCGGCCTGACCACCAACGAGTTTTGCGAAGTGCGCGGCGGCTACATCATGAGCGAATGGCACAAGCTGCGCTTCGCCCAGCGTCACATCAACATGTGCTCGATGGCCCTGTCCAAGCGCGTGCTGACCATGACCGGGCGCATGTCGGTATTTCGCGCCAGCGTGGTCACCGACCCGGACTTCATCGCCGACGTCGAAAGCGACTCGCTGCAACACTGGCGCCTGGGCCGTTTCAAGTTTCTCACCGGCGACGACAAGTCCAGCTGGTTCAGCCTGATGCGCCTGGGTTACGACACCTTCTACGTGCCTGACGCTGCGATCAACACCGTTGAACACCCGCCGGAAAAGAGCTTCATCAAGGCCAGCCGCAAGCTGATGTTCCGCTGGTACGGCAACAACCTGCGGCAGAACTCCCGGGCACTGGGCCTGGGGATGAAACGCCTGGGCCTGTTCACCTCGGTGGTGCTGTTCGACCAACGCGTGTCGATGTGGACCTCGCTGCTGGGCCTGACCGTGGCACTGATCGCCAGCTTCAAATACGGCACTGCGTTCATCCTCGTGTACCTGCTGTGGATCGGCATCACCCGCCTGATCCTGACTCTGTTGCTCTCCTGCTCGGGACACAAGATCGGCCCGGCCTACCCGGCGATTCTTTATTACAACCAGATCGTTGGCGCGCTGGTGAAGATCTACGTGTTCTTCCGCCTCGACCAACAGTCCTGGACCCGTCAGGACACCAAATTGACCCGTGATCTGGCCAGCTTTCAACGTTGGTTCAACACCTGGTCGTCTCGGACCATGACCTTCTCCGCCGGCAGCATCTTCGTCGCCGTGCTGCTGTTGATGGTCTGACCTGCCTTGCCTGAATTAACGAGGAAATACCCCCTATGAATACCGCCGCGAACATCAACGTAGTGCATGAATCCGAAGCCCAACGCCAACACGCCCGGGTGAAAATCCCGGCCAAGTTGCGCTTCTTCGGACCCGACCGTACGCCTGTGGACGCACGCCTCATCGACCTGTCCGCCGGTGGCCTGAGCTTCAATGCCGGCCAAGTACTGCTCAAGGTCGGGGATGTGCACAAGGGCCGACTGCAATTCTTGATCGACAACCTCGGCCTGGCCATGGACGTCGAGATACAGATTCGCTCGTTCGACCGCCAGACCGGCCGCACCGGTTGCCAGTTCCAGAACCTCGAACCGCAGGACATCTCGACCCTGCGCCACCTGATCACGTCGCACCTGTCCGGTGACATCGTGACCATGGGCGACGTGCTGGCGACCCTGCAACGCGACAACTTCACCAAGGCGCGCAAGCTCAAGGACGGTGGCCACGGCATGAGCGCTTTCGGGCGCTTGCGGGCAGTGACCTTCAGCCTGGGGATTTTCGTCGTCGGCCTCGCAGCGTTCGGCTTCGTTTTCAAATCGGTGTACGGCATGTACTTCGTCAGCCACGCCCAGGCCGGTCTGGTCAGTGTTTCCGGCATGAACGTCACCATGCCTCGCGATGGCACCGTACAAAGCCTGATCAAGACCGATGGCGTTGCGGCCAAGGGCGCGCCACTGGCGACGTTCAGTACCAGCATGCTCGACGTGCTCAAGGGTCATCTGGACGAAAACCAGTTGCAGCCGGCCAAGGTTGAAGAGCTGTTCGGCAAGCAGATGACCGGCACCCTCACCTCGCCGTGCGATTGCACCGTGGCCCAACAAATGGTCGCCGACGGTCAGTACGCCAGCAAAGGCGACGTGATCTTCAAACTGGTGCCGCAGGGCAGCCAGGCCAGTGTCGAAGCACGCTTCTCCTATCGCCAGTTCGCTGACGTGCGTCCGGGTACGAAAGTGAGCTTCCAGATCGCCGGCGAAGACGCTACGCGCACCGGCACCATCGTCAGCAGCACCAGCCTGAAAAGCGAAGACCTGTCGTCCGACATCCGCGTGCAGATCAAGCCTGACGCGCCACTGGACAGCACCTTCGCCGGTCGCCCGACAGAAGTCAGCAGCAACCGCGGCCCGTCCTTGAACTGGCTGATCGACAAAGCCATGGCCGCGGGTCTTTAAGCGGAGGACATGCCTGTGACCACTCCACCTATCCTCAGAACACCGCGCTCCCACATGGGAACACTGTGCGCAGTCGCTCTTGCGGTGAGCCTGGCCGGTTGCGCCGGCCTGCCCGACCAGCGTCTGGCCAATGAAGCCCTGAAGCGCGGCGACACTGCGCTCGCGCAGCAGAACTACAAACAACTGGCCGACCTGGGTTACAGCGAAGCACAGGTCGGGCTGGCCGATATCCAGGTGGAAAGCCGCAACCCGGCGCAGATCAAAGCCGCCGAAGCCACCTACCGCGCCGCCGCCGATACCTCGCCGCGAGCACAAGCGCGCCTGGGTCGTCTGCTGGTGGCCAAACCGGGATCGACCGAAGCCGAGCAACACGAGGCCGAAGGCCTGCTGAAGAAAGCCTTTGCCAATGGCGAAGGCAACACCCTGATCCCATTGGCCATGCTGTACCTGCAATATCCCCACAGCTTCCCGAACATCAACGCCCAGCAGCAGATCAACCAATGGCGCGCCGCCCGCTATCCGGAAGCCGGTCTGGCGCAAGTGCTGCTGTATCGCACGCAAGGCACTTACGACCAGCACCTGGATGACGTCGAACGCATCTGCAAAGCGTCGCTGAACACCACCGACATCTGCTACGTCGAGCTGGCCACGGTCTATCAGAAACGTGCCCAACCGGAACTACAGGCGCAACTGCTCAAGCAACTGCAAGCCGGTTACAGCCTTGGCAAAGTTTCCGCCCAACGCATGGACAGCGTGGCCCGCGTGCTCGGCGATGCCAGCCTTGGCAAACCGGACGAAAAAACCGCGCAAGCCATGCTCGAGCAAATCGCCCCCGGCTACCCGGCGTCCTGGGTCAGCCTGGCGCAGTTGCTCTACGACTTCCCCGAACTGGGTGACGTCGCCAAGATGATGGAATACCTCGAAAACGGCCGAGCCGCCGATCAGCCGCGCGCCGAACTGTTGCTGGGCAAACTCTACTACGAAGGCAAGTGGGTGCCGGCCGACGCCAAGGTCGCCGAAGCACATTTCCAGAAAGCCGTGGGCAAGGAAGTCGCCGCCGATTACTACCTCGGCCAGATCTACCGCCGTGGCTACCTGGGCAAGGTCTATTCGCAAAAAGCCCTGGACCACTTGCTGACCGCTGCGCGCAACGGCCAGAACAGTGCCGACTTCGCCATCGCCCAGTTGTTTTCCCAAGGCAAGGGCACCAAGCCCAACCCGCTCAACGCCTATGTCTTCAGCCAGTTGGCCAAGACACAAAACACCCCGCAAGCCACTGAGCTGGCGCAAACACTCGAAACCCAATTGCCGCCTGCGCAGCTGGCCGAGGCCCAACGTCTGTTGAAACAGGAACAGGCCACACGTGGCGCCTCGAGCCATAGCACGTTGCAAGTCGAGGCCCTGCAAGAAAAAGACGGCGAGGAATCTCTATGAAGCTCAATCCATTCGTTCAAGCCGGAATCGGCCTGACCTTCGCCCTGTTGTGGTCCTGCCCGACATTGGCCGCGATGACTGACACCAAGAACTACGGCCTGGAAGTGAAAGTCACTGGCCAGTCCGAAGACGACAGCGACCTTGGCACCAAGCCCGGCGGCGACGTCAACGGCGTTGCCCTGGACCTGCGTCCATGGGTCTACGGTGAAAGCGGCAACTGGAGCGCCTACGCGATGGGCCAGGCGGTGACTGCGACCGACATCATCGAAACCGACACCTTGCAGTCCGATACGCAAGGCGCCCAGAGCAGCGGCAACAACGGCCGCCAGAGCAAGAAAAATTACCTGGCAATGCGTGAGTTCTGGATCGGTTACAGCGGCCTGACGCCCTACCCCGGCGAGCAGCTGAAACTCGGTCGCCAACGCCTGCGCAACGACGACGGCCAATGGCGCGACACCAACATCGAAGCGCTGAACTGGACCTTCGACACCACCCTGTTGCGCGCCAACGTCGGTGTCGCCGAACGCTTCAGCGAGTACCGCACCGACCTCACCGAATTGGCGCCCAAGGACAAGGATCGCCTGCACGTGTTCGGCGATATCGCAACCCAATGGACGCCTGGTCAATGGGTCGGGCTGCGTGCCCATCACACCCATGATGACGGCAAGCTCGACTTCCCGACACCCGGCGAAGCCCCTGACTCGCTCGCCAAGAAACAAAACGGCGACCTGAGCTGGCTCGGCGTGGAAGCCAACAGCGATGCCTACAACTGGCGCAACACCAACACCGTCAACTACTGGGCCAGCCTCACCGGCATGAGCGGCAACCGTGACACCGTCAATCCATTGAATGCCGATGGCAGCCGCCCGATCGATGCCTCGAAAAACGGCGACGTCAGCGGCTGGGCCACCGACCTCGGCGTGCGTCTGCGCCTCGATCCGCAATGGCAAGTCGGCGCGGCCTACGCCCGTGCCAGCGCCGATTACGAGCAAAACGGTTTACAGAGTAACCGCTCGAACTACACCGGTACGCGCTCGCGGGTTCACCGCTTTGGCGAGGCCTTCCGTAGCGACATGAACAACATGCAGAGCGCCACGCTGTTCGGCTCCTGGATGCTGCAGGACGATTACGACGCCAGCCTGGTCTACCACAAGTTCTGGCGCGTCGACGGCAACAAGCCGGTCGGCAGCAACGGCATCAACGCGGTGGAGAACAACTACGACGACGTCACCGGCGCGCTGCTGTCCAGCACCTCGTTGCCGCTGGTGGATGGCAAGACCGACCTCGGCCAGGAAGTGGATCTGGTGGTCACCAAGTACTTCAAGCAAGGCCTGCTGCCGGCCGGTTTGAGTCAGTCAATCGATGAGCCCTCGGCGCTGGTGCGCTTTCGTGGCGGTGTGTTCAAGCCGGGCGATGCCTACGGCAAACAGGTCGACTCGTACATGCACCGTGCGTTCATCGACGTGATCTGGCGCTTCTGATGCGAGCCGCCAAGGGAGTGCCCCAGATGAACAACCCTGCGCTCAAAGGCTCGCTCAGCCTGCTGGTCGGCGCGATGCTGCTGACCAGCTCAGCGGTGTTCGCCAGCGTTGAGCCGGCAGCTCCTGCCCCAAAAGGGCAGCAAGCGATCGTGGCCAAAGGACTGCAACAGGCCAAGACCTACACCGTCAGCAGCGCGCCGACCACATCACTGGAACTGGCGGCACCAAAACTGCCCGACCTGTCCGGCTACACCGCGCAAGCCGTCGCGGCGAAGATCGTGCGCAGCAAGGCCGGCAAAGTCAGCGTGCGCCGGATGATGCAGGAAGACGCCTTGAAGGACTTCATCGGCGGCGATAACAAGATGGCTGAATGGGTGGTACGTCAACACGGCATTCCTCAGGCGATCTTCATCGACGACGGTTACGTCAACCTCAAGAACCTGACTCAGAAGCTGCCCAAGCAATACTTCAGCGAGACCTCGCCCGGCGTGTTCCTCGCCAGGCTGCCGATTGTGGTCGGGCAAAAAGGCATCCTTGAAATCGACCAACAGACCCAGGAGTTGCGCCTGTCCGAAGAGGCCGGCTCGTTCATGATCAACGACGGCCAGCTGTTTGTGCGTGACAGCAAAATCACTGGCTGGCGCGAGAAAGACAACGGCCCGGCGAGCTTCCGTTCGCCCAAGGACTTCCGTCCGTTCCTGCTGTCCTGGGGCGGCACGCAGACCTACATCGTCAACAGCAAGCTGGCCAGTTTCGGTTACTCCAACAGTAAGTCCTACGGGGTGAGTATTTCCCAGTACACGCCGAACATGGCCAAGGTACTCAAGCGCCCGGAACCGACCGGCTGGATCATCGGCTCAGAGTTCTCGGACATGTGGTACGGCTTCTACTGCTATGAAACCCGCGACTTCGTGGTCAAGGGCAACACCTACCGCGACAACATCGTCTACGGCATCGACCCCCACGACCGTTCACACGGCTTGATCATCGCCGACAACACGGTGCATGGAACGAAGAAGAAGCACGGCATCATCATTTCCCGCGAAGTGAACGACAGCTTCATCTTCAACAACCGCAGTTACGACAACCACCTCTCGGGGCTGGTGATCGACCGTAACAGCGTCAACAACCTGATCGCCTACAACGAGATCTACCGCAACCACACCGACGGCATCACCCTCTACGAGAGCGCCGACAACCTGCTGTGGGGCAACAAGGTGATCAGCAACCAGCGCCACGGCATCCGCATTCGTAACAGCGTGAACATTCGCCTCTACGAAAACGTCGCCATGAACAACGGCCTGACCGGGGTCTACGGGCACATCAAGGACCTCACCGACACCGACCGCGACATCAAGCTCGACCCGTTCGATGCCGAGGTCTCGCTGATCGTCGTCGGCGGCGAACTGGCGGCCAATGGCAGCGGACCGCTGTCCATCGACTCGCCATTGAGCGTCGAGCTGTACCGGGTGTCGATGCTCGCCCCGACCAAATCCAGCGGCATCAGCTTCTCGGGAATCCTTGGCGAACGCCAGGACGAAATCCTCGACCTGCTGGTGCGCCAACAGAAAGCCGTGCTGATCGACCCCGTCGAACGCCAGACCGAAATGCGCGACTGAGGATGACTTTCATGAAACCCCATTTGATCAAACTGTTCAGCCTCGCCGGCCTGACTGCCGCGATGTCTGCCGTAAGCTTTACGGCGAGTGCAGACGACGCCAAGACACCGAACTTCAGCGCCGAACCCTGCTGCAACCTATGCCCGGAAGCGCACGACGCGAAGAACTACACTACGCGTTATCAGCAAAACTTCACCACCCTGGTGCAAGCGCAAGGCGACTGGTTGTTCCGCACCCAGGAAGACCTGCGCACCGAATTCAACACCACGCCCGAAGGCTATCGCCGGCTCAAGCAACTGCACGACGCCTTCAAGAGCAAAGGTGTTGAACTGGTGGTGGTGTATCAGCCGACCCGTGGTCTGGTGAACCGCAACAAGCTCAACCCGCAAGAAAAAGCCGCGTTCGATTACGACAAGGCGCTGAAAAATTACCAGGGCATGCTCGGGCGTTTTGCCGAGATGGGCTATGTGGTGCCGGACCTGTCGCCACTGACTAACGAATCGCTGCCAGACACCCTGCCCGCCCACGATTTCTACTTCCGTGGCGACCAGCACTGGACGCCTTACGGTGCCCAGCGCACGGCGAAAATCGTCGCCGAGAAGGTCAAGCAGCTCCCGGCCTTCGCCGGCATTCCCAAGCGCGAATTCGAGACCAAGCGGTCCGGGCGCATGGGCAAGACCGGCACCCTGCACAACATGGCCGGGCAGCTCTGCGGTACCAGTTACGCGATCCAGTACATGGACCAGTTCACCACCGAGCCTAAAGGCGAAGCGGCAGACGGCGACCTGTTCGGTGATTCCGGCAACCCGGAAATTACCCTGGTCGGCACCAGCCACAGTGGCAAGAACTACAACTTCGCCGGGTTCCTCGAAGAGGCCATCGGTGCCGACATTCTCAACGTCGCTTTCCCCGGCGGTGGTCTGGAAGGTTCGATGCTGCAGTACCTGGGCAGTGAAGACTTCCAGAAGAAGCCGCCGAAAATCCTCATCTGGGAATTCTCGCCGCTCTATCGCCTCGACCAGCAAACCATCTACCGCCAGATGATGGCGCTGCTCGATAACGGCTGCGAAGGCAAAGAGGCACGGATGTCCGGCAGCACCACGCTCAAGCCGGGCAAAAACGAGTTGATGGTCAACAGCAAGAACATCGACCTGCGCAACAGCGACCATCAGGTCGACATCCGTTTCGCCGATCCATCGGTGAAAACCCTGCAAGCCACTCTCTGGTACATGAACGGTCGCCACGAAGACATCAAGATCGACAAACCCCACACCGCAGATACCGACGGGCGTTTCGCCTTTGAATTGCGCACCGATGAAGACTGGGCCACGCAGAACCTGTTGGCGGTCGAAATCCAGGGCCCGGAAGCGGGTGCTGCGCCACAAAAAGTCGAAGCGAAAATCTGCAAACGCAACGTGTTCCCAGGCGCCGAGCAACGTACCGCTCAGGTCGGGCAATGAGGTCTGTTATGCGAAATCAGAAACTGAAAACCCTGCTTGCACCTACGCTCTTGAGCCTGGCGATGTTCGCCGGGGCGACCCACGCCGCCACGCCACTGCGTCCGCCGCAGGGCTATTTTGCGCCTGTGGATAAATTCAAGAACGGCGACAGCAGCGAAGGCTGCGATGCGATGCCGACGCCGTACACCGGCGCCCTGCAATTTCGCAGCAAATACGAAGGCTCCGACAAGGCACGTTCGACCCTCAACGTCGCGTCGGAAAAAGCCTTCCGCGACACCACCGCCGACATCACCACACTCGAACGCGGCACCAGCAAACGGGTGATGCAGTTCATGCGCGACGGTCGTCCGGAACAGCTGGAATGCACGCTCAACTGGCTTACCGCCTGGGCCAAGGCCGATGCGTTGATGTCCAGGGACTTCAACCACACCGGCAAGTCGATGCGCAAATGGGCGCTGGGCAGCATGGCTTCGGCCTACATCCGCCTGAAGTTCTCCGACTCTCATCCGCTGGCAACGCATCAGCAGGAAGCCCAAGTGATCGAGGCGTGGTTCAGCAAGATGGCCGATCAGGTGGTCAGCGACTGGGACAACCTGCCGCTCGAACAAACCAACAACCACTCGTACTGGGCCGCCTGGTCGGTGATGGCAACGTCGGTCGCGACCAACCGCCACGACCTGTTCGACTGGGCCGTGAAGGAATACAAGGTCGGCGCCAATCAGGTCGACGCCCAGGGTTTCCTGCCCAACGAACTCAAGCGTCAGCAACGGGCGCTGGCCTATCACAACTACGCCCTGCCACCGCTGGCGATGATCGCCAGTTTCGCTCAGGCCAACGGTGTGGACTTGCGCCAGGAAAACAACGGCGCACTGAAACGCCTCGGTGACCGGGTGCTCGCCGGGGTGAAAGACCCGCAAACGTTCGAGCAGAAGAACGGCAAGGAACAGGACATGACCGACCTCAAAGTCGACTCGAAATTCGCCTGGCTCGAACCCTTCTGCACGCTCTACACCTGCCCGGCCGATGTGCTGGAACGCAAGCATGCGATGCAGCCGTTCAAGAGCTTTCGACTGGGTGGGGATTTGACCAAGGTCTACGACCCAAGCCATGAAAAGGGCAACAAAGGTTCATAAGCCGAGACGCAAAACCCGTAGGAGCAAGGCTTGCCCGCGATGAACGATGACGCGGTCCATCTGCTACACCGCGTTGCGGCCATCGCGGGCAAGCCTTGCTCCTACGGGGGGCGTGACGGGATCGAATGCAATACAACCTTCCGGTTTTTCACGGGGGGTTTGGGGGGGCCGTTGGCCCTTGACTGTTGGTTACACAAGGAGAGATCAGGATGGTGTTTTCATCCAATGTGTTCCTGTTTTTGTTCTTGCCGATCTTTCTCGGCTTGTACTACTTGAGCGGGCAACGCTATCGCAACCTGCTGCTACTGATCGCCAGCTATGTGTTTTATGCCTGGTGGCGCGTGGACTTCCTGGCACTGTTCGCCGGCGTCACGCTGTGGAACTACTGGATCGGCCTGAAAGTCGGGGCGGCCGGCGTACGGAGCAAACCGGCGCAGCGCTGGCTGTTGCTCGGCGTGGCGGTGGACCTGTGCATCCTCGGCTATTTCAAGTACGCCAACTTCGGGGTCGACAGCATCAACGCGATCATGAGCTCCATGGGCCTGTCGCCGTTCATCCTGACCCACGTGCTGTTGCCGATCGGAATCTCGTTCTACATCTTCGAGTCCATCAGCTACATCATCGACGTCTACCGCGGCGATACCCCGGCGACCCGCAACCTGATCGACTTCGCGGCGTTCGTGGCGATCTTCCCGCACCTGATCGCCGGCCCGGTGTTGCGCTTTCGCGACCTGGCCGATCAGTTCAACAACCGCACTCACACCCTCGACAAATTCTCCGAGGGCGCGACGCGGTTCATGCAGGGTTTCATCAAGAAGGTGTTCATCGCCGACACCCTGGCGGTGGTCGCCGACCATTGCTTCGCCCTGCAAAACCCGACCACGGGCGATGCCTGGCTCGGCGCGCTGGCCTACACCGCACAGCTGTATTTCGACTTCTCCGGCTACAGCGACATGGCTATTGGTTTGGGCCTGATGATGGGTTTTCGCTTCATGGAAAACTTCAAGCAGCCGTACATCAGCCAGTCGATCACCGAGTTCTGGCGCCGCTGGCACATCAGCCTGTCGACCTGGCTGCGCGACTACCTCTACATCACCTTGGGCGGTAACCGCAAAGGCACGCTGATCACCTACCGCAACCTGTTCCTGACCATGTTGCTCGGTGGCCTGTGGCACGGCGCGAACATCACCTACATCGTCTGGGGTGCGTGGCACGGCATGTGGCTGGCGATTGAAAAAGCCATCGGCCTGAACACCTCGCCCCGCAGCTTCAACCCGATCCGCTGGGCACTGACCTTCCTGCTGGTGGTGATGGGCTGGGTGATTTTCCGTGCGGAAAACCTGCACGTTGCCGGCCGCATGTACGGCGCGATGTTCAGCTTCAGCGAGTGGTCGCTGTCGGAACTCAACCGCGCCAGCCTCACCGGTCTGCAAGTCGCCACCCTGGCAGTGGCGTACGTCACGCTGGCGTTCTTCGGCCTGCGGGACTTCTACCGCAACCGGCCTGCGGCGCAGCTCGACGCCACGGCAAACAACCCTGTCAGCGGCGACGCCCAGGTGTTGGCGGCCAGTTGGGTCGCGGACTGGCCGCGTTATGCCATGCGTGCGCTGGTGCTGCTGCTGTTCATCGCGTCAATCCTGAAACTCTCGGCGCAAAGCTTCTCGCCGTTCCTTTACTTCCAGTTCTGAGGGATCTGACCATGACCCGCTCATTACGCCTGTTCTACATCGCCCTGTTCCTCGTGACTCTAATGGTCCTGGGCCTGTGGTCAGTGCGCAGCTTCTTTGGTTTCAGCACCAACGCCGATGCAACCGTGCTCAACGGTCGCTGGAGCAAAGCCGTGGAGACTCACTACGACGACCATTTCCCGATCAAACGCCTGGGCACCAACCTCTGGGCTCTACTTGATTTCAAACTGTTCAACGAAGGTCGTCCGGGCGTGGTGCTCGGTCGCGATCAGTGGTTGTACAGCGATGAAGAATTCAACCCGGTGGTCAATGAAGAGCTGAACCTGCAAGGCAACTACGCGCTGGTCGAAGGCGTGCGCCAAACCCTGAAGGCCAAAGGCGTGCAACTGGTGATGGCGATTGTCCCGGCCAAGACTCGCCTGTACCCGGAACACCTGGGCGAAGTGAAACCGGCGCGCATCCACGCCGACCTCTACAAGGATTTCCACGCCCGTGTCGCCGCCGACAAAATCCTCGCCCCCGACCTGCTCGGCCCGCTGCAGAAAGCCAAGCAGAACGGCCAGCAAGTGTTCCTGCGCACCGACACGCACTGGACGCCAGAGGGCGCGCAAATTGCCGCCGAACAACTGGCCAAAACCATCGCCGACAAATCCCCGCTCAGCGGCCAGCCGCAGCGCTTTGTCACCGAGCCGGCGGAGCAAGTCAGCCACAAGGGCGACCTGAGACTGTTCCTGCCGCTGGACCCGCTGTTCGAAAACCTGATGCCGGCGCCAGAGCCCCTGCAAAAGCGCAACACCCACGCGGTTGAGAACCAGCCTGCCGGTGACGATGCCTTGTTCGCCAACAACGAAGTGCCGGTGGCGCTGATCGGCACCAGCTACAGCGCCAACCCGAACTGGAACTTCGTCGGCGCGCTCAAGCAAGCGCTGCACAGCGACGTGGTCAATTACGCCGAAGACGGCCATGGCCCGATCCTGCCGATGCTCAGCTACCTGAACAGCGATGCCTTCAAGAACAGCCCGCCACAAGTGCTGATCTGGGAGTTTCCTGAACGTTATCTGCCTGTGAACAACGAAATCGGCGACGCCGACCCGCAGTGGGTCGCAGAGCTCAAACAAGCCGGTGCCCGCCAGCAAAACGTAGCAATTAACCGCAAATCCGAGACGCCCGACCGGGCGCAAAACTGAAAGAGGTAACTCCTATGACTTTCACCAAAACTCCTCGTCGTCTCGCCAAGACCTTCGTCCTCGTAGCAGGTATGGGTCTGCTGTCCCAGGCCTTCGCTGGCGGCGACGCGGCGCTCTACGGCCCAGTCGCACCGAAAGGTTCGACCTTTGTGCGGATCTACAACGCCAGTAACGCCGAAGTCAGCGCCAGCGTCGGCAGCACCGCCATCAGCGATGTTGCGCCACTGGGCAGCAGTGACTTCAGCTTCATGCCCGGTGGCGACTACAGCGCCAAGGTCGGCAATCAGAGCCTGCCCCTGAGACTCGCCGCCGACCACTATTACACCCTGGTCAACAACGCCAGCGGCCAGCCGCAACTGATCGAAGAACCACCGTTCAAGAACAAGCAGAAATCCCTGGTCCGCGTGCAGAACCTCAGTGACAAGGCACTGACCCTCAAGACCGCCGACGGCAAGACCGAAGTGGTCCAGGCCGTCGCGGCCAAGAGCCGTGGCGAGCGTGAAATCAACCCGGTGAAAGTCAGCCTGGCGCTGTTCGAAGGCGACAAGAAAGTCAGCGACGTGAAGCCGGTCGCCCTGGAACGCGGTGAAGCGGCAGTGCTCTACGTCACTGGCAACAGCAGCAGCCTGTCGCCGGTCTGGGTAAAACGCCCGGTCTCGACGCGTTAATGAATTTGCCCGGAATGCCTGCCGATCATCCTAGGTATCGAGTCAAGTGAAGTACTTGTGGCGAGCGGGCTTGCCCGCGCTGGAGCGCGCAGCGGTCCCAAATCTGGCGATCGCGGTGTGCCAGATCGAACGCGCGCAGCGGTTTTACGACTGCTATGCAGCCGAGCGCGGGCAAGCCCGCTCGCCACAGTCTTTGGACCGACCGGCATTGTGGTCACCCCAAAAAGGTGACCGACACGAAATAAGAACAAGAGTGAAACGACAGAACTTCGTCGCTCTAACCCATTACGATTTTGAAGGAGTAACACCATGATTCCAGTGATCTTGTCAGGTGGTAGCGGCTCACGTCTTTGGCCGCTTTCGCGCAAACAGTTCCCCAAGCAATTTCTCGCCCTGACCGGGGAACAAACGCTGTTCCAGCAAACCCTCGAACGCCTGGTGTTCGAAGGCATGGACAGCCCCATCGTGGTCTGCAACAAGGACCACCGCTTCATCGTCAACGAGCAGTTGAGCAACCGCAAACTGGAAGCCCAGCGCATCCTCATGGAACCCTTCGGCCGTAACACCGCACCTGCGGTGGCCATGACCGCGATGATGCTGGTCAATGAAGGTCGTGACGAACTGATGCTGGTGTTGCCGGCCGACCACGTACTGGAAGACCAGAAAGCCCTGCAACGCGCCCTGGCCCTGGCGACTGTAGCCGCCGAGCGCGGTGAAATGGTGCTGTTCGGCGTACCGGCAACCAAACCGGAAACCGGTTACGGCTATATCAAGTCCGCCAACGATGCGTTGCTGCCTGAAGGCGTCAGCCGGGTCTCGCACTTCGTCGAAAAACCCGACGTGAAACGCGCCACCGAGTTCGTCGAGGCCGGCGGTTATTTCTGGAACAGCGGCATGTTCCTGTTCCGCGCAAGCCGCTTCCTCGAAGAGCTGAAAAAACACGACCCGGACATCTACGACACCTGCCTGCTGACCCTGGAACGTAGCGAACAGGACGCCGACACCATCACTTTCGACGAAGCCACCTTCGCCTGCTGCCCGGACAACTCCATCGACTACGCGGTCATGGAAAAAACCCGACGCGCCTGCGTAGTGCCGCTGTCCGCTGGCTGGAGCGATGTCGGTTGCTGGTCGTCGCTGTGGGACGTGCATGAAAAAGACGCCAACGGCAACGTCACCAAAGGCGACGTGGTGATCCAGGACAGCCGCAACTGCATGATCCACGGCAACGGCAAACTGGTGTCGGTGATTGGCCTTGAGAACATCGTGGTGGTCGAAACCAAGGACGCCATGATGATCGCCCACAAGGACAAGGTCCAAGGCGTCAAGCAGATGGTCAACACCCTCAACGAACAGGGTCGTAGCGAAACCCAGAACCACTGCGAGGTCTACCGTCCGTGGGGCTCCTACGACTCGGTGGACATGGGCGGGCGTTTCCAGGTCAAGCACATCTCGGTCAAGCCGGGCGCCTGCCTGTCATTGCAGATGCACCACCACCGCGCCGAACACTGGATCGTGGTCAGCGGCACCGCCGAAGTGACCTGCGACGAAAACGTGTTCCTGCTCTGTGAAAACCAGTCGACCTACATCCCGATCGCCTCGGTCCATCGCCTGCGCAACCCGGGCAAGATCCCGCTGGAAATCATCGAAGTGCAATCGGGCAGCTATCTGGGCGAAGACGATATCGAGCGCTTTGAAGATATCTACGGTCGCTCTACCCCGATTGAACGTGGCGTGTCGGTGAAAACCATCGCGCAGTGATTGATCGGTAAAACAAGTAGCCTCCGTCCAGCCGACTGCGCGCCCTATCCGCAGTGGGTTGGGTGGGGGCTTTTTTAGCTGGATCTGCTTCGTCTGCGTATTGGCGCTTTAGGGGCATCGGCGGGAGCACTTGACTGTTCATTTGCAGGAAACCCAGTAGCCAGTAAACGCATCGCCAGAGAGCTCGGTGGGCGAGACGAGGACTCCGGAGTGTCAAACAACGACACTTGGGCAGGCACCAATCGATCAGCGATGGGGGCAGGCGGGCCTTCAATTACCGCAACCCGAAGGTGGGTCAGTTGCCGGTACTGCATTTGCGTCTGAGCTTCCGAAACCCTCATCAGTTGCGCATAGGTCACTGCGACACTGCCCACTGCACTCAGGGCAGGGTTTCGAGAATATGAAGCCATTCTGCCGGCTATCTGTATAACGTTAGCCACGCCTTCGCGCCGATCAGCAAGCACTTGCGGCGATTCGACCGGACTATTAAAGGCCACCGACATCGGCCCCATGATGCGACTTGTCATGTCCTCTCCCACTACATGGTTCAACACACCCGACATCACCTCACCCGAGTGATACAGCACAGCACCGGAAGGTGAAGCCGTCTGCGTTCGAGCCGCAGCAATCACGTGTGCCTGGTGGGTGTTGGTGAATACTTTGTTGCCTTCAGCACCCAACTCTTCAAGCGCTATCGGAATTTGACGCCGGTAAGCAAGCGTCGCTGGATCCTGGCTGCCGGCGAAATAATTACGGATCGGCTGCATCCCTGCTGCTTGAAGAGGGTGAACGACCCCCTCTCGAGAAAGGTCGTGATAAACCGCATCCACTGGTACTTGATTAGGCGTAGGTATCAGACCATCCGCATCACGATAAAACAGCGGATTGTTGCGCATGGCCCGGTATCGATTCGGGCCGTCGATGGCGCCCCCGGGGTCAGGGTTGATCCACCGTTGGAGACACGCGGCGTAATACCTTAATCCGTAATAGTGGAGTCCAGTCGCATCTCGCTCCTTGCCCGAATAGCGAAGGGTTTTATGACGGTCTGTGCCCTCGCTCCAGGCGGTCTCGCCATACGAATAAAAAACCTCCTGGCTGATCACGCTGCCGTCGCCAGCGAGCTCAATGGTGCACGAACCCTGATGGTCGGCAAGGCTGTAGCGGTATTGAACGTTGGCAATGCCTCGCTGCGCTGCTGACGGCCAATGCAATACCCGCACGCTAATGAGCCCGGCCTGGAGGGTAATCACATCCAGCACTTCTCCAGTGCCCGAGTCGATACGTAACTCCAGCCCCAATAGATAACGCACCTCGTAAACAACGGTGCGGGCATTGGTTTGCAGTGAGCGAACCTTGCGAACACGCTGCCTGTCTCCGTCGTAGCCATAGACCATGTAATCGTTCTGTTCGACATCACGCTCCACGGGCGACACGGACAGCAACTGATTACGCCGATCCCACGTCATGACGCCAGCGGGACTCAACTCCAGCAAGTTACCGTTGGCATCAAAAGCGGCTGCGATTTGTTCCTGCGTGGGTGGCTGGCCGTCCGGGCGAAAAGGCAGACAGCGGTTGCTGTACAGCGCGGCCGTCATTTCCAGCCCTAGGCTTCGAGCACCGACATGAGTGCGTTTGAGCAGGTTGCCGCCAGCGTCGTGTCTGTAACGCTGCTGGTAATTGCATGTGGCTGCTGGATCGTTCAACGCCGGTACTTGTGGCCCTTTGTTAAGGGTATTCGCCTCCCAGCCGAATGCCTCAATCAATTGGTATAGGCTGTCATAGCGATACCTCCGGACGGGATCAATGCGCTGATTGGCGAAGTAACGTACGGGCATTGCCGCATCGGTAATGCTCAACACATTGCCCATTCGGTCATAGTCATGGATCAGCCATTGCAACACCTTGCCGTTGCGATCCTTGCGCTCCATCAGCCAACCGTCTTCGGGTCGGTACTTTTGGGTCGTTACCACGCCGTTACCGGCCACCTGTCGCTCGATTTTGCCCTCGGCGGTGTACTCGATCGCGCTGACAACGGTGTGCCAATCGCTTTCACCGTTCAGTTTCAAACGGCTTTCGCGCACACGGCCGTCAAGGGTGTAACGGTGCTGCTGACGATTACCTTTGGCATCGCGCTGCTCGTGTAAATCGTCAAGGGGGTTGAAACGCCGCAGGGTTTCATAGGACTGCGACTCCAGCAGTGGCTCGCGGTCGTCGGGCAATAGCGGCCAGTCAGGTTGAACGGGGTCAACGGTAAAACGTCGGGCCTGGCGGATGCAGTTGCCGCGAATGTCGAACTCAGTGGAGAGAAGCGTTCCCGCCGGGTCGTCGTGACGAATCAGCTGACCGCACTGATTGCGCTCGCGACTGGCGTCATCCGGTCCAGCGTATTCGAAGCATTCCACGAAAAGGTCTTGTTCAAGCACAGCCAACGGTCGCAACAGGCGATCGTATCGAGTCTCCTGTCGAGTGCAGCGACTGTCCCAGCTTCGCAACAGCTCATCGGCAAGCCCCAACAACTGCACGCGCATCCCGGCGTCGACACTGAGGGTTTTCAAAGCCTTGGTAGAAAGTGAGTAAACCGTTGTCTGGTTGGCCGGAGTCTTGGGATCATCCTTTTGCAGGTCCCAGAGCCGCGGATCCCACTGTTCGATGGCACGTCCTGCCTTATCGAACACGCTACGACTAATTCGGGCTTGCGCCGCTACGCTTTCTTCAGCGCGATAGTAATCCACCGTGCGCACAGACAAGCCCCGCGGATCGCTGACCATGAGTCGGGGTGTCTTGAAATGCATGCCGCTGGTCCAAGCCTGCACAACGCAACCTCCTTCTTGTTTGTCTGCAAGATGTAGCTCACTCCAGACAACAACGGCTACTGTCAGAAATTACAGTGCCGACCAACGGCATCCAATGCGTTGCGCCGATGTCCAGAAGCGCAGGCCTTCGGTAGGATGATAACCATGCACCCTGGGAGGGTTTGAAGCATGTTCATCGGAGTCCTGCTGGTCATCACCTGGTTGATCCTGTTGCTACGCTACCCGGCCAAGGCCTTGCCGGTGTCTCTGGCGGCGGCCATCGGGCTGGGGTTAGTCGCAACCTGGGTCATGTGGCTGGACAACCGCGAGATCAAGCAACTCGCGCGGCTGGAGTTGCGCATCACCTACGCACCGGAACACTGCCCGGCGGATCGTCCGCTGGAACTGAAGCTGAACAACGGCAACGACGTGCCGCTGACCGAGTTGCGCTGGCGGGTCGCCGCCTATGCGCCGGGCGATACGGTCAATCTGGCGGACAATCAATACGCCGCGCCGCGCTACCGTGGCCCCGGCGAATTGCAGGCCGGCGCCACGTGGGAAGACTGCTTGCCGATGCCGCCGCTGCGTCCGGGCTATCGCCCACAAACCCTGGAGTTTCGCGCCGAGCATTTGCAAGGTAGTTTCTCTGACTGATCCTTCTCCCCCCTCTTCTCCTTGCACAAGGACCGCGCCATGCCCGTCGCATTAATCACCGGTTGTTCCAGCGGCATTGGCCGCGCCCTGGCTGACGCCTTCAAAAACGCCGGGTTCGAGGTCTTGGCCACCGCGCGCAAGGCTGAAGATGTAGCGATACTCGCCGCAGCCGGGTTCACCGCCGTGCAACTGGACGTCAATGACGGGCCGGCACTCGAACAATTGAGTGAGCGGATCAACCAGCAACACGGCGGCCTTGACGTACTGATCAACAACGCCGGTTACGGCGCCATGGGGCCACTGCTCGACGGCGGTGTCGCGGCGATGCAACGGCAGTTCGAAACCAATGTGTTTGCCGTGGTCGGTGTCACCCGCGCGCTGTTTCCCGTGCTGCGTCGCGCCAAGGGATTAGTGGTGAATATCGGCAGCGTCTCCGGCGTTTTGGTCACACCATTCGCCGGTGCCTATTGCGCCTCGAAAGCCGCGGTGCATGCCTTGAGCGATGCGCTGCGCATGGAACTGGCACCCTTCGGCATCCGGGTGATGGAAGTCCAGCCCGGCGCCATCGCCTCCAGTTTTGCCAGGAATGCAGGCATTGAAGCCGAACAACTGATCAGCGAACAATCGCCCTGGTGGCCGCTGCGCGAGGGAATTCGTGCCCGGGCCAAGGCTTCTCAGAACAACCCGACCCCGGCGAGCACATTTGCCAACGATCTGCTCAAGGCTGTGCAGCACAGCAAACCGCCGCACTTGTTGCGTCTGGGTAATGGCAGTCGAGCGTTGCCGCTAATGGCCGCGTTACTGCCCAGAGGTCTGCTCGATATCATCCTGAAGAAGAAGTTTGCGCTCAATAACACGCTCTAACATCCGCCCTCGCGCTGCGGACATCGCTCCGCAGCCAACCGCAATAAACCTCAACTAAGCAATCAAACAACAGACATAAACAAACACATTAAACCAGCAACTAAATATAGCAATAGCATCTACCGATCTATAACTTGCTCACTCATGAGGCCTGCCTATCAGCCCCCATGAAAAACCACATCTAAAAAAACAATTAATCCGTTCTTCATATCGGACACTGAAACTCATACAAGGTAAATACCATGGACGCTATTACCCATAACCAGATTACTTTTTTCATCCCGGGAGACCGTGATCCGCATTTCGGTCTCGAAGGCGTTATCACTCTGTTTGAACTCAAGCACGCACTTGACACCGACCGGCATGTGAAAGGTTTCACTGTGTTGGCAGACGACAAGATTCTGGTGAGTGCATGGCTGGCCCGCGACCTGAAAGGGATCTATGGGCTGGCACGCTTCAATCCTGATGGCAGCGTCGACACCTCGTTTGCCGACATGGGCCTGGCGCAAGGCAACTTTGCCGATGGATACGACTCGACAGGCGGCCAGCTCGCCGTTCAGGACGACGGCCACATCATCATGCTGGGCTGGTCCCGCGAAGTAGACGTTTACAGCCCGAAACGCCTGGTCATTGCTCGCTTCGATATCAATGGCCTGGTTGACCGCAGCTTTGGTGAACAGGGCTGCGTGGTCATTGAAAACAGCGCCCTCGGGGAGTTGGTTGACGACTCCAGCACCCTGCAATTGCTGGCAGACGGAACAATCCTCGTCAGCGCAACCTACTTGAAA
Organism: Pseudomonas sp. GW822-FHT04C11; assembly: GCF_058800905.1. Classification (NCBI taxonomy): domain Bacteria; kingdom Pseudomonadati; phylum Pseudomonadota; class Gammaproteobacteria; order Pseudomonadales; family Pseudomonadaceae; genus Pseudomonas; species Pseudomonas sp. GW822-FHT04C11. The sequence goes on along the minus strand of NZ_JBXAMS010000016.1, from coordinate 89,789 downwards.
GGGGATACCTCTAGCGGTCTGGTATTGCGAGTCGACACTCGCGGCAATCTGGATAAAAGCTTCAATAAAACCGGACAACTCGAGATCAATCATCAGGCGTTCACCCGTCTGTCAGTCACTGCCATCCGGGTGCAGGCCGATAACACTATTCTGGTCGCGGGTAGTGCTCAACGTTCACTGTCTGAAACACAAGGCTATGTCGCTCGTTATTCTCACGAGGGTGAACTTGACACTCACTTTGGCGGCACTCAAACACCCGGTTTCTCCCTGGTAAACATTCCGAATGGTACGGTTATCTTTCACGAACTTATCGACACCGCCGCCGGTAACGTCGTGGGTATTGGCCAGGCAAGTTCCGGTCAAAGAAACTGGGGCCTGCTCGTGGGCTTCGACACGACCGGCAACCCATTCCCCGAGTTCAATCAGGGTCGCCCGGTATTGACTTCGTTCAATGCCGACCATGGGAACGAGTGGGTGTGTGCGACCCGGCAGGCGGATGGCAGCATCGTCACCGCTGGCGGCTCCAGTCGCCTGTATATCGCGCGCTATCTGGCCAACGGCTCCGTTGACCGAAGCTTCGGTCAAAACGGTTGCATCCAGGAAGACACTCAACTGGTGACCACACCAGCGCTTCTACAAACACAAGCAACCGGTCGTATTCTGCTGGCGGGCAACACCCTGGGCTTAGGTGGCGCACTCGGCCATGTTTACGGCTATCAGGGCTGATTCTCCCTACCCTGGCAAGCGCCCCTGACCACACAGCTTGTTAGAGCTGTGTGGTCAGCCTTTAACCTTCATGAAATCAATAAACGCCTGCACCTTCAGTGGCCCTTGCGCTATTCCCCTTGTCAGCCATCCTGCGTCTGGACACCACCAAGCTGCTGACGCACATTACCCCTCACTCACCCAAGGAGAAAAACCGCATGACGGACTATCGCGAATACTTCAACGAAGTGACCCAGACCCTTGCCGACATCGAGCAATGGTTTTCCGGCAGCGCCGACAAAGGCCTACTGACGCAGTTGCTGGCACGTTTCTCGCCGCAGTTTTCGATGATCGCGCCCGGCGGCAATGTGCTGGATTATCCGGGTTTGAGCGAGCTGTTCGATAAACTCGGCGGCGCTCGCCCGGGCTTGAAAATCAGCCTGAGCGAATGGAGCGGGATTGACCAACATGCAGGCGGCGCCACCGTCAGCTACCGCGAGGTGCAATCCGATGCGAGCGGCGTGCTGAATGATCGGCGTGCGACGGCGGTGATTGAAAAACTGCCGTCAGGTGCGTTGCTGTGGCGGCATTTGCATGAGACGTATTGTCAGGGCTGAATGAGATCGCTCCCACTGAAGAGTGGGAGCGATCAAAAGGACGTTTATCTCGCGTAGGTTTTTGAAGGACAATGGCCCGCGCGTCTGAGGACGGTTCCGACACGTTTTGACGGTTGCGTTGGGTGATGGGGGACGGATAACCTTTTCGGGTCGCTGCCCATTCAGCGATCGGGTGTGGTAGCCCGGATATCTCATAGGAGTGACTTAACCTATTGGAGCATCACCATGTCTAAAGCTACCCCCAATCCCACTGAAACCGACAGCACCTCCCCTTACGCCTCCCTCGATTCAAAAGAACTCCACGCCGCCGCGCACCGTGCGCTCGACCATTACCTGGTGCTACCCAAGACCAAGCAATTGTTGGCCGACCGACGTCCCGGCTGCATTTTCGTCATCGCCCCCGATGTCGACAGTGAAACCCTGCTGGCCCACGCCTGCGAGACGCTCGCGTCGGTGAACGTCATGGCCAGCGATCTGGCGTTTGAGCTTGAAGGTCCCAAGCGCAATATCGCGCTGGCGATTCAGCAGATGATTTCACTGGCCGAGTTGGCGGTGAATCGCGCGCTGGATCACCTTGATCCACCGGACTCTCCGGAGTAACAGCTGCTACAAACTTTTGTGGCGAGGGAGCTTGCTCCCGCTCGGCGGCGAAGCCGTCGTAAACCTGGGTACGCGGTGTAACGGACAAAATGGAGTTGTGACCATTTGGGGCCGCTTCGCGACCCAGCGGGAGCAAGCTCCCTCGCCACAGGGTTACTCCACACCGTCCTGATTGACCACCACCGTACAAGTAATTCCCGCCGCCAACAGCACCCCGTCCGGCACTTCATCAATGTGAATCCGCACCGGCACCCGTTGTGCCAAACGCACCCAGTTAAAGGTCGGATTCACGTCGGCGATCAGCTCGCGGCTTTCCGGGTTATCGCGGTCGTAGATGCCGCGCGATATGCTTTCGACATGGCCCTTGAGCACTTCACCGCTCATCAATTGCATGTCGGCCTGATCGCCGACTTTCACATGCGGCAGTTTGGTTTCTTCGAAGAAGCCGTAGACCCAGAACGAGTTCATGTCGACCACGGCCATTTTCGCTTCGCCGATGCGCGCATAGTCGCCGCGATGGACGTTGAGGTTGGTGACATAACCGTCCACCGCCGCCAGCACTTTGGTGCGCTTGAGGTTCAACTCTGCGGCCTCAAGCTGTGCCTGGGCCTGTTGGTAATCGGCCAGCGCCGAGTCGGCAATGTTGCTGGCGTCGTCGCGGTTTTCCTTGGAGATCACCAGGTTGTCGAGGTCGGCGCGACGGTGCGCGTTGACCTTGCGCATCTCCCAGGTGGCTTTGCGCGAAGCGACCAGCGATTGCGCCTGTTTCACCGCGATCTGGTAGTGCTCGGGATCGATCTGCATCAGCAGGTCGCCCTTTTTCACCAACTGGTTGTCACGTACCGGCACGTCGACCACTTCGCCGGTGACGTCGGCGGCGACATTGATGATGTCGGCGCGCACCCGGCCATCACGGGTCCACGGAGTGTCCATGTAATGCACCCAGAGGGTCCGGCCGATCCACAGCGCGAGGGCCAGTACCAACAAGGTCGCGAGCAGGCTGAAGAGTTTTTTCATCGAATCGGTCTCAAGAGTAAACAGTCAGCGCAAGAGCGCCGAACAAACAGGTGAAGAGGCTCAGGCGCAGCAGCGCCGGGTGCCAGAAGAAGCGGTACAGATCAAACCCGGACAAAAACCGGTCGAGTGCCCAGGCCATTGCCGCAGCGATGAAAAACATCAGGGTCATGGTCGGCATGTACACGCCGTGGAAGGCGATTTCACGAGGCATGGTCAGGTCCTTGCGGGGCAGCGAGCGCTGCCAGCGGTGATTGCGGGTCGAGCAACGAAGTGCGGATGAAATGCAGGTAGCTCTTCACCCGGCGCAAGGCCGAGGTGTCGAAGTGCGGGGCGAAGGGTTCGTCGGTGGCCTGGACGCGGCTGATGGCGTGGTCGACCGCCACCAGGCTGCGCTCCAGATTGCTTTGGCTCGGTTGCAGAAATAGCCGCACCAGCGAGCGGCCCATGACCCGGATCGCCTGGCGCCACGGTTGGGTTTCGGCATACGCCGGGTGCACCGGCAAGATCGCCTGTTCCTTGCGCAACTCGATGATCGCGTGGCCGACTTCCAGCACCACGAACATCCAGCGCAGCAGATCGCGCTGCACCTTAGGCTGTCCGGTGGCCAGGCCATAAGCCTGGTGCACCAGATCGCGGGTGCTGCTTTCAAAACCCGATGCCAACCCCTTGAGCTTGCCGCTGATAGCGAACACCACTTGCCCGCGCAAGTCCTGCTCCAGTCGCCGCCACAACCAGCGACTATTGGGCGGCAGGATGATCGCCCCGGCCGCCGCGCACACCAGCATGCCCATGATCATCGCGATGTAGTCGTTGATGAAGGTGTAGGGGTTGTAGACCGTCAGGTTGTCCGGCACTGAACCGGTGCTGAAAAAGATCAGCAACCCCAGGCCGACACCGGCGTACTGCGGCCGTGAGGTGAGAAACGAACCGAGCACGATCACCGGCGCCAACATCACGCACAACAGTGGGAAACCGTCGATCCACGGGAAGATGAAAAACATCTCGACGAAGCCGATCAGCGCCCCGAGCAACGTCCCGCAGGCCATCTGGAACGCCATGCGCTTGGGGTTTGGCGTGGCCGCCGAGAGACCGACCGTGGCAGCAGCGATCAAGGTCATGGTCGCGCCGCTCGGCCACGCGGTGGCGACCCAGTAACTGCCCAGCACAATCAGAATGAACGACGCCCGAATGCCCGCCGCGGTCGACGCCAGCCAGTTGGTTTTCGGGGTGTAGGGCTCATCCCATTGCTCGCGTTCGTGGCGGTGCTCGGCCAGCGAGGCGTGGGTCTGTGCATAACTGTGCACTTCGTCGACGAAGCGGTAGAGCAACTCGTAGGCGGTGTGGAAATCCAGTTGCTCGGCGTCGCTCGGTTCGCTCTGCTGAAAGCTCGCCCGCAAGCTGCGCACCCGCGCCGGCAGCCCTTCTTTATAGGCGGCCAATTGCGCTGCCAGACGCGCTGCGTCGGCATGCGTCAGCGCACGACCCGAGAAGCCATCGAGCACTTCGGCGAGGTCCTGCAACCCGGGTTTGATCGCAGCCACTACCTGTTCGGTGCCGCTGCTGCGCAAGCGTTCGAGCAATTGGTGCAAGGCGTTGAACCGGGTGGTGATGCCCATGAATTCGCTGTTCAAGCGACTGAGCCGACCATTGCGCCGACGCATGTGCGGGTCTTCGAACACGGTGACGCTGCGCAAGCCTTCCAGGCCCACGGCTTCGGCGATAAAGCGCACGTTGCCGGCTTCGAACGCCTCGCGTTGGCTGCGCCCGCGCAAGCCATCGGTGACGAACAGCGCAAACACTCCGAAGCGCTGATACAAGGCGTTGCGCATCGCCGCGCTGGCGGTTTGCGGGAGAATCGCGGCGCTGACCAGGGTCGAGCAGAGAATCCCCAGGGAGATTTCCAGCACCCGCCAGACTGCCGCCATGAACGCGCCGTCCGGGTGCGCCAGCGCCGGCAAGCCGACCATCGCCGCCGTATAACCGGCGAGCACAAACCCGTAGGCGCGGAAGTTGCGATAACGCGCGGCACCGGCCGTGCAGATGCCGACCCAGATCGCCAGCGAGCCGAGGAACAGTTCGGTGTTCTGGGCGAACAAGGCAATCAGCGCGACCATCACCGCCGAGCCAGCCAGCGTACCGAGGAAGCGATAGAAGCTCTTGGCGAACACCTGGCCGCTCTGCGGCTGCATGACGATGAACACGGTGATCATCGCGGTGCGCGGTTGCGGCAGCTCCAGGCGCATGGCCAGCCAGAGGGTCAGGAACGCGGCGGTCAGCACCTTGAAGATGTAGACCCAGGTCACGCCGTCACTGCGTGCCCAGTCGAAAAAACCCCGGCGCCATTCAAGGGAATACAGCCAGCGCAGCGGTGCAGGCAAGGGAGTCATGGTGTCCTGTTCAGTGGTCGAGGGCAGAGAGAATGGCTGGGGTTTTCGGCGCCTGGACTTTGCCGTCTGGCGGCACGTCGTTACCGGCGCCGAGCCCGCCACCAAGGGCAGTGACCAGTTCGGCATGGGCGCTCAAACGCGCGGCCTGAACCTGTTGTTGCACTTGCTGCTGCTTGAACAGCAGGCTTTGGGCATTCAGCACGTTGAGGTAATCAGTGAGCCCGCGCTGATAGGCGATCATCGCGATGTCGTAGGTTTTCTGCGCCGCCGCCACCGACTCGGCCGCGAACGCTTGCTGCTTGTCCATGGACTCGCGGCGGATCAACTGATCGGAGATGCTTTTGAGCGCATCGACCAGGGTCTGGTTGTACTTGGCCACGGCGATGTCATAGCCGGCCGAGGCTTCGCCCAACTCCGAGCGCAAGCGCCCACCGTCGAAGATCGGCAGGGAGATTGCCGGCCCGACGTTGTAGTTGAGCTTCTTGCCGGTCAGAAACTCCAGCGCCCCGCCACCGGTGGCCATGTAACCAAGGCTGCCGACCAGATCGACGTTGGGGTAGAAGCCAGCGTGCGCCACCTCGATCCCGCGCGCCTGGGCCGCGACTTGCCAGCGACTGGCAACCACGTCCGGGCGTTGGCCGAGCAATTGCGCAGGTAATGCCGAGGGTAGTTTCAGTGCGGTGCCAAGGGACAGCGTCGGACGCTGCAACTGTGCGCCCTCCCCTGGTCCTTTCCCTGCCAATGCCGCAAGTTGATTGCGGCTCAGGGCGATTTCTTCGTCCAGTGCATCCAGTTGTCGATGGGTTTCCGGCAACGGGGTTTGTGCCTGGCTGACTTCGAAATGGGTGCCGATGCCGCCATCCAGGCGCTTTTGTGCAAGGTCGAGAATCTGCTGTTGCTGCTTGAGGGTCGCGACCACGATGTCCCGCTGCGCGTAATGCAGCGACAGCTGGATGTAGGCGCGGACCACATTGTTCTGCAATTCGAGCTGAGCCATGCGCGCTTCGGCGGCGCTCATGTGGGCCATGTCGACGGCGCGTTCGGTGGCATTGCTTTCGCGGCCCCAAAGGTCGAGGGCGTAGCTGAAGCCGAGGGCGGCGTTGTTGTCCCAAGTGGTGGTGTTGGCCAGCTCGCCCGGACCGTAAAACTGATCGGTGGGCCAGTTATGGCGCTTGAGGGTGGATTGGCCATTGACCTGCAACGACTCGGCCGATTCGGCAACACCGGCCATGGACTTGGCCTGACGCACACGAGCGGCGGCCATGGCCATGCTCGGGCTGCCTTGCACGGCGAGGTCGATCCAGTGATTGAGTTGCGGGTCGCCATAGGCCTGCCACCACTGCGCGGTGGGCCAGTGAGCGTCCTTGACGGCGCTTTGAATGGCCTCGTCGGTGGCCAATGTATTGGCGTCGAATGCCTTGCCCTGTGGCGCAATACCTCCGGTTCCGATGCAGCCGCTGATTGCTAACGATAAAACCCAAACACTGAGAGTCTTCAGCTCTCTGCTGATGCGACGCGGCACTGCTGCAAATTCCTGAGGTGGGGAGGACGTCCCGTAAGAGATGGGCGCAATTCTAGGGGTGGGCTTGAGCAGCGATAAGCCGGGAATCCTGTGAATCTTTGTTACCGTTCACGAGATAATCCCTTGGTCGGGGTCACAGCACTCCGTAACTTCGTGTCACAATTTGTCATCGCACCCGAGAGCACCCCATGGACACTTTGCAAAACATGCGCGCCTTCAGCTGTGTCGCCGAAGCCGGCAGCTTCACTGCCGCTGCCGTGCAGCTCGATACCACGACAGCCAACGTCTCGCGCGCGGTCTCCAACCTGGAAGCCCACCTGCAAACCCGGTTGCTCAACCGCACCACCCGCCGCATCGCCCTGACCGAGGCCGGTAAACGTTATTTGCTGCGCTGCGGGCAGATCCTCGCCTATGTCGAGGAAGCCGAAGCCGAGGCCAGCGACGCCCATGCGCGCCCGGCCGGGCAGCTCAAGGTGCACACCATGACCGGGATCGGTCAGCACTTCGTGATCGATGCAATCGCCCGCTATCGCAAGTCCCACCCGGACGTGACCTTCGACCTGACCATGGCCAACCGCGTACCGGATTTGCTGGACGAGGGCTACGACGTATCGATCGTGCTGGCCAGCGAACTGCCGGACTCGGGTTTCGTTTCGCAACGGCTGGGCATCACCTACAGCATCGTTTGCGCGTCGCCTGCTTATGTAAAAGCCAACGGCTGCGCGCAGAAGCCCAGCGACCTGCTGAATCACGCCTGCCTGCGCCTGGTCAGCCCGGTGATTCCGCTGGAGAAATGGCTGTTCGACGGCCCGGAAGGCCAGGAAATGGTCACCATCAACAGCTCACCGTTTCTGGTGAACTCCGCCGACGCGATGAAAACCGCGATCATCAGCGGCATGGGCGTCGGTGTGTTGCCGGTCTATGCCGCCATCGAAGGTCTGCGCAATGGCAGCCTGGTGCGGGTCATGCCCAACTACCGCTCGCAGGAGCTGAACCTGTACGCCATCTACCCGTCGCGTCAGTACCTGGATGCGAAGATCAAGACCTGGGTCGAGTACCTGCGCGGCTCGCTGCCGGAGATCCTCGCGGCGCATCAGGCGGAATTGGCGGCGTATGAGTTGAGCGGGAGTCTGGGTGGGGCTCGGTTGGCCAATTGATCCTAAGGATTGACCCGATCCAGTGTGGCGAGGGAGCTTGCTCCCGCTCGAGTGCGCAGCGCTCGCAATCGCGTCAATGAGCTAATTCAGGTAAGTCGAGATTGAAAGGCTGACGACTGCTGCGCAGCCGAGCGGGAGCAAGCTCCCTCGCCACAGGGTTTGTGTTCGCCCACAGCCTGTGGCTCTCGCAAAAACCCGTCAGAGAATGTTAGCGTGCTTGGCATTCTCCTCCGCCTGACGAGCCTTCCTGCGATGAAAAAGACCGTACTTGCCTTCAGCCGTGTCTCGCCCGAAATGGTCGAGTCCTTGCGACACGACTTCGAGGTGATCGTGCCCAACCCCAAGCTGGGTGACATCAATGCACAATTCAACGAAGCCCTGCCCCACGCTCACGGCTTGATCGGCGTTGGTCGCAAGCTCGGTCGGGCCCAATTGGAGAACGCCAGCAAACTCGAAGTGGTGTCCAGTGTCTCGGTCGGCTACGACAACTACGACCTGGCCTACTTCAACGAACGCGGGATCATGCTCACCAACACCCCGGACGTGCTGACCGAAAGCACCGCCGACCTGGCCTTTGCCTTGCTGATGAGTAGTGCCCGACGTGTCGCCGAGCTGGACGCCTGGACCAAGGCCGGGCAATGGCAGGCCACGGTCGGTGCGCCGCTGTTTGGTTGCGACGTGCATGGCAAGACCCTGGGCATCGTCGGCATGGGCAACATTGGCGCGGCCATTGCCCGACGCGGTCGCCTGGGCTTCAACATGCCGATTCTGTACAGCGGCAACAACCGTAAGCCCCAGCTTGAACAGGAGCTCGGCGCGCAGTTTCGCAGCCTTGATCAGTTGCTGGCCGAAGCCGATTTCGTTTGCCTGGTAGTGCCTCTCAGCGACAAGACCCGGCACCTGATCAGCCATCGCGAACTGGCACTGATGAAGCCGAGCGCGATTCTGGTGAATATTTCCCGTGGCCCGGTGGTCGATGAACCGGCGCTGATCGAGGCCTTGCAGAACAACCGGATCCGCGGGGCGGGGCTGGATGTCTACGAGAAGGAACCGCTGGCCGAGTCGCCGCTGTTCCAGCTGAAGAACGCCGTGACCTTGCCGCACATCGGTTCGGCCACCCATGAAACCCGCGAAGCCATGGCCCACCGCGCCTTGGCCAACCTGCGTAGCGCGTTGTTGGGCGAGCGGCCGCAGGATCTGGTGAATCCGCAGGTGTGGAAGGGGTGATAGAAACAGGGCACGTTCCAGCTGAGCGCGCCCTGCCCCCCGTTACGACAACGCATCATGTCATTCGACGACATCAAAGTACTTGAAATTAGACGGTGTCGTGTCATTCACGAAGTACAGTGCAAATGCCGTTTCGCCAATCAATCGATTGATTATGTCTTCAGGCACCAGCGCCTCGATATTCTTCTCTTCGTTCAGCGTAAATCGGTCTTCATAATCGACAATTCCGGGGGTGGCGCTCCCCAGATAAAAAAGGACTGTATTGCCGGGCTCGAATTCGTCATAACCAAGCCCCACCCAAAGCCCATCCTTCGAAACACACGCATGACTCAATTTGCCATTGGCATCCAGCAACTGGATAACTGGCGCCGGCGGCAAAGCCTCGTTTGAGTAATCCTGATTATTTAAAGATTTACGAATATTCGCGATGATTGCAAGTTGATCTTTATTCATGGTAATTCCACCCTAGGTATGATCGAGACACCTTCCAGAATCCAGACCACGCTAAACAGAACACACCCAGGTGTCTACTGTCACAGTTGACAGTAGACAACCCTGAAATAACAGTGACCACCCGAGCATTCAAACTACGACAGGACACAACTTGCAATTCAGTCCCCTGCCCGGCATTTTTTTTGCGTTATAAACTCCTGCCCCGACAGCCTGCATAGTGCAGGCCCCGGATGTGGAGAGTGCGCAACATGATAAATTTCACGACGGCCTGCTTAATCAGGCGCAGTAAGTTGCTCCTGGTTTTAATGGCAGGAGGATTTGGCCTGCTTATTGTATTCAGCAATGTGACTGACTACGCCTCAAACTACGAGTTTGTGGGACATATCCTCAGCATGGACACAACCCGTCCCAACGAAACCCTGCGCTATCGCGCCATCACTTCCCCCATGCTGCACCATAGAATCTACTGGATGATCATCACCCTGGAGACAACCTACACCGCCTGTTGTTTATTGGGGGCCTATCAGCTTTACACAAAACTCAATGCGCCGCGCAAAGAGTTCCACGAGGCAAAGAAATACGGAATTGTCGGTTTGATGATCGGCATTTTCGTGTATTACTTCTGTATACAGGTGATCGCCAATGAATGGTTCGACATGGACACTTCCGCAGAATGGAATGCCATGGCATGGACCCGAAGCATTATCGGTTACATGATGACCGCACTTATTTATCTGTCACTGAAAACCGACAATTAACCCACATCGTACGGATCACCCCGATAAGGCAAAGTGTAACTTGATCGATCACGCCAACTTGCCACTGCCCACCGTCACTCGCGCCTTGGGTTTGCGAAACACCAACACGTTACCCAACATGACCAGTACCAACCCGGCTAAAGCGGGTGTGGTCCATTGATAGCCTTCGGCGAAGGCCGACACGTTCAAAGCCACTACCGGGAACAGCACCGTGCAATACGCCGCACGTTCAGGCCCCATGCGTCCGACCAGGGTCAGGTACGCGGTGAAACCAATCACCGAGCCCGGAATCACCAGGTACAACAACGAGCCGATGTAACGAGTATTCCATTCAATGTCGAAGGGAATACCTTTGACCAGGCAGTACATCGACAGCATCGCGGCGCCATAGGCCATGCCCCAGGCGTTGGTGGTCAGTGGCTTGAGGCCGGCTTTCTGTTGCAGGCTCGAGAGCATGTTGCCGGCCGAGAAACACAGTGTGCCCAGCAACGCCAGAGCCAGGCCAAGCAGGGTTTGCGGGCTGGCGGTATGGCCGACCAGTTCCGGCCAGAACAACAAGCCCAGCCCGATCAACCCCAGCGCGCCGCCCATCAACACATTGCGGGCCACTTTCTGGCCGAAGAACACCCGCGCATTCAGCGCATTCCACAGCGTGGCAGTGGAGAACACCACGGCGACCAGACCGCTGGGAATCCACTGGCTGGCGGTGAGGAAGCACATGAAATTGATGCAGAACAAGCACAACCCCTGGGCCAGGCAGATCAGATGACCGCGCCGGTTCATCACTTGCAGGCGTCGGCTGAGCAGTAACATCACGAACAGCACCAGCGATGCCAGGCCGAAGCGATAAACGATCGACACCGGAATCGCCACCACCCCCAGTTGCAGTTTCAGGGCGATCCAGGTGGTGCCCCAGATCAGCACCGTTAGCAGGTATAGCGAGAGGTTCATGTCGGCAACTCCTGAAGATGGCCTTCAGTCTGTTCTCGAGGCAGGCCGTGCGCTTGCATAAACTTGCGCTTTTGTCAGGCGACGGGCTGGCAGCGTCGAGGCGACGGAGTAGGATGCAAGGCGTTGGAGAGAGCCGATCATGCCCGCACTGGAAACCCTGCAAGTCTTTCAAGCCCTCAACCGCTCGCCGAATGCTCGCCTTGAGCACAGCGCCGAGCTCGGTGACGGCATGGCTGCAGCTCTGTGGAGCAACCATCACGACGCCCAGGACTATGAAGCGCCCGGTCATCACACCCTCTCCTGCTACATCGCCGGTGGCACCGGGACCTTTCGCCGCGAGCAGCCCGGCACCAAGGGCGGCCCGGACAAACTCTGCATCTTGCCCGCCGAACACCAGTCGGCCTGGGTGATCAACGGTGGAATCCGCCTGGCTCACCTGTACTTCAGCCCCGAGCAATTTGCCCTCGGCTGCGTCACCCTGCTCGACCGTGAACCGCGTGAACTGCAATTGCAGGAAAGCACCTTTCTCGAAGACCCGGTGCAAGCCCGGCGTTTCCGTCAGTTGATTGAATTGAACTGGGACGAGCCCGGCGAACGCCTGCTGACCAGCAGCCTCGCGCATGAAATGCTCAGCCACACACTGCTCAGCCAGGTTGGCCTGCGACAGGGTTTGCGCCTAAAGGGTGGGCTGGCGGCACATCAGCGTCGACAGCTGATCGAGTACATCGACCAGCAATTGGCCGAGCCAATCAGCCTCGGTCAATTGGCCGGCTTGTGCGCCTTGTCGGAGTACCACTTCGCGCGGATGTTTCGCGAAAGCTTCGGCCTGCCGCCGCATCAATACCTGTTGGCCCGCCGCCTGGCTCACGCCCGGCATTTGCTGCGCAACAGCTCACAGCCGCTCGGTGAGATTGCACTGGCCTGCGGTTTTGCCAGCGCCAGCCATTTCACCAATCGCTTTCGCCAGGCCATGAAGGGCACGCCCGGCGAATACCGCCAGGCGTTTTTGCGTTAACACGGCCCCGATGCAATGCTCCTACGGAGCCAGGGTGGTGACCGAAAAGGTGTTGGCGTGAAACAGCGGATCCGGCTTGGGTTCAGCCTTGCTCGGCACAGGCTGGGTGAAGTCCATCGCTGGCAGGTAAACCTTTTTACTGAGTGGATCGAAGGCCATGTTGTAGGCCATCGGCAAGGTGCTGACGCTGGCCTGCGCCTGGTAATGATCGGCATCGAGTTGCTTGACGATGCTCAGGTTGGCATCGACTCCGCTGGGGATCAGCAACTGCCGGTTGTCCGCGTCATAGACCAGCGCGTTGACGTCACGGGTGATCGGCAGACGGGCCTTCAACGCACCGCTCTGAAGATCGGCGACGACCAGTTGCGGCTTTTCGCCCCGGCAGGCAATGAACAAACGTCCGCGCTCGGCATCCTGCGCCAGCGCACTGGGTCGCGCGCAGCCTTCGAATTGCCAGGTGTCGAGGACTTCAAAACTGCTCGCCGAGAAACGAGCGACCTTGCCCTCATCACGCATCGGCAGGAAGAAACTGCCGTCGCCCTTGACCAGCAACGGGTCGATTTTCTTCACGTCCAGTTCATGCGCGGCGCTGATGCGCTCTTGCTTCGGATCGAACACAAACAAGGTCGAACGATCGGCGCGCCGGCCGCTGACGATGATCACCTGACCCGTGCGCGGTTCATACACCGCGCTGTTGAGGTTGCTCTGGGCCACCGGGATGCGCTTGAGCAGTTTGAGTGTGGACAACTCGACCACGCCCAGGCTGCCGTCGGTATTGAGCACAAACACCCGGTTCAATGTCGGCACGAACACCACGCCGTTGGCGCCCGCTGAGTCGTCGATGGTTTTCAGCAGACGTTGCTGCTCGACATCGAACACGCTCAGGCCGTTTTCCCGGCGGGCCAAAAACAGATAAGGCCGCGTCGGGTCGAGGGCGACAAAACCCCAGCTGTCTCCCGAGCCGGGCAAGCTCACCTGCTGCTCGCGATGGTAAACCCGGGCATCCGGTGCCGGCGTGGCAGACGCCGCACCGCTAAATGCCAGCGCCAAAACAGCAATCTTCAAAGCTTTCATCAGAACTCCAACGTGCTGGACAGCGAGATCTGGCGCGAATCGCCCATCGACACAAAGAACCGGTTGACGGCCGAGGTGTAGTAGGTGCGGTCGAAGAGGTTTTTCACGTTGAGCTGGAACTTGACCTTCTGCCCGTCGAGCTTGGTGTCGTAGGTGGCGAAGGCATCGGCCACCGTGTAGCTCGGCAGGTCGAAGTCGTTCACCGCGTTACCGGCCCGCTCGCCGACATACCGGGCGCCTGCGCCGACCCGCAACTGGTCGCCACCGACGATGGTGCCGAAGTCATAGACTGCCGACAGCGAGCCGGTGTTTTTCGCCACGTTTTGCAGTCGTTTGCCTTTGTAGGTCGGGTCTTCGGTGACCTCGGCGTCGGTGTAGGCGTAGCTGCCGATCATGCTCCAGCGGTCGCTCAACTGACCGGTCAGGTCCACTTCCAGGCCACGGGAACGCACTTCACCGGCCGCACTGTAGGTGGTGACCAACGGGTTCTCGGAGTTAGACACCAGCACGTTGCGTTTCTTGATGTCGAACAGCGCAATATTGCCGGTCACGCGACCCGGCATGTCGAGCTTGGCCCCCAGTTCCCACGACTTGGCTTCTTCCGGTGCAATGCTGCCATCGAGCACGATCGAGCTGCCGCTCAATGGCGCGATGGTCGAGTTCGGTTTGAAGGATTCGGTGTAGCTGCCGTAGAACGACAACTCGTCGGTATAGCGATACACCAGGCCGGCACGCGGCACCCATTTCTGACCGTTGCTGTCGGTGTTGGCCTTGAACGGACGGCCCTTGCCGGCGTACTGGTCGTACTCCTGGAAGCGTCCGCCAGCCACCAGAATCCACTGGTCGTTCAGGTGGATCGAGTCCTGCAGGAACACCGAATCGCTGCGCAGCAGATCGGTCTGATTGCTGTCCGCTGCGCTGACCGTGGTGCCTGCCACTTCACGACCGTAGACCGGGTCCAGATAGCTGAAGGACGGGAACAGGCTCTTCTGCCGGATCAGGTCGGCGCGGTAGATCTTGCGGTATTCGTCATCCACACCGAACACCAGATCGTGTTGCATGCCGGCCACATCGACCTTGCCTTCAAGGCTGGCGGTGGTGAAGCGATCGGTGGTCAGGGCGCCTTGGGTGCCGTCCATACTGCGGGTCAGCGTGCCTTTTTTCGGGTCGATGGCGGTGATGCGAACCTGGCTGGCGTCGTAGGTTTCGCGGTTCCAGCTGTAGCCGAAGTGGGCTTTCCAGTTGTCATTGAGCTCGTGGTCGGCTTCGAAATGGTACAGGTCCGAACGGCCTTCCATATTGTTGAACGGCTCGTCGAGACGCCGGCCACGCGGGATGTCCAACGGATGATTGGTGCGCGGGTCAATGGCCGTGCCACGGTCGAACGGTGCAAGAAACTCGCGGTGCTCGTAGGCAAACAACAGCTTGGTGCTCTCGCCGAACCAGGCCAGGGACGGCGCGATCAACGTCTCGCGATGCGTGCCGAAATTGCGCCAGTAGTCTTCATCTTCGTGGTCCAGCACCATTCGGTAGGCCAGACCGGAGTCGCCCAGTGGCCCGGTGCTGTCGAGGCTGCCACCGCTGCCGTTCTTGCCGTTGCCATAGCTCGAGCCGCGCAGGGTCAAGGCGTTGTATTGCGTCAGTTCGGGCTTCTTGCTGACCATGTTCACCACGCCACCGGGGTCCTGGATGCCGTAGAGCAACGAGGCCGGTCCCTTCAAGACTTCAACCCGATCCACCGAGGCGTTCAGGCCACGGCCCTGCACCAGCGGCATGCCATCGCGCATGATCGAGCCGTTGCGGTTGTCACCGAAACCGCGAGTCATCACCGAATCCTGAGTACTCCCCAGCGTGTTGCCTTGGGTAATGCCGCTGACATTGGCCAGCGCATCGTCCAGATTGCGCGGCACCTGGTCACGCAGCACCTGGGCCGGGATCACGTTGATGGTCTGGGGGATTTCCTGAAGCGAGGCCGATGAACGTGCCACGGAGGTGGTGGACGGCGGCTGATAGCTCATCGGTTGCTCAACCGCCGAGGTGATGGTGGTCGCGCCGAGATTCAGCGCGCCTTCGGTGGGTTGTGGTTCAAGGGCCAGCGTGTGGGCGTCGGTCTGGCGGAAGGTGAAACCGGATTTGCTCAACAAGCGCTGCATGGCTTGCTCGGCACTCATCTCGCCGTTGATGGCCGGTGCGCTGAGACCGTAGGGCGCTTCATCGGTGTAAACCACGCTGATGCCGGTGACCCGGCTGAAGTCGCTCAACGCCTGGGGCAAGGGTTTGCTGGCAATGTTGAAGCTGAACAGCGCGCGGTGTTGCTCACTGGACTGCGCAGCGCACGCCACGCTCAATGGCAACAAGGCCAACGCCGAAACGGTCAGCGCAGAAGCGCCAAACCACTGTTTAACCAAACCGCCTGCCGCCGATTTTGCCCTGGACTTCATTGCTCGTGACCTGTGTGTAGAAATGCTGCGGATGCGAATGAATCGCACTTTCACCACTACACGGATGTCACTCGGGTTTACCTCACATGAAAATTGAAAATAGTTTCAAAGCCCCTTACACAGCCAGACATGCAGCGCTATTTCACCTTCACGATGCGCCCTGCACTCTTCGCAGAACCAACGGGTTTGCCTTGTTGATCCATGCGGTGCAAGTAATTGATCAGGCTATCCAGGTCCGTCACTTCCAAATCGCTACGGTTGATGCCCTGTTTGAAAAGACTGAAGCGATCGCCACCGTCGGCCAGAAAGCCGTTCACCACCAGTCGATAATTGCGCTCAGGCTGCACTGGCTTACCGTTGAGACGAACACTGCCGGGGATCACCCGACTCCCCAACGGGCGCGTAGAGTCCCAGCGATAGCTGAAGCCCCTGGAAACTTGCAGCGCATTAAAATCACCTGCGGTTTTCCATTGCTGATTAAGCAATTGTTCGAGTTGCCGCCCCTTCAGGTCGAAGGCGATCAGGGTGTTGTTAAACGGCTGCACCGTCGCCACCTGCCCATAATTCAGGCGTTTGAGACCAGGCTCCAGGGCCAGGTCGCCACGAATGCCACCGTTGTTCATGAAAGCGATTTGCGCACCATGTGTGGCGCCTGCCGCCAATTGAGCATCGGCGATCAAGTCACCCAACGGCGTCTCCCCCGCCGCATTGGCACGTCGAGTGATCGGTGAAGCCGCGATAGCGCCGACCGGTTTGAGCAGCACGTTATTGCTGCGTACTTCAACTTCCCGCTGCAAGGCAAGCATCTGTGGATCGGCTGGATATTGCGTCGGATCGGCCAACAGATTAGTTGCGTGAATGCCCGTGACCCGATGCTGACCAGGAGTCACATCGAGCGTCAGGCGGGTCATCAGATGCCCATACGAACTGCCCTGAGTCACCAGCAGAGGACCGACCTTGCACAGATAACCTTGATGGGAATGCCCGGAGATCAACACATCGACCGCCGGATCGAGTCGCTTGGCCACGTCAACGATATCGCCTCTCAGTTGGCTGCAGTCCTGTTTGTCGTAGGGTTCGGGGGTTGAGCCGCCCTGGTGCACCACCGCGACAATCGCATTGACGCCCTGGCGGTTGAGTTCCGGGATCAGCCGATTGATCGACTCGGCCTCGTCCTCGGTACGCAACCCCTGCAGGCCCTTGGCGCTGACCACGGAGGCAACATCGCGCAGCACCGCGCCGACAAAGGCGATTTTCTGGCCTTTGACCTCTTCGATACGGTACGGCGGCAACAGGGTTTTGCCGGTATCGGTGTCGATCAGGTTCGCCGCCAGGTACGGGAAACCGCTGCCGGGATAGCGGGCGCGAAACTGACAGGCCTTGGTCGGACGAGTCGATTCGCAGCCGCCATTGAGCTGGCGCAGGAACTCCGCCTTGCCGTTGTCCAGCTCATGATTGCCGATGGCGCTGAGTTTCATGTCCATGGACCGCAGCGCTTCGAGCGTCGGTTCGTCGGCCCACATCGCCGACAGCGGCGGACTGCCACCCACCAGGTCACCGGCACCGATGAACACCAGCTGTGGGTCGTCCTTGCGCAGTTGCGTCAGCATCCCGCCGAGGGTCGCAATGCCCCCGGCCTTGAGCATGCGCACACCATCAGCGGCCGCGCTGTCACGAACCGAATACGGGTTGGCCTGCAAATAACCGTGCAGATCGTTGATTGCCACGATGCTCACGGTAACCGGTTGGGCTGGTGGCTGAACATGGGCGCAACCGCCCAGCGCGGCGACAGCCAGGGCGACTGCACTGAGCAGCCTTGGCAGGGAATGATGTGTCATGGGGTCATCCTTGTTCGCTAATCGAAATCCGCAGGAGATCAGGCCGATTGCAGTTGGCCGTGTATCGCTTGCGGCACTTCAACCTGTTTTAGCGTAGTCCCCATCCCTGCACGCAGCAGGAGGATTTTCAGGTGGTCGGTAATACGCTCGACCCGGTCCTGGAAGTGGTTGTGGAAAATCATGCTGCCCAACGCGACGGCGATCCCAAGCGCCGTGGCGTACAGCGCAGTCCCAATGCCTTTGGAGACTTCACCGGGGTCCGAAACGCCGGTCTCGGCCAATGCCTTGAAGGTGTCGATGATCCCCAGAATCGTCCCCAGCAGCCCCAGCAATGGCGCTGCGGTAACCACGGTTTCAAGCAACCACAAACCGTGCATCAGCTTGCTGCGGGTAGAAATGTAGATCGACTCACTGAGGTCTTCCAGATCCTTGTGCGTCGCCAGCCCTTGTTTGTGCGCAAACAGCGTTTCAAGCATTTCCAGTGGCAGGCTGTTGCGCTGGCACAACGCGGCGGGAAGGTCCTCGACAGCGTGCATGGTCGGGTTTAGCACTGCTTCGAGTTTTTTCGCCTGCCGCAGGCTGAAGCTGAAGTAAATTCCGCGTTCGACGGCGATGAAAGCGGCAATCGCAGCCGCGCCGTACAGGGTGTAGAAGGTAATGTCGTGCAGCAGATTCATGTCCATCGGTAAACCCTCGGGTCAGAACGAATTCAGCGAAATCAGAAAGCCGCTTCCAGCGAAACCACGGCCGTGCGTTCTTCGCCGACGTTGTAGTACGCGGTACTTGGGGCCAGGCCATTGGTGGGTTGCGAGTTGAACGACACGGTGCGCACCGAGGCCAGGTATTCCTTGTCGAATACGTTGAGCATCGAGAAGCGCAGGGTCGCCTTCTTGAACACCTTCTTGTCGACTGGCAGGTACACGCCGGCATTGAGGTCGACCACAGTGCGCCCGGCGATCTTCTCGTCGTTGGTCAAATCGCCGTAGTAACTGCCCACGTACTTGCCCGCGACGTTGCCGTAGAAGCGGTTGTCGTCATAACCCAGGCTGAGGTTGAGCATGTTTTGCGGCACGTTGGTCAGCTGCTTGCCGGAGGTTGGCAGCAACACGCCCTTGTTCTTGAAGTCGTCCTGCTGCTCGGAACGGGTGTAGGTGTACGAGGCGTAATAGTTAAAGTTGTGCGGCAGTAAACCACTCCACTCCAGCTCCAGGCCTTTGTTGGTCACCTCACCGACGTTGGCCACGACAAAGTCGCCATTGAGGTCGGTAGTCGACAGCTGCCGATCCTTGAAGGTGATGTAGAACAGGCTCGCACTGAGCGCCATGGCCTCTTCGCTGTAACGCCAACCCAACTCCTGGTTCCAGCTCAACTCGGGTTTCAGGCTGATGGAGTCGCCCTTGTTGTACAGCACGTAATTGGGTGGGGTGCGCATGTTGCGGGTGACGTTATAGAACGTCTGGTTGCGCGCATCGATCTGGTACTTGGCGCTGAAGCTGGGCAGGAACTCGTGGTAGCGGGCGTCCTTCTTTTCCGGCTTGTCGGTCAGGCTGCCAAGGTTGTCGCCTTCACGCTCGACGTACTGATACGCCAGTGCACCGGTCAACGTCAGGTCCGGCGTGGCGAGCCAGGTGTCCTGAATCCACAGTTTTTGTGCCGGGGTCACGGTGTATTGATGGCGGCCCTGAACGGTCTTGCCGTTTCGGTCGACCAATTGATTGGACGCACCGTAGTCGCCCCATATATCCACCGGACTGCCACCGGGATCGATCGCGATATACGGCTGGGTCTGGCGTTGGCGAGCGCGTTCGTACCAGTAGCCAACGTCCAGGCTGTGCTCATCGTTGATGTCCCATTTGAGTTTGCTGGTCATGCCGGGGCGCCAGGTCTCGGTCCAGGACGGTCGGTAGTAGGTATTGGCACCCAGCCCCGTGAGGTCAAAGTTACCGGCCTTGTCCGAGGTGCTGGAGAGTGCCGTGGAGGTCTGGCTGCTGTAGCTGCCGCCGCTGGACCAGACGTAATACGGGTTGAATGTCAGGCTCAGGTCATCGCGCAGTTGAAAGCGCTGAGTGACCGAAGACGTCACGCTTTCAAAGGGATTGCGATTGAGCTTGAAGGACTGCAACACCTGGCCGGCCTTGTTGTATACGGTGTTTTCGGCGTAATCCAGTCGTCGCCCCTGGCTCTCGAACTGGGCTTTGCTCAGGGTGTTGTAGTTGTAGTTTTCCTGCCGGTTGTATTTGACGATGGCGTTGGTCGAGTTGCCATTGCCGTCCTCGAACAAGGTGTTCCATTCCACCTTGTCAGCCAGCAATGAGCCCTTGCCCCGCCATTTGTCGCCCTCTGTATGCGACGCCGAAACCCAGGTCTTGAAGCCGCCCAGATCACCGGTGTTGATCCGCGCGAAGGTCTTGTGCAGGTTGTTTGAACCCAGGGCCTGTTTGACGAAGACGCCGGGATCCTTCTCCGGGCGAATCGTCACCAGACCGATATTGCCGCCACTGGAGCCGATGTGCGGACCGTCAGCCTCGGCGGAGCCCTGAGTGACAAACACTTCGGCGAGGTTTTCCGGATCGCCAAGCAGGTTCGGGTAAATGTTGTAGTCACCCGAATCATTGATCGGGAATCCGTCGGAAGAAAGACCGACCTGATCGGAGTTCATCCCGCGCATAGTGAAACTGGTGCCGCTCAGTCCGGTGGCATCGGTGCTGGAAACGTTGATCCCCGGTGTGTACTTGAGCTTGTCCAGGGCGTTGGCCGTGGGCGCCATTTCGTCCATGGCTTCTTTGGTCACGGTGGAGCGCGATTTGGCACTTTCTTCCTTGATCATATGGCCGTTGCCCAGGGTTTGTTTGCCGGTCACATTCACCGCGCCGACATCTACCGAGTCATCAGCCAGTACCTGCGGCGCAAAGCCGCCCAGGCCCGATGCTAATAGCAGGGCATAGAGTTTATTGATCTTCACGGGTAATCCCTTACATACATCTATCTGTTAGTGGATGGCGGGTTATTCCAGGTTGAAACTATTCAAGGTTGTAACTAAAGGTCGCGGTAAACCGCTGTTTGTCTTTGCCGGAAAACGCATCAGAGGGAAATGGCGAGACTTTCTCCACCCGACGCAAACTGGTTTGCGCCGCCCGATTGAGCAACATGTTCGGTGCCTTGCTTTCGATACCACTGTTCAACACGTTGCCGGCGCGATCGACTTCCAGCCAGATCACCACATCGCCATGCGGGCGTTGCAGTGACGCTTCGCGGCTGCTGGGGTATTGCTTGTGCTTTTCCAGTTCTTTGCGCAGCGCGGTGGTGTACACACTTTCCAGCGCTGCATTGCTCGGCGCCGCGGCCGCTGTTGCAACGGTTGTGGCGGGTTTTGGCGCGGCGGTCGTGATCACCGGAGCCGGTACCGGCGCAGTGCTTTTCGCTATGGCTGCGGTGGCGGCAGGCGCTGGTGCTTGCTTGACCACTACCGGTTTTGGCGCTGGCGGCCGGGGTTTCACCACAGGCTTTGGTTTAGGCGGTTCGATGGCCACCGGCTCCACTACTTCGGGCTCGACCAGCGGCGTCTCGGGTTCCGGGGGTGGAGGCTCGGGCGTGGGTTCGACGGCGGCCAGCAACTCGGCCGCATCCATCAGCGCGATTTCTACCGTGCTGTCGTCATACACCGGTTTGATCTGCAAACTCTGCAACTGGCTGGTGTAGATCACGATAACCACCAGGCAAGCCGGCAGCAGGCACGCGATCCATTGGCGAGCTTTATAAAGACTGAACATGGCGTCAGGTCTTGCGCGTAGCAATAGAAACGGAGGAGAAGCCATTGCCCTTGAGCAAATCCATCACCGACACCAGGCGTTTGACTTCAACGCCCTGATCGCTGTTGATGATAATGACCAACTTCTCGGCGCCGTTATTCAGCACTTTAAGTTGCGCTAGCAAGGTACTTTCGTTGATGTCCTGACCGTCGAGTTGCAAGCGCTCGTCGAGGCCAAGAGTAATGATGGCTTTGTTTTGTGGCTTGAGTTGTTGTGCCTGACTGGCGACCGGCAACTGGGTCTTGATGCCCACGGCCGGAATCACGTTCAGGCTGATCAATACGAAGAACACCAACAGAAACATCATCACGTCGATCATCGGAATGATCTCGATGTGAGCTTTTTTCTTGTGGGTAACATCCCAACTGCGCATCGCACCTCTCCCTGTTATTCAATCATCTGAACGATGAATGTGCCCTCCGGCGGTTCCTGACCATTTGCTCAGGAATGCGAAGATCATCCTCGGGAGTTGTATCGTTTTGGTTACAGAAAGGGACTATTGAGATGACCATTGGATGACGCATCGTGAGGGCTCGATATCGCCCTCACTCTCAGCGCAGAATAATCACCCGTCCCAACAGGCTGTGCTGCTCGAACCCCAACACCCCTTGCAGGGAATCGAGCACCGCTTGCGGGTCTTTGCTCGGAAAGCTGCCACTGATCCGTCGCGCGGCCAGGTCGTCGTTGAGCACCACGATCCGCCCCGGGTAATAGCGGTCGAGGTCTTTCACCACATCGGCCAAGGGTGACTTGTAGTAATTGAGCCAGCCCTGACGCCAGGCCAGTTGCGCTTCACTGTCGACGGCGTGGAGTTTTGCTGCGCTGCCGGCGCCATAAGCCACTTGCTGACCGGCCGTCAGCACCTGCTGCTCGGCGCCCTTGGTCGGCGTCACACCGACGCGTCCAGAAAGTACCGTCACCTGCGCGCCCGCCGGTTGCAAGCGCACTTCGAACTGCGTGCCGAGCACCCGCGCCTCGCCTTTTTCGGCATCGACCACAAAGGGCTCGCCGGTATGGCTCACGTTGAAAAAGGCTGCACCGCGGCGCAGCCGAACATGCCGCTCACCGTGGCTGAAATCCACGGCAATGGCGCTGTCGGCATCGAGGATGACTCGGGATTGATCGCCCAAGGTCACGTTGCGCACTTCACCCGGTGCCGAGACATAGTCCGCCGTTAAATCATCGAACCAATGCGAGGGCTGCCAGCCGGCGCCTATCGAAACCATCAGCAGCAAGCAGGCGGCCATGGCCAAACCGCCAGACCAGCGCCGCACGCCGGAACGCCTGGAGCGCTGCATCGCATTGAGATAACCCTGCAAGGCAAAGGCATCTTCGTCGGCCAGGGTACGAGCCGGTGCTTCGCTCATTTCCCAGACCACTTGCGCCCGGGCGTAGGCTTCGGCATGCGCCGGATCGGCCTGCAACCAGCGACTGAACGTGGCGTGATCGCCGCTGCTCGGCTGATCCTGCAACAGGCTCAGCCAGGCCAGCGCGGCCTGCTCCTGAGCCGGCGTCGGAGTGACATTGACGGTGTGATTCACGGGGCTGTCCCTGGCGTGCGTGATTCAGGTTCTCGCAGACTGGCCTTGCAGGCTTCGAGGGCGCGCATCATATGTTTTTCCACGGCACTTTGGGAAAGCCCCATGGCCTTGGCGATTTCGGCGTACTTGCGCCCGTGGATGCGGTTGAGCAGAAAAATCTGCCGGGTACGTTCGGGCAAACCGCGCAACGCCGCCTCGACATGGCGCAGGTCATTGCCGGCTTCCAGCGCCGCTTGCGGCTCGACGCTGAGGTTGTGCTGTTGCTCCGGCAGCCAGCCTTCGTTGAGTCGCACCCGCGCGCCTTCGCTACGTAGATGGTCGATAGCAATGTTGCCGGCGCAGCGCAACAGGTACGTGCTGAGTTCTTCGACTTGCACCAATGGTCGGCGCCAGAAACGTAGAAACAGGTCCTGCACCAGATCGGCAGCCGTCGCCCGACAACCCACGCGCCGACTGACCAACGCTTCCATTTGCGGCCGCTGGGACAAGAATACCCTCAGAAAATACGCGCGACTGTCCGGGCTGTCGGAGCCGTCGATGTTCTGGGATTCGGGTGGAGTATTGATCATCAAAGGCCGACTCAACGTGGTCCATGCCCTACGCAGGGTCAACGGTGCGCCAATATTAATGATAAATATTCTCATGTGCAAAAGACTCTGATCAGAGCCCGCTAATCAGTCGGTCTGAGCTGATTGGCGAATGCAGTGATTTGCGACACGGGAACCAGGCTGCTCCCGTGTGATGGGTGACAACAAGGGTCGATACGCGGGGTCAGGAACAGGCGGTTTTCAACGCGGGGGGATCCAGTTGGTCACGAAACGCCAGGTAGTGCTTGAGCACCTGGATCGGCGCCTCGATTTGCGGGTAATGACCGATTCCGCGTAGCAATACCGTGTCCGGATTGGGGATCAACTGGCGGTAGCGTTCGACCATGTGGGCGCCAGACACCGGGTCGACTTCGCCATCGATCACCCGCATCGCAACGGTGCCCGCTTGCATGGCCTTGACCCACCTGTCCCGCTGTATGCGGCGTTGCGGGATATAGTTGATCAGCTTGTGCATGATCCGCGTGCCACGGTTGTTGTCGATCAGGCTCCAGAAATCATCCAGCTCGCTTTCACTTGGACGGGTCCGGGGACCAAAGATCTGCCGGAAACTCTTGACCAGCCCATCCCGACTGAACGCCCGTCCGATCATCCAGCCCAACGGACTGAGCAACAATTTTTGCATCAACACCGGCTGATGAGTTTCGGGAAACAGGCCACCGTTGAGGAACACACAACTGCCAATCTCGACACGCGCCTCATTATGTCGGGCCAACAACTCCTGAGCCACGCTGTCACCGTAATCATGCGCCAGCAGGTGCACAGGCTGCCGGACACCCAGACATTCCAGCAGTGCCTGCTGCAAATCGGCCTGCTCCAACAGGCAATATTCATGGTCCAGTGGCTTGGCCGAGTCGCCAAAACCGAGCATGTCGCAGGCGATCACCCGATACCGCTGGGTCAAGGGTTGCCAAAGGTAATGCCAGTCCCAACTGGCGGTGGGGAATCCGTGGATCAGCAACAAGGGCTCACCTTGCCCGGCCACCCAATAGCGAATGGTCTGGCCACGGAACACAAAGCTCTGTCCGCGTTTGCGCCAGACGCACAGAGGGATCTCGGAGAGTGGCATTAGAGTCTGAAACCCGGAGCTTGTTGATCGAGTTTACGCAGCAGCGCCGGCCAGGCCAGCGCGCCGCCCATCCCTTGAGCACTTTTGGTCACGCCGGCAATCATCGCCTTGGCGCCTGCAAGGATCTGCGGTTCGATGGCAATCAGTTCAGCCCCGCCGTTCTGCGCCAGCACCTGGATCTCGCAGGCACGCTGGAAGGTGAACATCATCAAAAAGGTATCGGCAATGCTGCTGCCACAGGTCAGTAGCCCGTGGTTGTGCAACATCAGAAAGCTGTTTTCACCGAGGTCGGCTTGCAGACGCGCCTTTTCCTCGTGGTTGAGTGCGACACCTTCATAGGCGTGATACGCCAGGCTGGAGAGCACAAACAGTGATTGCTGGCTGATGGGCAATACGCCCTGCTTCTGCGCGGAAACCGCCACACCGGCCGCCGTGTGGGTATGCAGCACGCACACCACGTCGTGACGCACTTCATGCACGGCGCTGTGAATGGTGTAACCGGCGGGATTGATCTCGTAGGGGCTGTCCATCAGCTTGTTGCCGGCCTGATCGACTTTCACCAGGCTCGACGCGGTAATTTCGTGAAACATCATTCCGAACGGATTGATCAAAAAATCTTCAGTCCCCGGCACTTTGGCGGAGATGTGGGTAAAGATCAGATCGTCCCACCCCTGCAGCGCCACCAGCCGATAGCAGGCCGCCAGATCAACACGGGTTTGCCACTCGGCGGCGCTAACCCGGTCTTGCACATCGGATGTCGATTGAACGGGGGTTACGCTCACGGCAAGGACCTCTGGTTCTTATTATGTATTTCGTAGGGGTAAACGCAGTCTAGTCAGCTGTCGGGGTTCGTGTAGTTGCATTCGCAGCCAGCTTACTGACCCAACGAGTCAGCAAGCCTTCGGCTGCTAAAAGACGTGAGCGATGTCACAACACCCGGATTATTAGCGGCGTCGCAAACAGGTGCATGTGTGCGGTCAGCCGCGTAGCGCGCTGATCAGTTCCGCCAGCCAAGGTTCGGCGTCAGTTTCCGGGGTCACGCTTTCGCTGGCGTCCAGGCGCAGCATGGGCAGCACTTCGCGCACGCCCAATTCACCGAACAGCTCACGCATTTGTTCACCGCCACCACAGAAAGTATCGCCGTAGCTGGCATCCCCCAGGCCAATCACCGCTCCCGGCAAACCGCGCCAGGCAGCGGGCAGTTGATCGCGAATCATCGAATACAGCGGTTGCAGGTTGTCCGGCAACTCGCCCATACCCGTGGTCGAGGTTACGACCAGGAAGGCTTCGGGAGCGAATGCCTGGACATCGGCCAGGGTTGCACGCGGGTTGTGCCAGGTTTCAAAACCTGCAGCCTTGAGAAGGTTGGCCGCATGCCGGGCGACTTCTTCAGCCGTGCCGTACACCGAGCCGGAAAGAATGGCGACTTTCATCAATCTGATCCTGAAGCAGAGTAAAAGACCCGGATATTAACAGCTGAGGCAAAAAAGCTGCGATTGCCTCGCAATTAGGTCTGGTGGCCAGTGGACAGTCCACAGCCATGTCATAGAATGCATCTCGTCATTCGATGCAGAAAGGATTCTCTGATGATCAATGCCCAACTGATGCAATTGGCAATCAACGCTTCGAACGATGGAATCGTCATCGCGGAAAGGGAAGGCGAAGACAACATCCTGATCTACGTTAACCCTGCCTTCGAAAAACTGACCGGCTATAGCGCTGAAGAAATCCTGTATCAGGACTGTCGCTTTCTCCAATCCGGAGACCGCGACCAGGCTGCACTCAGCATGATCCGCGAAACGTTGAAGGGTGGAAAATCCTGCCGGGAAATACTGCGCAACTATCGCAAGGACGGCACACACTTCTGGAATGAGCTGTCGCTTTCAACCGTCTACAACGAAAATGACAAGCAGACTTACTTTATCGGCGTGCAGAAAGACGTCACCCTTCAGGTCAAGACGCAACAACGGGTTAACCAACTGGAAGCCCAACTAGCCGAAGTTCAAGCGGAACTACAGGCACTCAAAGCGACAAACGGTCAAAACAAGCTGCCGAATTAATGGTCATTAACTACAATCACCAGTGACTTTGTAATTACTTCTTTCGAGCCAACCATGCATCGCGATACCCTCCTGACTCAGGATGAACTGGATTTCATCCAGACCATGCAGCACAACCCGCAGCTCAATGTTCGCGATGCGACGTCGAGCCTGCTGGTGAATGGGGGCTCGCAAATCCGCGATTTATTGACACGCCTGGCGGCCAACGAGCAGGTCACCATCCAGGCACACTTCGAAAATCAGCAAATGACCTTTCCTCTGCACCTGGTGGAGGATGAGTTTCATGCGCTGCATTTGCGCCTGGGCGTACCGAGCATCTACGAGGACGGACCGATGGTTCGCCCCTGGCGCCTGGCGCTTGAAGAACCCGTAGCCCTGGAGAACGCCAAAGGCCAACCCGGCACGCTATGGGTGCACGAAGTGTCGTTCAAGGGAGTCTTGCTGGAGGTACGCAACCGTACCAAGCCGCCGAAAAGTTTCGCACTGTGGTTCAGCCCTTCAGGCTACGAACGCATTGCATTGCGCGGGGCTTTCGAGCGAGAAACCGAACAGGGTTATTACGCCTATCGGCTCAACCAAAGCGACAAGGATGAAACCGAACGCCTGCGTCAGTACATTCTCCAGCAGCATCGCCTGACACATCCCGCGCTGCACATCTGAGCCTCAGGTATCGAGCGTTCCCGCGAGGAACTGCTGCAAACGTTGCTGCATCAGTCCCCCTTCACTTCCAATACAGCCAATCGACGATCCGACCAGGCTCTCCTGTGCCAGATCCGCCGAATCACCAGCGAGCATCAGGCGGCAATCCAGGCCCATCGCCAAGCGATTCAGACGACGGATAAAGTCGGGTGTAGGCGATTGATTGGAGAACAGCACCAGCGCGTGCGGCTTGATCTTTTCACAGACCAGAGTCAGTTCATCAAAGGGCTGCCCCAGTGCCAACAGCCTGATTCCCACCTGCACACTGCCCATATACAAAGCCGCCAAGAGCAACTCAAGCTTGCGGCACTGCCCATCAATAGCAGAAACGACTACCCGCAACGGCTGCGTCCCCCGCAACAAAAATAAACGCTGAAGAACCCTGGTACGTAGAAACCCGTCCAGCATCACCCACTCGCTGGTTTCTCCGAACAGATCGTGTTGCTGGAGTAACTGTATCCACAGCGGCATCAAAATGTGCTGGAACACCACGGTCAGGGAATACGTGGAAAATACCTGCCCATAAATCCGGCCCAATTCCACATCGTCGAAATGATTGAGCGCCGCTTTGATCTGTGTTTGCCATTGAACATAGTCAGCCTGAACTGACTCGTCCGCAATGATACTGGGCGATGCTTGGACTTCGCTGATCTTCGCCAGAATCCTGCCCACCTTGCTGACTGCCACACCCCGTCCGATCCAGCCAAGAATGCTCTGAACCCGTTCAATATCGGTCATGGAGTACAGCCGATGCCCACTTTCGGTGCGTGCTGGTTGAATCAAACCATAGCGCCGCTCCCAGGCACGCAAGGTCACCGGATTGACGCCCGTCAGGCGTGACACTTCACGAATAGGGAACAGCTGCTCCTGCTTTATCAAGAGCGGAGGCGGGTGAGGCATAGCCGTAATAGCCATTACTAGGACGTCCGTGTCAGATTGGATCCCATTTAGCCCTGATCGGTCTTCTACATTCAAGAGGGGCTTATTCGACCAACATCTTTGGAGTATCGAGTGAAATCGGGAATAATCCTTGCTTGCTTTTAAACGCAGCCCTTTACCCCGGTGCTGCGTTTTGTACGCCTCCTACCCGGAACCGCGTGCTTGTCCTACGGAGATACACAATGTCTACCTCACCCGTCACCCTGATGGTTGCACGTCGCGTTGCCAACGGGCGTTATCAGGACCTGATCGCCTGGTTGCGCGAAGGCGAACAACTGGCCACTGATTTTCCTGGTTATCTCGGCTCTGGCGTGCTTGCACCGCCGCCCGGCGATGACGAATTCCAGATTATTTTCCGCTTCGCCGATGAGCAAACCCTGCATGCGTGGGAGCATTCCGTCTCGCGCACGGCGTGGCTGGCACGTGGCAGCGAGTTGTTTGCCCACCCTTCCGAGCATCGGGTCAGCGGCATCGACGGTTGGTTCGGTGCAGTCGGGCAACGTCCACCTCGCTGGAAACAGGCCGTGGCGATCTGGCTGGCATTTTTCCCGGTCTCGCTACTGTTCAACTTTGTACTCGGCCCACTGCTGGGCGACATAAGCCTGCTGCCCCGAGTGTTCGTCAGCACCCTGGCCCTGACGCCTTTGATGGTCTACTTCTTCATCCCGCTGTCGACCCACCTGCTGGCCGGCTGGTTGAACAACACACAGGGGCGGCCATTGCCCACGGCACCGTCCACCCAGAATCGCTAGCCCTCCTGTAGGAGCAAGGCTTGCCCGCGATAAACGATAACTCGTTGTAACAGATAGACCAGGTCGCCTTCATCGCGGGTAAGCCTTGCTCCTACAGGGGTAGCGCTTGACGTAGGTATGCAGCACTCGTCGCTGGTATAGTTTTGCCATACCCGCGATGCGAGCCATCCATGACCTCTTCCTCAGCTCCGATCCTCATTACCGGCGCCAGCCAACGTGTCGGCCTGCACTGCGCGCAGCGGCTGCTGGAAGAAGGTCACCGCGTGATCATCAGCTACCGCAGCGAACGCCCGGGCGTGCAAACACTGCGCGACCTAGGCGCGATTGCACTGTTTGCCGACTTCTCCAGCGAGGCCGGAATCCTGGCGTTTATCACGCAACTCAAAGCCCATACCCAGAGCTTGCGGGCGATTGTGCATAACGCTTCTGCCTGGCTGGCCGAAACCCCTGACACCGAAGTGGCTGCGTTCACCCAGATGTTCAGCGTGCACATGCTTGCGCCCTATCTGATCAACCTGCATTGTGCCGACTTGCTGGAGCGCTCCAGCCCCGCCGACATCGTGCATATCAGCGACGATGTCACGCGCAAGGGCAGCAGCAAGCACATTGCCTACTGCGCCACCAAAGCCGGGCTCGACAGCCTGACCTTGTCCTTCGCGGCGAAATTCGCCCCGAAAATCAAGGTCAACGGTATCGCGCCAGCCCTGCTACTGTTTAACCCCGACGACGACGCGGCGTACCGCGCCAAGGCCCTGGCCAAGTCTGCGCTGGGTATCGAACCCGGCAGCGAGGTTGTCTACCAGAGCCTGCGCTACTTGCTGGACAACCCTTATGTCACCGGCACGACCCTGACCGTCAACGGCGGACGGCACGTCAAATAGGCCGCCCCCCGCGAGGATGTTCCATGACCCTATCGCTGCCCCAGAATTATCGTGAAATCTTAATAGGCTTGGGCGAAGACCCTGAACGCGAAGGTTTGCTGGACACTCCGGCCCGAGCGGCCAAGGCCATGCAGTACCTGTGTCATGGTTACGAGCAGAGCGTCGACGAGATCGTCAATGGCGCGCTGTTCGCCTCTGACAACGATGAAATGGTGATCGTCGACGACATCGAGCTCTACTCGCTCTGCGAACATCACCTGCTGCCCTTCATCGGCAAGGCCCATGTGGCTTATATTCCTACCGGCAAGGTGTTGGGCCTGTCGAAGATCGCGCGAATCGTCGACATGTTCGCCCGGCGCTTGCAGATCCAGGAAAACCTCACCCGGGAAATCGCCGAGGCGGTGCAGCGCGTCACCCAGGCCGCCGGTGTTGCGGTAGTGATCGAAGCCCAGCACATGTGCATGATGATGCGCGGCGTCGAGAAACAGAATTCGACCATGAACACCTCAGTGATGCTCGGCGCCTTCCGCGAGTCGAGCAACACCCGTCAGGAGTTCCTGCAATTGATTGGACGGAGCAAGTAGCAATGCCACAACTTCAACCAGGAATGGCCCGCATTCGGGTCAAGGACCTGTGTCTACGGACCTTCATCGGAATCAATGAGGACGAAATCCTCAACAAGCAGGATGTGCTGATCAACCTGACCATCCTCTATGCCGCGCAAGACGCCGTGCGCGACAACGATATCGATCATGCGCTCAATTACCGCACCATTACCAAGGCGATCATCGCCCATGTGGAAGGCAACCGGTTCGCCCTGCTCGAACGCCTGACCCAGGAGATACTCGATCTGATCATGGCCAACCAAAGCGTGCTTTACGCCGAAGTCGAAGTCGACAAACCCCACGCCCTGCGTTTCGCCGAGTCGGTATCGATTACCCTCGCCGCGAGTCGCTGACCGTGCCTGGCGCATAAACCGCCAGGCTTTTATTATCCGCGCCACGATTTGATAGCACCGAGCCCATCATGACCGAACAACAACGCCTGGAACTTGAAGCTGCTGCCTTCCGCCGACTGGTCGCGCACCTGGACAGTCGCAAGGATGTGCAGAACATCGACCTGATGAACCTTTCGGGTTTCTGCCGCAACTGCCTGTCCAAGTGGTACAAGGCCGCCGCCGACGAACGCCAGATCGAGGTCAGCCTCGATGACGCCCGCGAAGTGGTTTACGGCATGCCGTACGCCGAGTGGAAAGCCCAATACCAGCAAGAAGCCAGCGCCGACCAGCAAGCGGCGTTCGCCAAAGGAAAAACCCATGATTAGGCACTTGCCAGTCGTTGGTAACAGGTTAGCTTTACAAACAAGGAGTTAAACAGCTTCAGACGCTATGGCTTAAGCCTCTGACTCTGACTCTATTCGATAAGGATTTTCGATTCATCAGAGTCGGGCTGGCTGATGGAGCTTGTTTGGGCTACCGAAGATCTGGTGATTGCCGGGCGTCCGTATACCGGCTTTCTGATCCTGCTTTGGGACACGATGGAAAGTGGTGTTCCTTCGCTACCTTCTGCACGGGGTCATAGGGTCAATGAAGTCCTGGCCAAGTACTGGCCGTGCTCTGTAAGACTTCTTCAGCTTCCTCCAGGCGCATGACATCGATTGGCGCGACGTTGACCGTGGCGAGGCCAAGAGCATTTGATCAACGAACTGATCAACGGCTATCTCGGCCACATGGCTGACCAAGGGGGGGCTACTACCTCCCGGAGACGCATCCATGACTGTACAAAGTCCGTGCTTCAGGCGCTCGGCCGGCGTGGTCTGACTATCCTGATCATCACTGGTGACGCAGCCACCTTCCCACGCAGCCCTTTCCCGAACAGCAACCGAAAGACAACGGGCGAAACACCGCTATCGAAAGCCCAGCGCCAATTGTTCGCGGATGCGTTTCAACACTCTGGCTGGCAAGAGGCCCCTGACACCAACCCTTGATCGCAGGTATATTGATTTTATAACGCTCATTCACCGAGCAGAGATACCGTCGTCCTCTTGGGTGCCGAATTCATGGATCGAACCGAACTGGCACCAGCCACCGACTGGGTCGTGCGAAACGCTCAACCAGGGCGAGTTGAGCGAATCGAAGCCTGGTTCGGCGGTCATGGCTACGATCCGCACCGCCACGATACCTACTCCATTGGTCGAACACTCTCGGGCGTGCAGAGTTTTCACTACAAGGGCGCACTGCGCCACGGTTTGCCGGGAAACACGCTAATACTGCACCCGGATGAACTGCATGACGGCATGGCGGGAACAGAGGCGGGTTTCCGCTATCGTATGGCCTATGTTGATCCGGCCCTGATTCAGCAAGTACTGGGTGGTGAACCATTGCCATACATTGTCGGCGGGCTGTCGAACGACCCTCGCCTGTATCAGGCCAGTGAATCTTTTGTGCAGGCAATGGATCATCCTCTCGACGCGCTGGAAGAACAGGACGCACTGTTTGATCTGGCAACTGCATTACGGGCGGTCGCAGGTAAACCGCGCGGGCGCAAGCGCCTGGATTACCGGGCTACCGAGCGGGCAAGGGAATTCATCATGGCTCATCTTCACCTGAGCATTACCCTGGAGATGCTTGAGCACATTAGCGGGCGCGAACGCTGGAGCCTCTCCCGAGACTTCAGGGTCTTGTATGGCACCAGTCCTTACCGGTTCGTGACCTTGCGCCGTCTGGATCAATTCCGCGCATTGATCCTGGATGGATTCACGCTGGTGGATGCCGCTCTTGCGGCCGGCTTCTATGACCAGAGCCATATGACACGGCACTTCACTCGTTGTTATGGCGTCCCCCCATCGTCTTGGCTAGAACGCATCCGAGCACACCGTCAACTTGCAGGATCGTACAAGAATGCCTCAGCGCTCCTTCGCTAGGCTGACGACTCCCGTTTGATAGAGGATCCGTCATGCACCACGCCCATAACGAACCGAACATGCAAGCCATTAACCTCGCGCACAAAGCCTCGCTCATAGATCAGCAATGGAGCCCGCGGGTCGTCGCCGAAATGAACGACTACCAGTTCAAGGTCGTGCGCATCGAAGGCGAGTTCATTTGGCATTCCCACCCTGAGACCGACGAGGCATTTCTCGTGATCGAGGGAAAGCTGCGTATCGACCTACCCCATGGCTGCGTATACGTAGGTCCAGGCGAGTTGTATGTCGTGCCACGAGGAGTGGAGCACAGAACAGCCGCAGAAGGTGAGGCAAGACTGATGATGATCGAACCTCGTGGGATACTGAATACGGGCCATGAAGGTGGAGAGCGCACGGCCAACAACGACATTTGGATCTAAATAGCTGGCGCCGTCTCGCCTGGGTTTGACGGCGCTCGCCTTTCACAGAAGATCTTTGCCAGTCTTGTGCAGCGAATGGCGGTTTTCAGCCCTGGCTGCGTAAAAACGTTTTTGGGTAACCGCAGTGGATGATCCAGGGCCAGTTAAAAACTGTTACCTATGTGCTTGAACCGTTTTGTTACCTATGTGGGTCAGTCATACCGCTGCGATTTTTTTCAGTCCTTCGGTTGTTGCCGTAACACCAGCGCTGCCAACCCACACAGGGTCAGGGCAATACAGGACACATAAAACGCATCGCTGTACGCCATCAGGTACGCCTCACGGCGCACGGTGTGAATCAGGCCCTCGATCACTTGTTGTTGAGCGGGCAAAAGCTGGTTGAATACGAACGCCTCGCTGTCCGCCATGCCAATGCGCAGGCGCTCCTGAAGGGAAGGGGAAAATAAGGTGATGGACTCTCCTACCCGCTCGGAATGAAAGCGTTCGCGCAGAGCGACGACCTGCGTCAGCCCTGCAGTGCCTACGGCACCGCCGAGGTTGCGCAACATGGAGAACAATGCAGAAGCGGAGCCTGCTTCACTTTTGGCCAACCCGGAAACCGCCAGTACCGAGAGAGCCACCATGATCAGGGGCTGTCCGATGCCCCGCACCACGGTGGAAGGAATGATCACGTTGGCCGCGCTGTCGACGTTCAGGTGCGCACCGAGATAGCAACCCAAGGCCATGATGAAAAACCCGCAGGCGACCATGACTTTAGGGTTCAGCCACTTCATCAGGCGCGGCATGAACGGCGCCAGCACCAGTTGCACCATGCCGTAGGCAATCAGGCTGATGCCAATTTCTCTGGCGTTATACCCCTGCAGTTGGGAAAGGTAGTTGGGGACCAGGAACACGAGGCCGAAGGTAGCTCCGCCGAAAATGAACATTGCCGCGCTGGCCACCCCGAAGTTGTAGCTTTTGAGCAAGCGCAGGTTGATAAAGGAACGGCTGCCGTACAGCTGTGACAGTACGAAGTACAACAGTGCCACGCCGGCTATCACCGACATCCAGACAATAAAGTCAGAGCCGAACCAATCCTTGCGGCCGCCTTCTTCAAGGATAATCTGCAATCCGCCCAAGCCGACGATCATGGCGGTAATACCGCCCCAGTCGCCGCGCTTGAGCAAGCTCAATTGCATGGGTTTCGCGTCGATTGACCACGCCACCGCCAGCAGCAAAAGAATGCCCGGAGCCAGCTGTAGATAGAAGATCCAGCGCCAGGAATAGGCGTCGGTCAGCCAGCCGCCGATGGACGGCCCGGCCGCCTGGGCAACGCTGTTGGACAGGGCGAACAACGCCATGCCCATCGCAATCCTGCTGGGCGGCAGCTCGGTGATGATCAACTGAAATGACAAGGGAATCAGCACCGCGCCGGCAGCACCCTGAATCACCCGAATAATGATCATCACCTCAAGGTTCGGTGCCCAGGAACAGGCAATGGATGCCACTAGAAATACACATGAGCCCACAAGCATCACGCGACGCAGGGAGAATACCTGCACCAGCCAGGCGGTCAGCGGGATCATCACGATTTCTGCGACCAGGTAAGCAGTGGAAATCCAGGACCCCTCCTCGAAGGTCGCCCCCAATGAGCCTTCGATTTCCGGCAGCGCCGCGCTCGTCACATGGACGTTCATGCCTGCCATGAAACAACCGAACAGCCCTCCGATCACCGCAACCCATGCGCGAAAGGAAACCGCTTTCTCTTCGGCGTCAGTCATGCGAATCGCCCTGCCCGGCTGGGTGGGTGTCGACGGTCGTGATCACGGACATGCCCGGCAGAATGGGGCCGCCGTCATCGTGCTGATCAATCACGATCTTCACGGGAAAACGCTGCACGATCTTGGTGAAGTTACCGGTGGCGTTGTCCGAGGGCAGCAAGGCAAACATCGCACCCGAACCCGGCGAGAAACTGACTACGTGGCCCTTGAGCTTGCGCCCCGAATAGCTGTCGACACTGATATCAACCGCTTGCCCGGCGCGCATGTCGCGCAGCTGGGTTTCCTTGTAGTTGGCCACCACGTAGGCCTGCTGCGTTGGCACCACCGCCAGCAGCGGCAACCCCGGCGCCACATATTGGCGAGTACGCACCTTGCGCTGCCCCACGACACCGTCGATCGGCGAGCGGATCAACGTATCCTCCAAAGCGTTAGTCGCCAGGCTCAACTGAGCCTGAGCCTGGCTGCGCCGGGCGATCTTTTGCTTGAGTGAGGCTTCAGCCATTTGACGCCGGGTAATGGCGACATTCAACCGAGTATCTTGCTGACGCTGCATCGCCTGGGAAATGTCCACCGCGGCATTGGCCTGGGCGTAGCTGGCGGCTGCACTTTCCAAACGCTGGGCACTGGCGGCGTGTTCGCGGACCAAGCCTTCGTAGCGTTGCTCATCGAGGCTCGCGCGACGCCGCTCGGCATGCGCGCTGCGCAGGCGAGCGTCAGCTTGGGTAAGGCCGGCCTTCTGCTGGGCGATCAGGCTGTCGGTGACTTGCAGGTTGGCCTGCTGCGCTGCCACCGATGCTTCAGTTTCAGCCAATTCGGCGCGCGCCTGTTCCAGCCGCGCCAGATAGTCTCTATCCTCGATGCGCACAAGCACATCCCCGCGCTTGACGGGCTGATCATCCTCCACCAGCACTTGAGCCACGTATCCGGAAACCCGGGGGCTGATGGGAATCCAATCAGCACGCACATACGCATCATCGGTCTGCTCCAGGTAACGGCCGACTGTCATCCAATACATGCCGAACGCCACCGCCCCGACCAACACCGCGCCACCTCCCAGCAGGATCAGAGTTCTTTTGCGACGCTGCTTACGCTCATGCATGAGCTGCTGGACCACACTCTCATGCTCATGCTGGAAAGCGGTTTTATCATCAACGGCGATATTCATGGCTGGGTACCGGAAAAGGTGAGGGGAGCGTGAGAAGGCGCATCGACCGGGATATCAGAGGAAGACGACTGCCAACCGCCGCCGAGGGCGCTAAATAGAGCGATCTGGCGCTGCAGCAAACGGCCATCTGCATCGGCGCGCGTGGCCTGCAAGCGAATCAGCTCGCGCTCACTGTCCAGCACGTCAAGGAAGTCGATAGACCCGGCGTTGTAATTGAGCTGGGCCAACTTGTAGGCCTGGCGACTGCTGTCCAGCGCCTGACTCAAGGCTGCGTGGCGCTGCCGCTCTCCGTCATACAAAGCCAAGGCCTGACGCACTTCCTTGAGGGCCTTGAGCACACTGGCCTCGAATTGCGCCACGTCGACCTGCTCGAGTGCCCGGGCCTGGTTGACCCGTGCGCGATTGACTCGCCAGTTGGGAAACTGCCAGGAAATCAGCGGACCGATACCAAACATCACCGCGCTGCTGTCTCCCAGCTCATGGGGTGTGTGGCTGGATGAGGACACCGAAGCGCCAAAGGTCACCTTCGGGTACAGATCGGCCTGAACAATATCCACCTGCAGCGAAGCCGCTTGCAGCACTCGCTCGGCCTGGCGAATATCAGGGCGACGCGCCAGCAGTTGCCAGCCATCCCCCACGGGAAGCGCAGCATTGAGCTTCGGCACCACTTCACAGGTCGCCGCGCCAGAGCCCTGCTCCAGATCGGCCACACCGGTCAACATCGCCAGTTCGTACAGCGCTGCTTGCCGACGCGCCTCCAGCATTGGCAGAAGGGCCAGGGTTTCCCCCTGCAACGCCTGCATCCGAACATATTCAAAATCAGTCACCACACCGGCCTGACGCTGACGGTCAATCAACGCCAGACTTTGACCAACCACTTCCAGTGAATGGCGCTCGACCTTGGCCCGTGCGCCCAAGACACAAGCATTCACATAGGCCCGGGTGGTTTGCGCCACGATCGTGATGCGCAACAAGTCTTCAGCATCCTGTGCGGCAGCGGCCTGAACCTGAGCTCGCTCGATGGCGTGCTGAACCTGGCCCCAGATATCAACTTGATACGCCAATTCGAAGCCGGGATTGAACGCCCATTGAGACGGGGCGTGGCTGTCGGTGGCCTTGGCGAGTGTCTGGTCATCGGCAGTTTTGCCATAGGCGGCTCCCAGTGACGCTTGAGTGGACGGCCAGCGCTCGGCATCGGCCTGCATGATCCCGGCCAGCATCGATTGAACGTGGGCCTGGGCGGCCGCCAGATCTCGGTTGTGCTCCAGCGCCTGCTGCACCAGCGCATCGAGTTTCGGGTCGTTGTACAACTGCCACCAACGTTCGGGCAACGCCTGGGCTGAAACGCCTTGGGGCAGGTGGCTCAGGGCATTGATGCGCTCCGGGTGCGGCTGCGCCGGCTGATGAGTCGTCCATGCGGCACAGCCAGCCAAGACAATAGAGGCCATGCCCACAAGCGAAAGACGGCCGTGCCACGCGGTAAAAAAGGGCGAACGCATCGCAGAAATCCAGAGTTCTGAGTAGGGATGCAGGTTATGAGAGCGCAGGTCTGCGCTTCTCCCGAGTTCCAGACAACTGTCGTTTCGATTGAGACAACATGCCCTTCGCGACCGCCTTGAGAGCTCCCGAGCCGCAGGCAAGCGCAAGCATGGCCCACATAAAGTGAGCCATGCTCTGTAAGGATTGCTGACTACAGGAGGAAGCTACGCCGAACGGCAGTGGCTCGGAGTGAAGCCCATGGTGCGCTTGAACATGGCGGCGAATGCGCTGGGGCTTTGGTAACCATGTTCCAGTGCCACATCCAGAATCGACACGCCAGAAGCCAACCGCTGCAGGCAGAGAAGCAACCGGGTGCGCTTGCGCCACTCCCCATAGCTCATGCCCAGTTCTTTCTGGAACAGGCGAGCCAGGGTGCGAGAGCTCATGTTGAGCTGTTCAGCCCAACTCTCCAGCTTCGAGTCCTGAGATGGATTATCGATGAAGCCGGCGCACAGCAACTTGAGCCGAGGCTCGGTAGGGATCGGTACATGAGCCAGCACCTTCTGTGCCCTGTCGAGCTCCGAGAAGATCAGCTCGACAATCTGTGCATGGCGCGCCAAAGCACCTTTATCGTCGGACTGATCGCCAGCCGCTACGATCAGCTCACGCAGCAGCGGCGAAACCTTGATGACTTGACACTCTTGCGTCAGAACGTCGTGGGCGCCAGGCGTAATCAGCAAGGTGCGCATGCGTACCTCGCCAGTCATGCGAATCTCGTGCTCCATACCCGAGGGTACCCACAGCGCATGACCGGAAGGCACCACCCAAGTCGTCCCGGAGACCGAGACCAGCATCACGCCACTGATGGCGTACACCAACTGCCCTTCGGCATGCCGATGCGAAGCCACTATGTCCCCATGACCGTAGTTACCGGCGAGCGTCGCCAGGGCTGTACGCGCAGTCATGTCAGCAAGGCACTGCAACGTTCATTACGCTGAGTAGCCCAAGGTGCGACGCACGATTGACAGCGCTTGCGTTCGGCATTCATTGGCTCAATCAAGGCCTGATTGCCGTCGCGCATATCGACGCTGCACCACGTAGGCGCAACTGACTGGACGTTGCCGGGCCATGCGCGGCCTGGCAGGTCTACCGTGGTGAAATGTCGATATTTGCTGGAAGGGTCCTTCAGCATCATAGCGCTTCTCCTTTTCAGAACAGTCCGTCTGACGGCAGGCTCGGCACCTGCCGCCATCGATCACTGGATCAAATACTAAACGAACATGGTTTGACACAAATTGTGTTCTCACACTCAGAACATCAAAAAAATCACAATTTTCACTAAAAATATTAAATTCATGAGTTCTTTATGCTTGAGCATGGCAAAAAAGCACAATTTGAATTCTGAAAGGAGGGAGTTCAGCTACATTGCCAGATCGCTGCAGTCCAATGACCGCGAAGCTCTTGTGGTCAAGTGGAGTGCAGTTCCGCACCTTGTGTTTGTGACACTCAGGACTCGTGCCTACGCAAACGTCACGGGTGTCTATACGGAGCAATCAGCAGCCAGATGCGAAATACTCCTGAAGCTCCATACACTCTCTCGCCATAACTCAGCAGGTGCTCGGACGATAGCAAAGGACCGCGTCTGCAAGCTTGCATGTGGTTCGAAATGAGCTCAAAGAAAGTAAAAAAAGTTACTATCTGCAACTACCTGAATACACTCGTAAATATCGCATATAACAGTTAAGAAGGATCCGTAAGCGATGACCGATCTGAACACCCTGCGCGCCAGCCTCAAGAGCGGCGAACACGCCTTCGCCGATACCCTGGCGTTCATCGCCGCTGGCTATGATTACCAGCCTCAAGCCTTCAACAATGGTGGCGTGGAAAACGCCGCCGGACAGAACGAAGGCTCGTGCAAGACCCTCGGCCTGGCGCTGCTGGAAGGCTTGAGCGATGAAGAAGCGCTGCTGGCGTTTGGTGAGCATTACCGCTCGGTGGTTGCTACGCCGGATGGCAGCGACCATGGCAACATCCGGGCATTGATGGCGCAGGGTTTGGCTGGGGTGAAGTTCACAGCGCAGCCACTGACCCGTCGCTGATTTCCAGATTGGATGCAACACCCTGTGGGAGCTTGCTCGCGATGGCTGCGTCACATTCAAAACTGATGTCGACTGATACATCGCTATCGCGAGCAAGCTCGGCTCCCACAAAAGCAGTGGGTGCAAAAAAACCGGCCGAGGCCGGTTTTTTCATTTCAACGATTTCAGAACTTGGCGTTCTGCAGGTCGTCCAGGTAACGCTCTGCGTCCAGGGCCGCCATGCAACCAGCGCCGGCCGAGGTGATCGCCTGACGGTAAACGTGATCAGCCACGTCGCCGGCAGCAAAGATGCCTTCGAGGCTGGTCGCCGTTGCGTTGCCTTCACGACCGCCCTGCACCACCAGATAGCCGTCTTTCAAGGTCAGTTGGCCTTCGAACAGCGAAGTGTTCGGCGTGTGGCCGATGGCGATGAACACGCCGTCGACTTTCAGCTCGTCGAAGCTGCCGTCGTTGTTCTTCAAACGAGCGCCGGTCACGCCCATGTTGTCGCCCAGCACTTCGTCCAGAGTCGAGTTCAGCTTGAGGACAATCTTGCCTTCGGCAACTCGTGCATGCAGCTTGTCGATCAGGATTTTCTCGGCGCGGAAGGTTTCGCGACGGTGAATCAGGGTCACTTTGCTGGCGATGTTGGCCAGGTACAGCGCCTCTTCGACAGCAGTGTTACCGCCGCCGACCACGGCCACTTCACGGTTGCGGTAGAAGAAACCATCGCAGGTTGCGCAGGCCGACACGCCTTTGCCCATGAAGGTTTCTTCCGACGGCAGGCCCAGGTAACGAGCGCTGGCACCGGTCGCGATGATCAGTGCGTCGCAGGTGTAAGTGGCGCTGTCGCCCGTCAGGGTGTACGGCTTGGCGGCGAAGTCGACAGCATTGATGTGGTCGAAAACGATTTCGGTCTCGAAGCGCTCGGCGTGTTCTTTCATCCGGTCCATCAGTGCCGGGCCGGTCAGGCCGTGCACGTCGCCCGGCCAGTTGTCGACTTCGGTGGTGGTGGTCAGTTGACCGCCAGCCTGCATGCCTGTGATCAGCAACGGCTTGAGGTTGGCGCGGGCAGCATAGACCGCAGCGCTGTAACCGGCTGGGCCGGAACCAAGAATAATCACTCGCGAATGACGTACATCAGACATGACTCACTCCTATCGACCGGCCGGTATTACCTGGCGCGGAACGCCGGATGACCGGCTGGAATTAAAAAAGGACTGTGCAAGCACTTGGGGAAGCGCCGTAGTTGGACAGCCCTGAAAAATAGTGGGTGCAGCGTATCGAGGAGGCGAAGATTAAGGAAATACGGAATAACAATCCAGCTCATAGGCGGTCTCTATCCCCTGGAGGCTGATTTAAAGACGCCTTTGTTACAGTTAATGTCGATGTCATTACCGCGCTTTCACCTGTGTGGCAAAGCCGGTAAGGTCGGCGCGTTTTCCCATTGCTCGGAGCCCACTATGCCCGCCCCCGTTCTGTCCGGCCCGCAATACCTGCGCGAAGGCCTGAAGCTGGTCTTGAGTCCCGGCCTGCGTTTGTTCGTGTTGTTGCCGCTGGTCATCAACCTGGTGCTGTTCGTCGGATTGATTTATTTCGCCGGCCATCAGTTCAGCCTGTGGGTCGACACCCTGATGCCTTCACTGCCGAGCTGGCTGAGTTTTCTCAGCTATGTACTTTGGCCGTTGTTCGTCGTTCTGGTGGCGCTGATGGTGTTTTTCACCTTCACCATGCTCGCCAACGTGATCGCCGCGCCCTTCAACGGTTTTCTCGCGGAGAAAGTCGAAGTGGTGGTGCGTGGCACTGACGACTTCCCGACCTTCAGTTGGAGCGAACTGATCGCGATGATCCCGCGCACGTTCGCCCGGGAAATGCGCAAACTCGGCTACTTCCTGCCCAGGGCCCTCGCGTTGCTGATCCTTTCATTCATCCCGGTGGTCAACCTGGTCGCTGCCCCACTATGGCTGGCGTTTGGCGTATGGATGATGGCAATCCAGTACATCGACTACCCGGCGGATAACCACAAACTCGGCTGGAACGAGATGCTCGCCTGGCTGCGCCAGAAACGCTGGCAGAGCATGAGTTTTGGCGGGATCGTCTATCTGGCGCTGCTGATCCCGGTGGTCAACATCCTGATGATGCCGGCAGCGGTGGCTGGTGCGACGCTGTTTTGGGTCCGTGAACGTGGCGCGGAAAATCTGGTGGCCAAAGCTGCCTGATCGCGTCACAAATCCATCATCGCGCTGACACAATGGCGACATGGCCTCAGTCGACACTGAGGCCATGACGACAGCTCTGCATATCACTCTGATCACCGAAACCTTCCCTCCGGAAATCAATGGCGTGGCCAATACCCTTGGCCGCCTGTGCGAAGGTCTGCGCGCGCGCGGGCACCTGGTAGAACTGGTGCGACCGCGCCAGGGCAGCGATCAGACCCGCCTAAGCGACGATGAACTGCTGCTCTGCCGCGGCTGGCCGCTGCCGGGTTATCCGGGGCTGCAATGGGGCCAGTCGTCGATGCACAAGTTGCTCAGGCGCTGGCAGCGTCATCGCCCGGACGTGCTCTACATCGCTACCGAAGGACCACTGGGGTTGTCGGCCTTGCGCGCGGCGCGGCGGCTGGGTATTTCAGTGGTGAGCGGGTTTCACACCAACTTCCAGCAGTACTCCAACCAGTACGGCCTGGGACTGTTGACCCGGTTACTGACGCATTACCTGCGCTGGTTCCATAACCGCACCAAGTTGACCCTGGTGCCCAGCGCCAGCCAGCGAATGGAGCTGGAACGTCGGCAGTTCGAGCGCCTGGCGCTGCTGTCCCGTGGCGTCGACAGTCAACTGTTCCACCCGGCCAAACGCCTGGGT
Organism: Pseudomonas sp. GW822-FHT04C11; assembly: GCF_058800905.1. NCBI lineage: Bacteria > Pseudomonadati > Pseudomonadota > Gammaproteobacteria > Pseudomonadales > Pseudomonadaceae > Pseudomonas > Pseudomonas sp. GW822-FHT04C11. Next base: position 46,987 of record NZ_JBXAMS010000016.1, on the reverse strand, counting down.
TCGCTGCGTGAAAGCTGGGGGCTGGAGAACGACGACATCGCGTTGATTCACGTCGGCCGGCTCGCTCAGGAAAAAAACCTCGGTCTGCTCAAACATTGCTACCAGGCTTTGCAGTCGTCTTATCCACAACGACGAATAAAGCTGATCGTGATCGGCGATGGCCCACAACGTGCGCTGCTGGAAAAGGCACTGCCCGACGCGATCTTCTGTGGCTCGCAGCGCGGAGAAGCCTTGGCGTGTCACTACGCGTCCGGGGATCTGTTTCTGTTTCCGAGCCTGACCGAAACCTTCGGCAATGTGGTGCTGGAAGCACTGGCCTCTGGATTGGGCGTGGTGGCTTACGATCAGGCCGCCGCAGCTCAACACATTCGCCATGGTTACAACGGTGTGTTGGCGATGCCGGGGGACGAAGAGGCATTTTGCGATGCCGCCCGTTGGTTGTTGGAAGAAGCAGAAACCTTGCGCTGCATACGACTCAACGCGCGTCAGCACGCCAGTCGGCAGGGCTGGGGGGCAATCGTCGAGCAATTTGAAGGACAGTTGCGCGGGGCTTGCGAGGTGCAAATCGGGGCACAGCCCTTGATGGCCATGCCCCATTCGATCAAACCAGCGTCATCAACGCCTCACGACTGAACGGCAGGATGTCCTGCTCGCGACCTTCGCGGACTTTCTGCGCCCAGTCCGGGTCGACCAGCAAGGCGCGTCCCACGGCCACCAGGTCGAACTCTTGGTTGTTCAAACGTTCCAGCAGGTTCTCCAGGCTGGCCGGTTGCGCGACTTTGTCGGTGTTGACCATGAACTGCAGGAACTCACCGTCCAGCCCCACACTGCCCACGGTGATCGTCGGCTTGCCCGTCAGTTTGCGGGTCCAGCCTGCCAGGTTCAGTTCGGAACCGTCGAACTCCGGCTCCCAGAAACGCCGCGTAGAGCAGTGGAAAATATCCACACCGGCATCGGACAGCGGCTGGAGAAACTCGCCCAACGCCTCCGGAGTTTGCACCAGACGTGCGGTGTAGTCCTGCTGCTTCCACTGCGAGTAACGGAAGATGATCGGGTAGCCCGGACCAACCGCCGCACGCACGGCCTGGATCAGCTCAATGGCAAAGCGCGAACGATTGGCCAGGCTGCCACCGTATTCGTCGGTGCGCTGGTTGCTGCCTTCCCAGAAGAACTGGTCGACCAGATAGCCGTGGGCGCCGTGGATCTCCACACCGTCCATGCCAATGCTCTGCGCGTCTTTTGCGGCCTGGGCGAAGGCCGCGATCACGTCCTGAATGTCTAGTTGGGTCATGCCGTGAACCACGACCTGACCGTCCTTGAGTTTTTCCGATGGCCCGTAGCCCGGCACGCTCGCATCCGGCTCGGTGCCGATGCGCCGTACGCTGCCGACGTGCCACAACTGCGGAACGATCTTGCCGCCTTCGGCGTGGACCGCATCAACGACTTTTTTCCAGCCGGCCAACGCCGCTTCGCCGTAAAAGTGCGGGACGTTCGGGTAACCGTTGGAAGCCTTGTGGCCAACCGTGGTGCCCTCGGTGATGATCAGGCCTACACCCGCCGCAGCTCGGCGGCGGTAGTACTCGATGACTTTCGAATTCGGTACGCCGCCCGGGGAAAACGAACGGGTCATCGGCGCCATGACCACACGGGTCGGCAGCTCCAGGGCACCGAGGCTGAACGGTTTGAACAAGGCTTTGACGGGCATGGGACGCTCCACGTGAAAATAACTTTATGACGGCGATAATATGGAGACTTGCCAGCCTTGAATAGCACTATTGATTTAGGTGATTAAGGTTCAAAAGACAGGGAGGGGTCTGTAGGAGCACGGCTTGCCGGCGATGGCGTTCTTGAGATCACTATCGCCGGCAAGCCGTGCTCCTGCGGGAGACAGATTCAGACCAGGGCTTTTTCGATCGCCTGGACGATCGTCGGATCATCCGGTGCAGTACGTGGCGAGAAACGCGCCAGCACGCGACCATCTTTGCCGAGAAGGAATTTTTCAAAGTTCCAGGTGATGTCACCCGGAAATTCCGCGCCCTCGCCCGCCAACAACCGGTACAGCTGATGACGGTCGTGACCGTTGACTTCCAGCTTGCTGGACAGCGGGAAGGTCACGCCGTAGTTGAGGCTGCAGAACTCTTTGATCTCGCTTTCAGTGCCTGGCTCTTGCCCGGCAAACTGGTTGCACGGCAAACCCAACACACTGAAACCTTTGCCCTTGTATTGCTGGTAGAGGTTTTCCAGAGCAGCGTACTGCGGGGTCAAACCACACTTGGAGGCGACGTTGACCACCAGCACGACGTGCCCTTTGAAGGGCGCCAGAGGTAACTCCTGGCCATCCAAAGCTTTCAATGTAAGGTCGTGAAAAGCACTCATGACGAACTCCAAATTTCCCGTGTTCTTCTCGAAACAGCCTCTTGGCGATGTCGCCAAGGACAGCCGCGGACTAAAAAGGCGCCCCTCGGGCGCCTCTCCAGTTCTCGAAGCTTAGCGCAGAAAATCAGTGGTGATGGCCACCTTCGCCATGGACGTGACCATGAGCGATTTCTTCCTGGCTGGCATCACGGATGTCGATGATCTTGACCTTGAAGTTCAGACGCTGACCGGCCAACGGGTGGTTGCCGTCAACGGTCACGTCGTCGCCGTCCAGATCACGGATGGTGACGATTTGCATCTGGCCGTCTGGCGCGGAAGCGTGGAACTGCATACCCACTTCCAGTTCGTCGACGCCTTCGAACATGCTGCGGCTCAGGGTGCTGACCAGTTCGGCAGCGTATTCACCGTAGGCATCTTCAGGTTCTACGGCGACGTTGAGTTCGTCACCGACTGCTTTACCTTCCAGGGCTTTTTCCAGGCCCGGGATGATGTTACCTGCGCCTTGCAGGTACACCAGCGGTGCGCCGCCGGCGGAGCTGTCGATGACCTCACCAGCGTCGTTGGTCAGGGTATAGTCGATGGAGACAGCCTTATTGGCGGCGATCAGCATGGGGCGAGACCTTTTGCATAAGAATATAGAAAGACCCAGTTTAGCGAAGCAAACGCCCGAAAGCGAACAGAACCCGGACGGACGGGTCGCTTCGGCAGGGTCGACGATCCAGGGCTTCCATCAGGACGAGGACGGACACTGGGTTGTCGAGCTTTCCTGCGGCCATACCCAGCATCTGCGCCACCAGCCACCCTGGCAATCACGAACCTGGGTTCTGGACCCCGCCAAGCGTATTGAAAAAATAGGCCAACCCTTTGATTGCGGTTGGTGCGCTCAGGGCTCGGTTAGCGATAACCTTGACGTCTGAAATATCGGTAGAAGGCCAGTCATAGGCGTTCACCCTTGCCATGCACCTCCAGAGAATCCGCATGCAAACTTTTTTTATCGCGCCCACCGATTTTGGTGTGGGTCTGACCTCCATCAGCCTCGGGCTGGTACGTACCCTTGAGCGAGCCGGTTTGAAAGTCGGCTTCTTCAAACCGATTGCCCAGCCGCACCCTGGCGACACCGGCCCTGAACGTTCCACCGAACTGGTAGCCCGCACCCACGGCCTGAAGCCGCCGCAGCCGCTGGGCCTGGCTCACGTCGAGCGGATGCTCGGCGACGGTCAGCTGGATGAGCTGCTGGAAGAAATCATCACCCTGTACCAGCAAGCCGCCATCGGCAAAGACGTGCTGGTCGTCGAAGGCATGGTCCCGACCCGCAGCGCCAGCTACGCCGCGCGGGTCAACTTGCACTTGGCGAAAAGCCTAGATGCCGAGGTGATTCTGGTCTCGGCACCGGAAAACGAAGTGCTCACCGAATTGTCTGGCCGGGTCGAGTTGCAAGCGCAATTGTTTGGCGGTCCAAAAGACCCGAAAGTGCTCGGCGTGATTCTCAACAAGGTCAAAACCGATGAAAGCATGGAGGCTTTCGCCGCGCGCCTGAAGGAACACTCGCCCTTGCTGCGCAGCGGCGACTTCCGGCTGCTTGGCTGCATTCCGTTCCAGCCGGAACTGAACGCCCCGCGCACCCGTGACGTCGCGGACTTGATGGGCGCTCAGGTGCTCAATGCCGGCGACTATGAAACCCGCCGCATGAGCAAGATCATCATTTGCGCCCGCACCATGCGCAACACGGTCGAACTGCTCAAGCCCGGCGTGCTGGTGGTAACCCCCGGCGATCGCGACGACATCATCCTCGCCGTCAGCCTCGCCGCGATCAACGGCGTACCGCTGGCCGGGCTGCTGCTGACCAGCGGCACCCTGCCCGACCCACGGATCATGGACCTCTGCCGAGGCGCCTTGCAGGCCGGTCTGCCGGTGTTGTCGGTGAGCACTGGCTCCTACGAAACCGCCAACCAGTTGAACGGTTTGAACAAGGAAATCCCGATCGACGACCGCGAGCGTGCGGAGATCATCACCGATTTCGTCGCCAGCCACCTCGACGCCAACTGGCTACACCAGCGCTGCGGCACGCCGCGTGAAATGCGCCTGTCGCCAGCGGTGTTCCGCTATCAACTGATCCAGCGCGCCCAGGCTGCCAACAAACGCATCGTCCTGCCAGAAGGCAGCGAACCTTTGACGGTACAGGCGGCGGCGATCTGCCAGGCCCGCGGGATTGCTCGCTGCGTGTTGCTGGCCAAACCCGAAGACGTGCAAGCAGTCGCGCGCGCCCAGGGCATCGAGTTGCCTGAGGGCCTGGAGATTCTCGATCCGGACCTGATCCGTCAGCGTTATGTCGAACCGATGGTCGCGTTGCGCAAGACCAAAAGCCTCAACGCGCCAATGGCCGAGCAACAGCTGGAAGACACCGTGGTGATCGGCACCATGATGCTCGCACTGGATGAAGTCGACGGACTGGTGTCCGGGGTCATCCACTCCACCGCCAATACCATTCGCCCGGCATTGCAACTGATCAAGACCGCACCCGGCTGCACGTTGGTGTCGTCGGTGTTTTTCATGCTGTTCCCGGAGGAAGTGCTGGTCTACGGCGACTGCATCATGAACCCGCACCCGAGCGCCAGTGAACTGGCCGAGATCGCCCTGCAAAGCGCCGACTCTGCCGCCGCCTTCGGGATCACGCCACGAGTGGCGATGCTCAGCTACTCCAGCGGTGAATCGGCCAGCGGCGAAGAAGTCGAGAAAGTCCGCGAAGCCACTTTGCTCGCCCACGAAGCGCAGAACGCGCTGCTGATCGACGGGCCGTTGCAGTACGACGCCGCGGCCAACGAAAACGTGGCCCGGCAACTGGCGCCGAACAGTCAGGTAGCCGGTCGGGCAACCGTGTTCATTTTCCCCGACCTGAACACCGGCAACACCACTCACAAAGCCGTGCAACGCAGCGCCGACTGCGTCAGCCTCGGACCGATGCTGCAAGGCCTGCGCAAACCGGTAAATGACTTGCCGCGCGGCGCCCAGGTCGACGACATCGTCTACACCATTGCCCTGACTGCGATTCAAGCCGCCAACCGACCTATGGATGTTTAAATGCTGGATTCTCTACCTGCACCCTTGCGAGGCGTGATCGCCTCGCTGTTGTTGGCGCTGAACACGATCGTCTGCTGCACACCGCTGTTTGTCGTGGCAATCTTCAAATTGTTACTGCCCTTCCCGACCGCACAGCGCTTCACCGATTGGCTGATGAGCCACATCCATGAAGCCTGGATCAGTAACAACAAGGCCTGGATGGATTTGCTCGGGCACACGCGCTGGACGCTCAGCGGGCTCGAAGGGCTGGACTATCAGCACTCGTACCTGATCACCAGCAACCACCAGAGCTGGGTCGACATCATGGTGTTGCAGTACGTGCTCAATCGCCGGATTCGCCCGCTGAAGTTCTTCCTCAAGCAAGAGCTGATCTGGGTGCCGGTGATCGGCTTGGCCTGGTGGGCGCTGGGCTTCCCGTTCATGAAGCGTTACTCCAAGGCCTATCTGGAAAAGCACCCGGAGAAGAAAGGCAAAGACCTGGAAACCACTCGCAAGACCTGCGACAAGTTCCGCCATAACCCGGTGGGGATTTTCAACTTCGTCGAAGGCACGCGCTTCACCGAAGGCAAGCATGCGCAGCAGCAATCGCCGTTCCGCTACCTGCTCAAGCCCAAGGCGGGCGGTATCGCGTTTGTGCTGGACGCCATGGGTGAGCAACTGGAAGCCATCGTCAACGTGACCATTCACTACCCAGCCGGGCGCCCCGGTTATTGGGACCTGCTGTGTGGCAACGTGAAAGACGTGGTGGTGCACTTTCAGGAACTGAAGATCCCGCCGCAGTTCATCGGCAAGAACTACGACCAGGACGGCGTGTACCGCCTGGAGTTCCAGGGCTGGATCAACCAGTTGTGGGAAGACAAGGATGCACTGCTTGAGCAAATGCATCGCGAGTATCCCGGAAAACGCTGACCTCCTGTGGCAAGGGAGCTTGCTCCCGCTCGGTCGCGCAGCGGCCGCAAAACCAGCCGACGCACTCTTACAGAAAGAATGCGTTCGCTGATTTCAGGACCGCCTCGCGCTCCAGCGGGAGCAAGCTCCCTCGCCACAAAAGCGGATCAACAAAAAGCCCGCAACCGATCACTCGGTTGCGGGCTTTTTAGTGCGCGTGAAGCTTAAATCGCGCCGCGTTTACGCAGCAGGTCCAGCACTTGCTTGACGCTTTCTTCCAGCGACAGCGTCTGGGTGTCGACCACAAGGTCGGCGTCCAGCGGCACGTCATACGGGAAGGAATCGCCCGGGATGTTGTCGCCACCGGCAGCATACAACCCTTGCGGATCGCGTGCGGCGCAGACCATCGGCGACGCCTGCACGTAAACGGTCAGCAAGCGGTCATCGCCAATCAGCGCCTTGGCCTGTGCACGGCCTTCGGCGTCCGGTGCGACAAACGCCGCCAGGGTCAGCAAACCGGCTTCGTTGAACTGACGTGCGACGTGAGCTGCACGGCGCCAGTTCTCGGTACGCCCGGCGCGATCCTGTGGCAGGCCTTTGTTCAGGTCGTGACGCAGGTTCTGCCCATCGAGCACAAACACCGCACGGCCCATGTCGAACAGCTTGCGTTCAACTGCATAGGCCAAAGTGCTTTTGCCCGCGCCCGAGAGGCCGCTGAACAGCACGGTAGCCGGTTGCTGGCCGAAGCGCTGGGCACGCTCTTCGGTGGCTACATGGGCCAATTTGCCATGGTGCGTGGAGCTGCCATGCGCCAAAGGCTGGGCGACGATCATGCCGGCGCCGACGGTGCCGTTGGTCAAGCGGTCGATGATGATGAACGAACCGGTGGTGCGGTTGCTTTCATAACCGTCGAGGGCAATCGGCGCGTCGAGGCTGATCTTGACCTTACCGATCTCGTTCAGCTGCAAGGCACTGGCCGGGCCTTCTTCCAGAGTGTTCACGTCGACCTTGTTGACGATGCTGGCGATCGAGCCCGGCACGTAACTGGTGGCGCGCTTGATGTCGTATTTCTTGCCCGGCAGCATCGGCTCTTCAGCCATCCACACCAGCATCGCTTCGAAGCTGTCGGTGACCGGCGGCACGTTGTCGGCATGCACCAGCAAGTCGCCACGGGAGATGTCGATCTCGTCTTCCATGGTCAGCGTTACGGCCTGACCCGGACCTGCGTGTTCCAGCTCACCTTCGAAAGTGACGATGGATTTCACGCGGCTGCTTTTGCCCGACGGCAGCACCACGACTTCGTCGCCCTTCTTGACGATGCCGCTGGCCAGGGTGCCGGCGAAACCGCGGAAGTTCAGGTTCGGCCGGTTGACGTATTGCACCGGGAAACGCAGATCGGTGAAGTTACGGTCGCCCGCGACTTCCACGGTTTCAAGGATCTCCATCAGCGACTGGCCGGTGTACCACGGCGAGCGCTCGGATTTGTTCACCACGTTATCGCCCTTCAGCGCCGACATCGGCACGAAGTGCATGCTGGTAGGCTTCATTTTCAAGCCTTCAGCGAACTTCAGGTAATCGGCCTTGATCGATTCGAACACGCCCTGATCGAAGTCCTTGAGGTCCATCTTGTTGATGGCGACAACGATGTGCTTGATGCCCAGCAACGAGGCAATGAAGCTGTGGCGACGGGTCTGGGTTTGCACGCCGTAACGGGCGTCGACCAGGATGATCGCCAGGTCACAGGTGGATGCACCGGTGGCCATGTTGCGGGTGTACTGCTCATGGCCAGGGGTGTCGGCAATGATGAATTTGCGCTTGGCGGTGGAGAAATAGCGGTACGCAACATCGATGGTGATGCCTTGTTCGCGCTCGGCCTGCAGGCCGTCGACCAGCAACGCCAGGTCGATGTCGTCACCGGTGGTGCCGACTTTTTTCGAGTCGCGGGTAATGGCTTCCAGATGATCCTCGTAGATCATCTTGGAGTCGTGCAGCAGACGCCCGATAAGGGTGCTCTTGCCGTCGTCGACGTTACCGCAAGTCAGAAAGCGCAGCAGCTCTTTACGTTCGTGCTGGCCCAGGTAGGCGAGGATGTCCTCGCTGATCAAATCAGATTGATGCGACATGACAGCCCCTTAGAAATAACCTTGACGTTTTTTGTCTTCCATCGAGCCGGCGCCATCGTGATCGATGACTCGGCCCTGGCGCTCGGAAGTTCGCGTCAGGAGCATTTCCTGAATGATGTCCGTGAGGCTTTCGGCCTCGGACTCCACCGCGCCCGTCAACGGGTAGCAGCCAAGGGTACGGAAACGCACTTTCTTTTTGACGATGCGGGCTTTGTCTTCGTCGCTCAGGTGCTCGAGGATGCGCTCGTCGTCGATCATGATCAGCGTGCCGTTCTTCTCGATGACCTCGCGCTCGGCGGCGAAGTACAGCGGGACGATCGGGATGCCTTCAAGGTAGATGTACTGCCAGATGTCCAGCTCGGTCCAGTTCGACAGCGGGAATACGCGGATCGATTCGCCTTTGTTGACCTTGCCGTTGTAGACGTTCCACAGCTCCGGGCGCTGGTTTTTCGGATCCCAGCGGTGCTTGCTGTCGCGGAACGAGTACACGCGCTCTTTGGCGCGGGATTTCTCTTCATCGCGGCGCGCACCACCGAAGGCTGCGTCGAAGCCGTACTTGTCCAAAGCCTGTTTCAGGCCTTCGGTCTTCATGATGTCGGTGTGCTTGGCACTGCCGTGGGTGAAGGGGTTGATCCCTTGAGCCACGCCTTCCGGGTTGACGTAGGTGATCAGGTCAAGGCCCAGCTCTGCGACCATCTTGTCGCGGAAGCTGTACATCTCCTGAAATTTCCATTGGGTGTCGACGTGCATCACCGGAAACGGCAGCTTGCCCGGGAAGAACGCCTTGCGTGCCAGATGCAGCATCACGGCGGAGTCTTTACCGATGGAGTACAGCATCACCGGGTTGTCGAACTCGGCGGCCACCTCGCGGATGATGTGGATGCTTTCCGCCTCCAGCTGTTTCAGATGCGTCAGTTTGTCGACCATGGCTACTCACGAAAGCTTTCTTATGAACGGCCAGCGGGCCGTGTTCGAGCGGCGAATGCTAGCACAGCGACCTCTTCTAATCAGGACGCCGACTAGATCGAAAGAGCATATGAATATACCTGCTCGTTCGGGCGCCGCAGGCCCGCTCCCATCGTTGATTTTCGGTTATCAAATCGGATTCGGGCAATCGATGAAAATGTGTTCAAGGGCAAACCGTCGAGCCAGATAATCCCCCAGCGCCTGTACGCCGAAGCGTTCGGTGGCGTGATGACCGGCGGCGATGAAGCTGATGTCGTTCTCTCGGGCGCTGTGGAAGGTTTGTTCGGACGCTTCACCGCTCAGGTACAGGTCGACACCGGCCTGCACCGCCTGATCGATATAGCCCTGGCCACCGCCCGTGCACCAGCCGACGCGCCGGACCATTTTGCTGCCCTCGATCAGCAACGGCTCGCGGCCCATGACCTCTTGCACATGACGGGCAAAGTCGCGCGCGGTCATAGGTTCGGCCAACGAGCCGACCAACCCGACCAACCCGACCACTTTGAGGTTTTCCGGGTCCAGCGGGCCTTCGACGGTAATGTCCAGTTGGCGAGCCAATTGCACGTTGTTGCCCACTTCCGGGTGCAAATCCAGCGGCAAGTGATAAGCCAGGAGGCTGATATCGTGCTTGAGCAGGGTTTTGAGCCTACGCTGCTTCATACCGGTGATGCAGGGGTTTTCACCTTTCCAGAAGTAGCCGTGGTGTACCAGCACCAGATCGGCCTTGGCTTCGACCGCTGCATCGAGCAACGCCTGGCTGGCCGTGACACCGCTGACGATACGCGTGACCTGCGGCCGACCTTCGACTTGCAAGCCATTGGGGCAATAGTCGGCAATCCGCGAACTGGCAAGGTAACGATCCGCTTCTTCTACCAGGGTGCTCAGGGCGACGGCCATAAAAGACTCCTAAATATCCCGTTCAGAGGCGCGCGCGGCCTCGTATAATGCGCGACATTATGGGCCACAGGCGGCCCTCCGTAACCTCCCAGGATTTGTTCAATGTTCAAGGGTCTGCGTTTTTTTGGCTGGCCGCTGCTGGCCGGCGTGCTTATCGCGTTGTTGATCATCCAGCGTTACCCGCAATGGGTCGGACTGCCAAGTCTGGATGTGAACCTGCAACAAGCCCCACAAACCACTCAGACCCAACAGGGGCCGGTGTCTTACGCCGATGCCGTGGTCATTGCCGCACCGGCAGTGGTCAACCTCTACACCACCAAAGTGGTCAACAAAACCAGCCATCCGTTGTTTGAAGACCCGCAGTTCCGGCGGTTCTTCGGCGACAACGCGCCCAAGCAGAAGCGCATGGAGTCGAGCCTCGGTTCCGGGGTGATCATGAGCCCTGAAGGTTATTTGCTGACCAATAACCACGTGACCACCGGCGCCGACCAGATCGTCGTCGCGCTCAAGGATGGTCGTGAAACCCTGGCTCGCGTGATCGGCAGCGACCCGGAAACCGACCTCGCGGTACTGAAAATCGATTTGAAGAACCTGCCGTCGATCACCGTCGGTCGCTCGGAAAACATTCGCGTCGGCGATGTCGCGCTGGCCATCGGCAACCCGTTTGGCGTCGGCCAGACCGTGACCATGGGCATCATCAGCGCCACCGGGCGCAACCAGTTGGGCCTGAACAACTACGAAGACTTCATCCAGACCGACGCCGCGATCAACCCGGGCAACTCCGGCGGTGCGCTGGTCGACGCCAACGGCAACCTCACCGGGATCAACACCGCGATTTTCTCCAAGTCCGGCGGCTCGCAAGGCATTGGTTTCGCGATCCCGATCAAGCTGGCGATGGAAGTGATGAAGTCGATCATCGAACACGGCCAGGTGATTCGCGGCTGGTTGGGGATTGAAGTGCAGCCCTTGAGCCAGGAACTGGCGGAATCGTATGGCTTGTCCGGGCGTCCGGGGATTGTCGTTGCGGGGATTTTCCGCGACGGTCCGGCACAAAAAGCCGGCCTGCAATTGGGCGATGTGATCCTCAGCATTGACGGCGAACCAGCCGGCGATGGCCGCCGTTCAATGAACCAGGTGGCGCGGATCAAACCGACTGACAAGGTCACCGTTCAGGTCATGCGCAACGGCAAGGAGCTCAAGCTGACTGCGGAAATCGGCTTGCGTCCGCCACCCGCCCCGGTCAAAGAAGAAGAGTAAGCCCATAGGAGTTGCCGGAGGCTGTGATCTTTTAACGCCTTCGGCAACACCCAATACCTCTGCTGATGCAGACGCCCCCCCTAAAAGCATACATTCTCATTAGGCATGTTATATTGTTTCAATATCGCTATTGGAACGATCTCATGCCGTCTCGTAAATTTGCTCCTCTGGCAGGCCTGGCCCTGGGCCTGCTCGGGGATCCGGTGTTCGCCGAAGACCCACAACCGCTTGAACTGGACACCATCAGTGTCACCTCCGATTACGAGTCTGCCACCGGCCCGGTGAACGGCTATCGCGCCACGCGGTCGTCCAGCGCGACCAAAACCGACACGGCAATCCGCGATATCCCGCAATCCATCAGCGTGATTCCTGCCAGCGTGCTCAAGGACCTGGGCAGCCACAATGTCGAGCGCGCTCTGGAGTTTGCCGGTGGCGTATCGAAACAGAACAACTTCGGCGGCCTGACGCTGTATGAGTACAGCGTGCGCGGCTTCACCACCTCGGAGTTCTACAAGGACGGCTTCAGCGCGAACCGCGGTTACCCAAGCACCCCGGACGCCGCGAACGTCGAGCGCATCGAAGTGCTCAAGGGCCCCGCCGCCAGTCTTTACGGGCGCGGCGACCCTGGCGGTACGGTGAACATCGTCACCAAAAAGCCGCAACCCGAAGCCTTCAGCACCTTGCAGACCAGAGCCGGCAGTTGGGATCGTTATCGTACCGCGCTGGACGTCAACACCCCGCTCGACCCGCAAGGCAATGTGTTGTCACGGGTCAATCTGGCGGTCGAGGACAACCACAGCTTTCGTGATCACGTCGACAGCCAGCGGGTGTTCGTTGCGCCGTCGCTCAGTTGGCAACTCAACCCGGACACCCGCCTGCTGCTGGAAAGCGAGATTGTCCGGCACAGCTCGACCTTCGACCGCGGCATCGTCACGCCGAACAACAGCTGGAGCGGTATCTCGCGCTCGACCTTCCTCGGTGAACCTGACGACGGCAACATCGACAACCACAACAATCTGTTGCAGGCGACCCTCGAACACCACCTCAACGACGCCTGGAAACTGCGCCTGGCCAGCCATTACAAAGAAGGCAAACTCTGGGGCTTTGCCTCGGAAGCCCGCCCGTTGAACGCCGATCAACACACGGTCAACCGCCGTTACCGTGAGCGCGACAACCGTTGGCACGACAGCATCACCCAGCTCGAACTGCGCGGTTTGTTCGACATCGGCAGCTGGCAACACGAACTGCTGATTGGCAGCGAGTACGAAAACTTCCGCAAGAACGAGCGGGTCACCACTATCGCTGGCGGCCCTTACGCGATCGATATCTACGACCCGGTTTACGGTCAGCCCAAACCCGATGGCAAGCGCTCGGGCCCGGACTTTTTCGAGCAGGTCGAAAGTCAGGCACTGAACCTTCAGGACCAGATCGTGTTCACCGACCGCCTGCGCGGCATGCTCGGGGCACGCTTGGAACACTTCGAGCAAACCATCGACGATCACACGCTGAACAACCGCAGCCGACAGAACCACGACGCTCTGACCCAACGCGCCGGCCTGCTCTATCAACTGACGCCACAGCATGGACTGTTCGCCAACGCCTCGACCTCGTTCAAACCCAACAACGGCCTGGATGCCACAGGCAAATCCTTCGATCCGGAAGAAGGCGTTGGCTACGAGATCGGGATCAAGAGCGAGCTGTTCGATGAGCGCCTGAGCAGCACCCTCGCCGCCTTTCATATCGAAAAAGAAAACGTCCTCGCCCTCGACCCCGCCACCGATAGCAACCGCGCCATGGGCAAGGCCCGCAGCCAGGGTTTCGATCTGCAAGTGAGCGGGCAACTCACTGACGCAGTGCGAGTGATTGGTGCGTTTGCGTACATCGACGCCGAGGTTACCCAAGGCGACAAAGCCATTGCGACCGGCAGCCGGATTCTCGGCGTGGCCAGGCACAGCGGCAGTTTGCTGGGCGTTTATGAATTTCAGGAAGGTCTGCTGCGTGGCTCGGATGTCGGCGCGGCCTACACCTATGTCGGCGATCGCTCGGGCGAAGCCGGCAGCGACTTCGAACTGCCGGCCTACCACACCGTCGACCTGTTGGCCCATTACAAGGCCAGTGAAAACGTCACGTTGGGGCTGAACCTGAACAACCTTTTCGACGAGAAATACTTCGAGCGCTCCTACAGCAACTACTGGGTAAACCCCGGCGAGCCGCGCAATTTCACCGTCAGCCTGACACTCAACCTGTAAAAGGAAGTCACCATGCAACACCTCAAACCCGTAGCGCTCAGCCTGCTGCTCGGCCTGATGTTTACCGGTCAGGTCTCGGCCCATGGCCTATGGACCGAACAACGTCGCGGCAACATCGAAGTCATCTACGGCCACGGCGCCGAAGACAATGCCTTCAAGGCGCAGAAAATCAGCGGCGCCTGGGCCTATGACATCGGCGGCAAAATGATCCCGGTTACCGTAGAACGCCTGGCCGATCACGCGCGCCTGCAACCGCTCAAATCGCCAGCGGTGCTGGCCGTGGCGCTGGACAATGGCATGTGGTCGCAGACCGCCGACAAAAAGTGGATCAATCAGGGGCGCAGTAAAGTGCCGGGCGCCATCGAGTCGACCCAGACGTTCAAGTACAGCCTGGCGATTTATCAGCCAGGAGCGAAGCTACCTGCACTTGATCAGATCAAACTGCTGATTTTGCCGGAAGTTGATCCGCTGACCGTCGGCCCGGGCAAATCATTGCCGGTGCGGGTGCTGCTCGATGGCAAACCGGCGGCGGGGATCAAGTTGATTGGCGACTATCGCAATGCGCCGAACACCTTGAGTACGGAAACCGATGCTGAAGGCCGGGCGCAGGTGCTGGTGCGCAATGAAGGATTGAATGTGATTGCCGCGCAGGTGGAAATCCCGTTGAAGGACAATCCGGATGTGGCGTCGCGAGGGGTGTTCAGTTCGTTGACGTTCCTCGGTGAACCGCATCACGAGTAAGACTTGCACATCCTTGTGGCGAGGGAGCTTGCTCCCGCTGGGTCGCGAAGCGGCCCTTAAATCAGCTACTGCGTTCTGAACGACAGGTCGCAGGTGCTGGATTTACGACTGCTTCGCAGTCGAGCGGGAGCAAGCTCCCTCGCCACAGGATCAGCTGCAGCTTCAGAGATCGCCGAGGCCGTCGATCAACGCCTGGTTCTGCTCTGGTGTACCGATGGTGATGCGCAGGAACTGGGCAATCCGTTCCTGCTTGAAGTGCCGGACGATCACGCCTTGCTCGCGCAACTTCGCTGCCAGGCCTGCCGCATCATGCTGCGGGTGACGGGCGAAGATGAAGTTCGCCGCCGACGGCAACACCTCAAAGCCCTTCTCCTGCAGTTGCTTGACCACCCACTCGCGACTCTCGATCACCAGCTGGCAGGTCTTGTCGAAGTATGCACGATCGGCAAACGCCGCTGCCGCACCGACAATCGCCAGGCGATCCAGGGGATAGGAGTTGAAGCTGTTCTTGATCCGCTCCAGCGCCTCGATCAGGTCCCGATGCCCCACCGCCAGGCCCACGCGCAAACCGGCCAGCGAACGCGACTTGGAGAGGGTCTGAGTCACCAGCAGATTCGGGTAACGGTCGACCAGGCTGATTGCGGTTTCACCGCCGAAATCGACATAGGCTTCGTCGACCACCACCACCGAATCAGGGCTGGCCTTGAGGATTTGCTCGACGGCGTCCAGCGCCAACAGGCAACCGGTCGGGGCGTTCGGGTTGGGGAAAATGATCCCGCCGTTCGGCTTGGCATAATCCGCAACACGAATCTGGAACTGCTCGTCCAGCGGCACCGCGTCGAATGGAATGCCGTACAAGCCGCAATACACCGGATAAAAGCTGTAGCTGATGTCCGGGAACAGCAACGGTTTATCGTGTTGCAGCAAACCGTGAAAGATGTGCGCCAGGACTTCATCGGAACCATTGCCGAGGAACACCTGATTGCCCTGTACACCGTAATACTCAGCCACTGCCTGCTTGAGCAGGTCGCTGTTGGGGTCCGGGTACAGACGCAGGTTGTCATTCAGTTCGGTTTGCATCGCCGCCAGTGCTTTAGGCGATGGGCCGTAAGGGTTTTCGTTGGTGTTGAGCTTGACCAGCTTCGCTAGTTTCGGCTGCTCGCCCGGTACGTATGGCACCAGATCCTTGACGAATGGACTCCAGAATTTGCTCATGCTCAGTTCCCCTGCTTGTCGTCAACGATGCGGTATTCGGCGCTGCGGGCGTGAGCGGTCAGCGACTCGCCACGGGCCAGCACGGAAGCGGTCTTGCCCAGTTCGGAGGCACCCTGCTCGGAGCAGAAGATAATCGACGAACGTTTCTGGAAGTCATACACACCCAGCGGCGAGGAGAAACGCGCGGTGCCGGAAGTCGGCAGCACGTGGTTGGGACCGGCGCAGTAATCGCCCAAAGCCTCGGACGTATGGCGGCCCATGAAGATTGCGCCGGCGTGGCGGATCTGCGGCAACCAGGCTTGCGGATCGGCCACCGACAGTTCCAGGTGTTCCGGCGCAATGCGGTTGGCCACGTCGATGGCTTGCTGCATGTCGCGAACCTGAATCAGCGCACCACGGCCATTGATCGAGGTGTTGATGATTTCGGCGCGCTCCATGGTCGGCAGCAGTTTGGCGATGCTTGCCGCCACCTGGTCGAGGAACCCGGCGTCGGGACTGACCAGAATCGCCTGGGCGTCTTCGTCGTGCTCGGCCTGGGAGAACAGGTCCATGGCGATCCAGTCCGGATCGGTCTGGCCGTCGCACACCACGAGGATTTCCGATGGGCCGGCAATCATGTCGATACCGACCTGGCCGAACACGTGGCGCTTGGCGGTGGCGACATAGATGTTGCCCGGGCCGACGACCTTGTCGACCTTCGGCACGCTTTCGGTGCCGTAGGCCAGCGCGGCAACCGCTTGCGCGCCGCCGATGGTGAACACCCGGTCGACGCCCGCGATGCACGCCGCCGCCAACACCAGCTCGTTGACTTCACCGCGTGGCGTCGGTACGACCATGACCACTTCAGTCACGCCGGCCACCTTGGCCGGAATCGCATTCATCAACACCGAAGACGGGTAAGACGCCTTGCCGCCCGGGACGTACAGACCGGCGCGATCCAGCGGCGTGACTTTCTGGCCCAGCACCGTGCCGTCGGCTTCGGTGTAGCTCCAGGAGTCCTGCTTCTGTTTTTCGTGGTAGCTGCGCACCCGCGCCGCGGCTTTTTCCAGCGCTTCGCGCTGAGGCACGGTGATCCGGGTCAGTGCCAGTTCCAGGCGCTCGCGCGGCAGGATCAGGTCGGCCATCGACGCCACTTGCAGACCGTCGAACTTCTGGGTGAATTCAACCAGCGCCGCGTCGCCGCGTTCACGCACAGCCTTGATGATGTCCAGCACCCGCTGATTGACCGAGTCGTCAGACACACTTTCCCAGCTCAGCAGATGATCCAGATGATGCGCGAAATCCGGGTCAGCAGCGTTGAGTCGGCGAATTGCAGTCGGTGCGGTCATAGCGAGAGCCTCATAGGTTGGCAAAAACTCAGGCGCCCGAAGCTACCATTCGATCCGCTTGGGCACCTGAGAATTCTGGCTATGAGGCGGATAGACGGGCGCGACTCAACGTCGCGCAGGTGAATCAGCCGCGGTGTCGAGACTCCACTGCCTTGCGCAGGGTGTCGATCAACGCCTGGATACGGGCGTGCTGCATTTTCATCGAAGCTTTGTTGACGATCAGCCGGGAGCTGATGGCAGCAATGAAATCCTGTGGCTCCAGGCCGTTGGCCCGCAGCGTGTTGCCGGTATCGACCACGTCGATGATCTTGTCCGCCAGACCGATCAGCGGTGCCAGCTCCATCGAGCCATATAGCTTGATGATGTCGACCTGACGACCCTGCTCTGCGTAATAACGCTTGGCAACGTTGACGAACTTGGTGGCGATGCGCAGACGACCCTTGGGCTCGACCGCGCCGACTTTACCTGCGGTCATCAGCTTGCACTGGGCAATTTGCAGGTCCAGTGGCTCGTACAGGCCCTGGCCGCCGTATTCCATCAGCACATCTTTACCGGCGACGCCCAGGTCAGCGGCACCATGCTCGACGTAGGTCGGCACATCGGTGGCACGCACGATCAGCAAGCGCACATCGGCCTGGGTCGTGGGGATGATCAGCTTGCGGCTCTTGTCCGGATTCTCGGTCGGCACGATGCCCGCTTCAGCCAGAAGCGGCAGGGTGTCGTCAAGGATGCGGCCCTTGGACAGTGCGATGGTCAACATGGGAAACGTCAGTCCTTATCAAGGTACTCATGCCCGGTCGCAAATGGCGCCGGACACACATCGAGCCGTAACGGGCTCGATCTTAACAAATCAACGGGCACGTCCCTGCGCCCATGAAGCAGAAACTAGCCCGGTACGCGGCGGATTTTCGCGCCGAGCATCTGCAGTTTCTCTTCGATGCACTCGTAACCACGGTCGATGTGGTAGATGCGATCGATCAGCGTGTCGCCTTCGGCGATCAGCGCCGAAATCACCAGGCTGGCCGAAGCCCGCAGGTCGGTGGCCATGACTGGCGCGCCCTTGAGCTTTTCGATGCCGGTGACGATCGCGGTATTACCTTCGACCTGGATGTGAGCGCCCATGCGGTGCAGCTCGTAGACGTGCATGAAGCGGTTTTCGAAGATCGTCTCGATCACAGCGCCAGTGCCTTCGGCAATCGCGTTGAGGGAGATGAACTGCGCTTGCATGTCGGTCGGGAACGCCGGGTACGGAGCGGTACGCACGTTGACGGCTTTCGGCCGCTTGCCGTGCATGTTCAGCTCGATCCAGTCTTCGCCGGTAGTGATTTCGGCGCCCGCTTCCTTGAGTTTTTCCAGAACGGCTTCAAGGATGGTCGGATCGGTGTCCTTGACCTTCACGCGGCCGCCAGTCACGGCAGCTGCCACCAGGTAAGTACCGGTTTCGATACGGTCCGGCATCACTTTGTAAGTGGTCGTGTGCAGACGTTCGACGCCGTCGATGGTGATGGTGTCGGTGCCGGCACCGGAAACCTTCGCGCCCATGGCGTTCAGGAAGTTCGCCAGGTCGACGACTTCAGGTTCGCGAGCGGCGTTAGCCAGAACGCTGCGGCCCTTGGCCAGGGCGGCTGCCATCATGATGTTCTCGGTACCGGTCACACTGACGGTATCGAAGAAGAAATGTGCACCGCGCAGGCCGCCTTCTGGCGCCTTGGCCTTGATGTAGCCGCCTTCCACGTCAATGACTGCACCCATGGCTTCAAGGCCACGGATGTGCAGGTCGACCGGACGCGAACCGATGGCGCATCCGCCAGGCAGTGCGACTTCAGCTTCACCGAAACGCGCAACCATCGGGCCCAGAACCAGAATCGACGCACGCATGGTTTTAACCAGTTCGTACGGAGCGATCAGGGTCTTGATGGTCCGCGGGTCGATTTCGACGCTGAGTTTCTCGTCGATCACCGGCTCAATGCCCATGCGACCGAACAGCTCGATCATGGTGGTGATGTCGTGCAGGTGCGGCAGGTTGGCGACGGTAACCGGGCCATCGCACAGCAGCGTTGCCGCCAGAATCGGCAGGGCAGAGTTCTTTGCCCCGGAAATGCGGATTTCGCCATCAAGACGAACACCGCCGGTAATAATCAGTTTATCCATAAGAATCTCGACGCCCTTGGGCTCAGGTGCGCTCGGCCCAGGCCGCGCTGCTGAAAAATTTCATAGTGACCGCATGGATGCTGCCATCGGTGATCCATGGGTTCAAATGGGCATAGATCTGCTGCTGACGCTTGACCGGGCTCAATGCCGCCAGTTCATCGCTAATCACGTTCAGCTGAAAGTTGCAGCCTTCGCCCTCAACTTCTACCTGTACTGATAAAAGAGTTTCGGACAGCTTTCCTTCAAGAAAGCTCTTCACTTCGTTGGCCTGCATGCTCAACCTCAATCGGCGCCCTGTGCGCGCGGGTCGGACATCATACAAAAAAGCCCCGCGCCTGCGAACCCCGCATAGCAGGACTCTGACGGGGGGCTTCTTTATAGATGATAGTTAGGGGTGTGCCAACAGCTCGGTCAATTCGCTGACCTGAGCGATTTCACGCATGTCGTCAGGCAAGGCACGGATGCTCAGCGCCTTGCCCGCCGCTTGCGCGTCACGCATGAAACACAGCAACAACGACAAACCGACGCTGCTGGACTTTTGCACACCCGAGCAATCAACTACCAGGGCTGACGCGGTGCTCGACTTGATCAAGGCCTGGCCCTGCTTGCGCAGGGCCGGCCCGGTACGGTAATCGAGTACGCCGCTGAGCATCAGCTCACCGGCCTCGCCCATGCTGACAGCCGACTCACTCATTGGGCGGGCTTCTTCTGAGTCGTTTCTGCGTCGGTCTTTTCCTTGGCTTTGGCGACTTCACCGGCCCAACCATTGATGGTCGCGTCCAGGTTATTGCCATTGCGCTGCATCGCGTCGCTGAACTGATCACGGAACAGCTTGCCAATGTTGATGCCGTTGATGATCACGTTACGCAGCTTCCACTCGCCATTGATCTTTTCGAGTGTGTAGGACACAGGATAGATCGCGCCGTTGCTGCCTTTGACCGTCATGCCAACGCTGGTGCGGTCTCCCGATTCATCCTTGGCCGCATCAACGGTAATGCCCTGATTGTTGTACTCAAGCAAAGCATTGCCATAGAACTGGAAGAGCCCGCGCTTGAAGTTATCTTCAAAGGTTTTCATTTGCGCAGGTGTGGCATTGCGCGAGTACTTGACCGTCATGATGCTCTTGGAGATGCCCTCGGCATCCACCACAGGCCCGACGATGGTGTTCAAGGCATCGTAGAAACCGTTCGGATCCTGCTTGTACTTCGCTTTATTGGCCGACAGATCGGCGAGCAACCGATTGGTGGTGTCCTGCACGATATCGTGCGCGGACTGCGCAGCCACGGCGTTACCCATGAACGGCAAGACCGCCAGTAATACCAACAGGCCACGTCGCAAGGTTGAGATCATGAAAAAACTCCTTATTTGGCGTCTTTGCTAACGGTATTGAGCAGGAATTTACCGATCAGGTCTTCGAGCACCAGCGATGACTGCGTGTCATGGATGGTCCCGCCATCCTTGAGCAGGGCCTGTTCCCCGCCCACGCTGATACCGATGTATTTCTCACCCAACAGGCCAGCGGTGAGGATAGATGCAGTGGAGTCGGTCGGCAGATTATCTACCCGCTTTTCCAGCTGCATGGTCACTCGTCCGGTGAAGCTGTCGCGATCCAGATCGATTGCCGTGACCTTGCCGATGGTCACACCGGCCATGGTCACTTTTGATCTGACCGTCAAACCGGCGATATTGTCGAAGTACGCATAAAGTTTATAGCTGTCGGTGCTCGAAACAGGGGACAGTCCACTGACCCGCAGGGCAAGCAACACTAAAGCCAGGATGCCAGCCAGCAAGAAAAGGCCGACACCGATTTCCAGGGTGCGGTTTTGCATCAGAAATCTCCAAACATCAAGGCAGTCAAAATAAAGTCCAGGCCGAGGATGGCCAATGAGGCATACACCACGGTTTTGGTGGTGGCACGACTGATCCCTTCCGAAGTGGGCTCACAGTCATAGCCTTGAAATACGGCGATCCAGGTCACGACAAAGGCAAAGACAATGCTTTTAATGATGCCATTGAATACGTCACCGTCGAACGTCACGCTGTTTTGCATGTTCGACCAGTAGGAACCTTCATACACACCCAACCAGTCGACAGCCACCCAGGAACCGCCCCAGATACCGACCACGCTGAAAATCATCGCCAGCACTGGTAGGGAAATGAAGCCGGCCCACAGACGGGGGGCAATGATGTACTTGAGCGGGTCGACGCCAATCATTTCCAGACTGGACAACTGCTCGGTGGACTTCATGTTGCCGATCTCGGCGGTCAACGCAGAACCGGCACGCCCGGCGAACAGCAATGCGGTCACCACCGGCCCCAGCTCACGCAACAGCGTCAGCGCAACCATCTGCCCGACCGCCTGCTCCGAACCGTAGCTGGACAAAATGTTGAAGCCTTGCAGCGCCAGCACCATCCCGATAAATATCCCGGAGACCACGATGATCACCAGGGACATCACGCCGACCGAGTGCAACTGCTTGACCAGCAAGCCAAATCCGCCGCTGACGCCACCACGCCCCAGCAGGGCGTGAAACAGGAACAGTGATGAACGGCCGAGCACCGCGACGCTGTCGATGCCGGCCTGGCCGAATCGACGAACTCTCTCTATTAGTGAAATCTTGCGCATCAGCGCTTCCCCAGAAGATCTGCGCGGTAATCCGTCGCTGGAAAGTGGAACGGTACCGGCCCGTCTGGATCGCCCTTCATGAATTGGTGAATCCGCGGATTATCGGAGTTCATCAGTTCATCGGGAGTCCCCTGCCCCAACACCTGCCCATCGCCTACAACATACAGGTAGTCGGCAATACTCGCGGTTTCGGCCAGATCATGGGAAACCACGATGCTGGTGATGCCCAAGGCGTCGTTAAGCAGACGGATCAGGCGCACCAGAACGCCCATGGCGATTGGGTCCTGACCGACAAAAGGCTCGTCGTACATCAGAATTTGCGGATCGAGGGCAATCGCCCGTGCCAGCGCAACACGGCGCTTCATGCCGCCGGACAACTCATCGGGCATCAGGTCGATAGCACCGCGCAACCCCACCGCCTGCAGTTTGAGCAGGACGATGTCTCGGATCATTTCATCCGGAAGTTTGGTATGAACACGCAGCGGAAAGGCAATGTTTTCGAAAACATCGAGGTCCGTGAACAGCGCGCCGCTCTGAAACAGCACGCCCATATGCTTGCGCGCATCGAACAGGTCGCTACGAGACAGCGTGGGCAAATTTTGCCCGTTGACCCACACTTCGCCACTTGATGGGCGCAACTGTGCGCCCATCAGGCGCAGCAGCGTGGTTTTTCCGCAACCGGAAGGTCCCATGATGCCGGTGACCTTACCGCGCGGAATGCGAATATCGACATTATTGAAAATGCTGCGCGCGCCGCGCTTGAAGGACACTCCCTTCAGCTCGACCGCGTAGGCGTTATCGGCACTCATCTAAACTCCTTGCGATGCAAGCCTCTCACTCGGACGCCGGGCTCCCTGCCGAGAGCACACAACATCCTGGGCAGGCCGAACTGGCGACGAACTATATCACCGCTAATGCAAAGCGCCCAAGGCCGAAGCCCGCGGTGTTCAGCATCAAGACAGGCAAATAGACACAAGTTTCAGCGTTTGCGGGGGTCGCCTGAATAAAGCACGACGAACTAACGTGAGGGATTTGCTCATTACCGCTATAATCGCCGCCTTTTCTCAGGCTATACGATTTCTGACATGAGCCAATCCAGCGACCTGATTCAATCAGCACAACGCACCATCCGCCTCGAGCTTGAAGCCGTAGAAGGCTTGCTGGCCCACATCGACGCAGATTTCGTACGCGCTTGCGAGATGATTCTGGCCAGCAAAGGCCGCGTGGTCGTGGTCGGCATGGGCAAATCCGGGCACATCGGCAACAAGATTGCCGCCACCCTCGCCAGCACCGGCACCACGGCTTTTTTCGTACACCCCGCCGAAGCCAGTCACGGCGACATGGGCATGATCACTCGCGATGACATCATCCTCGCGCTGTCGAACTCCGGCTCCACCAATGAAATCGTCACGCTGCTGCCGCTGATCAAGCGTCTGGGCATCAAGCTGATCAGCCTGACCGGCAATCCTGATTCGCCGCTGGCCAAGGCTGCCGAGGTGAACCTCAATGTTCATGTCGAGCACGAAGCGTGCCCGCTGAACCTGGCACCGACCTCCTCCACCACGGCAGCGCTGGTAATGGGTGATGCACTGGCCGTTGCCTTGCTGGAAGCCCGCGGCTTCACTGCCGAAGATTTCGCGTTCTCACACCCGGGCGGCGCTCTGGGTCGCCGTTTGTTGCTGAAAGTCGAAAACGTCATGCATGCCGGCCAGGAACTGCCGCAAGTAGTCCGCGGCACACCGCTCAAAGACGCGCTGATGGAAATGACCCGCAAGGGCCTGGGCATGACCGTGGTACTGGAAGCTGACGGCAAACTCGCCGGCATTTTCACCGACGGCGACCTGCGTCGCACACTGGACCGGACCATTGACATCCATCAAGCCACCATTGACGACGTCATGACGCCTCATGGCAAGACTGCGCGCGCCGAAATGCTCGCCGCCGAAGCCCTGAAAATCATGGAAGACCACAAAATCAACGCACTGGTGGTGGTCGACAACGAGGACCGTCCGGTGGGCGCCTTGAACATGCACGATTTGCTGCGCGCGGGAGTAATGTAATGAGCACGGACCTGCTGCAACGCGGCAAAAACATCAAGCTCGCGGTCTTCGACGTCGATGGCGTGCTGACCGACGGCCGCCTGTACTTTCTCGAAGACGGCAGCGAATTCAAGACCTTCAACACGCTCGACGGCCAGGGCATCAAAATGCTGATGGCCTCCGGCGTGACGACCTCCATCATCAGCGGACGCAAGACCCCGGTGGTCGAGCGACGCGCCAAAAACCTTGGTATTCCTCACCTGTATCAGGGCCGCGAGGACAAACTGGTAGTGCTCGACGAGCTTCTGGCGCAACTGGGCCTAAGCTATGAACAGGTTGCCTACCTGGGCGACGACCTGCCGGATCTGCCGGTGATTCGCCGTGTTGGCCTGGGCATGGCAGTGGCCAACGCCGCCAGCTTCGTCCGCGAAAACGCTCACGGCATCACTCAGGCCCGTGGCGGCGAAGGTGCCGCTCGCGAGTTCTGTGAGCTGATCCTGCGTGCCCAGGGCAACCTTGAAGCGGCTAATGCCGCGTACCTGTGAGCCACTTATGCTGAGCAAGAAAATTCGCAACATAGTGTTTTTCGGGGTCATTGCCGCGTTGCTCGCGGCCGTTGGCTACTGGAACATCAGCCCGGAACGCTTTCTCGACAAGCCGGTAGCGCACGTCGACGAGAGCCAGATCGACTACTACGCCATCAACGCCCACAGCGTGCAGTACCTGCCCGATGGCAAATTGCAGTATGACCTGACATCCGACAAGGTCGAGCACGTCAAAGCAACCGACATCACCCTGCTGACCAACCCCGACCTGAACATGTATCGGGGCACCGCGTACCCTTGGCACGTCCAGAGCAAGCGTGGCGAGGTCAACTCAGGCGGCACTGAAGTTGAATTGATCGACTCGGTACGTATCGCACGCACGGACGAGCAGAACCGCCCGATGCTGATTACCAGTAGTCGTATGACGGTATTCCCGCAACAGCAATATGCGCAGACCCAGCAAGCCGTTAGAATCGACGGCGCTGGTGGTGTATCGACTGGTAACGGAATGAAAGCGTATTTGAAAGACAGCAGGATACACCTGCTATCGAACGTAAGAGGACAGTATGAGGCTCGTTAAAACTCTCCCTATTTTGCTCAGTCTGGGCGCAGCACTGGGAAGCGTGAGCGCCTGGGCTCTGCCGAACGATAGCCAGCAACCCATTCGCATTCAGGCTGACGATGCTCAGCTGGACGACAAGAATGGCGTGGCCACCTACAAAGGTGACGTGATCATTACCCAGGGCTCGATGATCATCAAAGGCAACACCGTGACCATCACCCGCACCAAGGCCGGCGACATCGATGTCGTGACCTCGGTGGGCAACCTGGCGTATTTCGAGCAGTTGCAAAAGCCGACCGACACGAAACCCGTCCAGGGCTACGGGGTGACTATCCAGTACCATGCCGCGCAAAACCGCATCGTACTGATCGACCGCGCCAAGGTGATCAACGAAGGCAACACCACCGAAGGCGAGAAAATCGTCTACGACACCGTCAAGCAGGTTGCTAACGCAGGCCGCGCTACCGGTGCCTCGGTCACTGCGCCGCGCCCACGGGTCGATATGGTGATCCAGCCGAAAAAGAAAACCGACGAGCAGAAGGCCCAGTAATGGCAACTCTGAAAGCCCAGCATCTGGCCAAGAGCTACAAGAGCCGCCAGGTCGTGCGTGACGTCAGCCTGTCGATCGACAGCGGCCAGATCGTCGGCCTGCTTGGCCCGAACGGTGCCGGCAAGACAACCTGCTTCTACATGATCGTGGGCCTGGTCCAGGCCGATCAGGGGCGCGTACTGATCGACGACCTGGACGTCAGCCACCAGCCAATGCACGGTCGTGCACGAGCGGGTATCGGCTATCTGCCACAAGAAGCGTCGATCTTCCGCAAACTCTCGGTCGCCGACAACATCATGGCCATCCTCGAGACCCGCAAGGAACTCGACAAGGCCGGTCGTCGCAAAGAGCTGGAAAGCCTGTTGCAGGAATTCCACATCAACCATATCCGCGACAACCTCGGCATGAGCCTTTCCGGTGGCGAACGTCGCCGTGTGGAAATCGCTCGCGCCCTGGCCACGGCACCGAAATTCATCCTGCTCGACGAACCTTTCGCCGGCGTGGACCCGATTTCGGTGGGCGACATCAAGCAGATCATTCATCACCTCAAGGCCAAGGGTATCGGCGTGCTGATCACGGACCACAACGTTCGTGAAACCCTGGACATCTGCGAAACCGCCTACATCGTCAACGACGGTCAATTGATCGCCGAAGGCGACGCCGAAACCATCCTGGCCAATGACCTGGTCAAGGAAGTGTATCTGGGCCATGAGTTCCGCCTGTAAGCACTGAGGTGCCTGGTCAGTCGCCGGAGCGCTTGCCCCAATAAAACTATACGTATTTATTGTTACAGCGCTCTAGGCAAACACTTCAGTTTCAGGCATATAATTTGCTTATGTTTGGCGCTCCGGCGCCCTGTAGTGGATGGCGCATGTGCGCCGGCGAATAAGGTGTTAAGCCCCTGCCATGAAACCATCGCTAGTCTTGAGAATGGGCCAGCAGCTGACGATGACACCGCAGCTGCAACAGGCCATCCGCCTGCTCCAATTGTCGACCCTGGACCTGCAACAGGAAATCCAGGAGGCACTGGAGTCCAATCCAATGCTCGAACGCCAGGAAGAAGGCGACGACTTCGATAACGCCGACCCGATGGCGGACAATATCGAGCAGAAACCCAACACCGACATCCAGGAACCCTCCTACCAGGAAACCGCGCCGACGGTAGACAACCTCGAGGAAGGCGACTGGAATGAGCGCATCCCTAACGAACTGCCGGTCGACACCGCCTGGGAAGACGTTTACCAGACCAGCGCCAGCAGCCTGCCGAGCAACGATGACGACGAATGGGACTTCACCACTCGCACTTCCGCCGGCGAAAGCCTGCAGAGTCATCTGCTCTGGCAATTGAACCTGGCGCCGATGTCCGACACCGATCGACTGATCGCGGTGACCCTGATCGATTGCATCAACAATCAGGGCTACCTGGACGAAACCCTCGAGGAAATCCTCGAAGCCTTCGATCCGGAACTGGACATCGAGCTCGACGAGATCGAAGCCGTCCTGCATCGCATCCAGCAATTCGAGCCGGCCGGTATCGGCGCACGCAACCTCAGCGAATGCCTGTTGCTGCAACTGCGCCAATTGCCAGCCAATACCCCTTGGCTGGCTGAGGCCAAGCGCCTCGTCATCGATTACATCGACCTGCTGGGCAGCCGCGACTACAGCCAACTGATGCGCCGCATGAAGCTCAAGGAAGATGAGCTACGCCAGGTCATCGAACTGGTGCAAAGCCTGAATCCGCGTCCAGGCTCGCAAATCGAGTCCAGCGAAGCCGAGTACGTCGTTCCCGACGTCATCGTGCGCAAAGACAACGAGCGCTGGCTGGTGGAGTTGAACCAGGAGTCGGTTCCGCGCCTGCGCGTCAACCCGCAATACGCCGGCTTCGTCCGTCGCGCCGACACCAGCGCCGACAATACCTTCATGCGCAATCAGTTGCAGGAAGCGCGCTGGTTCATCAAGAGCCTGCAAAGCCGCAACGAAACCCTGATGAAAGTCGCTACCCAGATCGTCGAGCACCAGCGCGGCTTCCTTGAGTACGGCGATGAGGCCATGAAGCCTTTGGTCCTGCATGACATCGCTGAAGCGGTCGGCATGCACGAGTCGACGATTTCACGGGTGACCACGCAAAAATTCATGCATACCCCACGCGGTATTTATGAACTGAAATACTTTTTCTCCAGCCATGTCAGCACCTCTGAAGGCGGCGAATGCTCGTCCACAGCGATCCGCGCAATCATCAAAAAACTGGTTGCAGCGGAAAATCAGAAAAAGCCGTTGAGTGACAGCAAGATCGCTGGTTTACTGGAGGCACAAGGCATTCAGGTGGCCCGCCGCACCGTCGCCAAGTACCGCGAGTCCCTGGGGATCGCGCCTTCGAGCGAACGCAAGCGGTTGATGTGACGGGCTACGCCATAGCGTTCCAGGGTGTGTTCGAAAGCTTTTCGGACACGCTCTAGTGGCAGGCAAGCCAGCCTGCCGCCTTATGCACTGGCAACGAAGGAGAAGCTGTATGCAAGTCAACATCAGTGGACACCAACTGGAAGTGACCGAACCCCTGCGCATCTACATCGGCGAAAAGCTCGACCGATTAGAAAGGCATTTCGACAAGATCACCAATGTGCAGGTCACGTTGACCGTCGAGAAGCTGCTGCAGAAAATCGAAGCCACGCTGCATATCCCCGGTGGAGAAGTGGTCGCCAACGCTGAGCATAACGACATGTATGCCGCGATCGACGCCCTGACCGACAAGCTGGATAAACAACTCAAAAAGCATAAGGAAAAGACCCAGAGCCTCCTCCAGGGCGCGACCGGTCGTTAACACTCCCAACCCATGATCCGACTTGAAAACATCCTGACCCCCGGCCGTTCTTTGGTGAACGTGCCGGGCGGCAGTAAAAAGAAAGCCCTCGAACAAATTGCCAACCTGATCGCCCGCGAAGTGCCGGGTCTGGCCATGCAGGATGTCTTCGAGAGTCTGGTCGCCCGTGAAAAACTCGGCTCCACCGGTTTTGGCAACGGCATCGCCATCCCCCACTGCCGCCTCAAAGGTTGCGAGTCGCCCATCAGTGCCTTGATGCACCTGGACGCTCCTATAGATTTCGACGCCATCGACGGCGCTCCGGTCGACCTGCTATTCGTTCTGCTGGTCCCGCAAGCCGCTACCGATGCGCACCTGGAACTGCTGCGCCAGATCGCCAGCATGCTCGATCGTAAAGAAGTCCGTGATCGCCTGCGCAGCGCAAAAAGTAATGAAGCCCTGTATCAGGTTGTCCTCGACGAGCAGAACGGTCACTAATCATGCGCTTGATCATCGTCAGCGGCCGTTCTGGCTCAGGTAAAAGTACCGCCCTCGATGTACTGGAGGACAACGGTTACTACTGCATCGACAACCTGCCGGCCGGCCTGTTACCGGAACTGGCCGAGCGCGCACTGATTCACACCGAACTGGCGCAACCGCTGGTTGCGGTTTCCATCGATGCGCGCAACCTGCCGAGCCACCTGTCACGCTTCCCGGAACTCCTGGAAGAAGTGCGCAGCCGGCACATTCAATGCGATGTGCTGTACCTGGACGCCGACGAAGAAACCTTGCTCAAGCGTTTCTCGGAAACCCGTCGCCGCCACCCGCTGAGCAGCGCCAACCGCTCGCTGGCCGAAGCCATCGATGACGAAACCAATCTGCTGGGACCGATTGCCGACCTGGCGGACCTCAAGGTCAACACCACCAATCTGAACCTGTATCAGTTGCGCGATACCATCAAGTTGCGCCTCTTGAACCAGCCAGAGCCGGGCACTGCGTTTCTGGTGGAATCCTTCGGCTTCAAGCGGGGCATGCCGGTGGATGCCGATCTGGTGTTCGACGTACGTTGCTTGCCGAACCCATACTGGAAGCCGGAACTGCGCGGTCAGTCCGGGCTGGACCAGCCGGTTGCCGAGTACCTGGCAGCTCAACCGGATGTCGAAGAGATGTTCCAGGACATCTCCACTTACCTGCTCAAATGGCTACCGCGCTTTGCCGCCAGCAACCGCGCTTACGTCACCATCGCCATTGGCTGCACCGGCGGGCATCATCGCTCCGTCTACCTGACCGAACGCCTGGGTCAGGTCCTGCAACAATCCCTGAAGAACGTCCAGGTTCGCCACCGCGACCTTAGCTAAAGGATTCACACCGCGATGCCTGCTCTGGAAATTGAAATCATCAACAAACTGGGTCTGCATGCCCGTGCTTCCGCCAAATTCGTTGGCGTCGCGGGTCAGTTTCCCTGCCAGATCAGAGCCGGACGCACCCCGCAATCCATGGTCGACGGCAAAAGTATCATGGCCATGATGATGCTCGCGGCTGGCAAAGGCACCAAGATCCACCTGAGCACTGAAGGTGAGCAGGAGCAGGAAGCGATGGACGCATTGGTGGCGCTGATCAACAACTACTTCGACGAAGGCGAGTAAGCTCGAGCGGGCTTATGTGGCGAGGGAGCTTGCTCCCGCTGGGTCGCGAAGCGACCCTAAAATCAGCCACCGCGAGTATTCAGATGGAACGCGATTGCCGGATTACGACCGCTTTGCGATCGAGCGGGAGCAAGCCCCCTCACCACAGGGTTTGCTTCAGGCAATAAAAAAGCGCGCCACCCATTGGGTGGCGCGCTTTTTTTGTATCGCGGTAGCGCTTAGCTGCCCGCTACCGTCATCCGCTCGATCAACACTGAACCGGTGCGAATGTTGCTGCGCAGTTCCAGGTCATTACCCACGGCAATGATCTGCTTGAACATATCGCGCATGTTGCCGGCAATAGTCACTTCCTGGACCGCGAACTGGATTTCACCGTTCTCGACCCAGAAACCCGCCGCGCCGCGAGAGTAGTCACCGGTGACCATGTTCAAACCCTGCCCCATCAACTCGGTCACCAGCAAGCCGCGCCCCATGCGTCGCAACAGCGCCGCCTGGTCTTCATCGCCGTGGGTAACGAACAGATTGTGCACGCCACCGGCGTTGGCGGTACTTGGCATGCCGAGTTTGCGTCCGGAGTACGTACCGAGCACATAAGACACCAACTCACCCTTCTCGACGAACGGTTTGGCGTACGTCGCCAGACCATCGCCATCGAATGCCGAACTGCCCAAGGCGCGCATCAGATGCGGACGCTCATCGATAGTCAGCCATTCAGGGAACAGTTTCTGGCCCAGTGCACCTTCAAGGAACGACGACTTGCGGTACAGATTGCCGCCCGAAATTGCGCCGAGGAAACTGCCGAACAAACCACCCGCCAGTTCCGCGGAAAACAGCACCGGCACTTCGCAGGTCGGTACCGGACGTGCACCCAAGCGGCTGGCTGCACGTTGCGCCGCACGTTGACCGATGCTCAGCGGATCGGCCAGCAGATTGCCCTGGCGATTAACGTCATACCAGTAATCGCGCTGCATCTGACCGTCAGCTTCGGCGATCATCACGCAACTCAGGCTGTGACGCGTCGACGCATAACCACCGATAAAGCCATGGCTATTGCCATAGACGCGGCAGCCCTGGTGAGTGCTCAAGGTGGTGCCATCGGCGTTCTTGATCCGGCTGTCGGTGGCGAATGCCGCCGCTTCACAGGCCAGCGCCCGCTCGATCGCTTGCTCAGGGGTGATGTCCCATTCATGGAACAGGTCGAAGTCCGGCAAGTCCTTGGCCATCAGCGCGGCGTCGGCCAGGCCCGAGTGTTCGTCTTCGGAGGTGTGCTTGGCGATAGCCAAGGCCGCGGCGACGGTTTCGCGAATGGCCTCGGGGCCACTGGCCGAGGTGCTGGCCGAGCCTTTGCGCTGGCCAACATACAAGGTAATGCCAAAACCCTGGTCACGGTTGAACTCAACGGTTTCAACTTCCCGCTGACGCACCGTGGTCGACAGGCCTTGCTCCAGAGACACAGCCACTTCGCAGGCGCTGGCGCCCTGGCGCCTGGCTTCGGCGATGATCTGCTCGACTTGCTCTTGCAGTGCCGGCAACGCTTGTGGGCCGACGCTTTCAACTGCACTCATGCTGTTCTCCACTCAAATTCTGCTTTCGGTTAAGGTCATCGAGCGACCGGGCCGGACAAGCGGCCCCCGACTGGTTATCATGGCGGCGTTTCTTTGCGGACTGCCACCATGGTTGATTCTTACGACGACTCCCTCGACGGGGGAGAAAAAAGCAAATCCCAGGTCAAACGCGAGCTGCATGCTCTGGTTGACCTTGGCGAGCGCCTTACAACACTCAAGCCTGACTTGCTGGCGAAACTGCCGTTGACCGACGCTTTGCGCCGGGCCCTGGCCGATGCGCCCAAGCACACCGCGAATATCGCGCGTAAACGGCACCTGCAGTTCATCGGCAAGCTGATGCGCGATCAGGACACCAGCGCCATTTTGGTGCTGCTTGACCAACTCGATGCCTCCACTCGCCAGTACAACGAACGTTTCCACGGTCTGGAACGCTGGCGCGATCGCTTGATCGCTGGCGACGATGCCGTACTGGAAAAGTTCGTCGTCGACTACCCGGACGCGGATCGCCAGCAACTGCGCTCCATGATCCGTCAGGCCCAGCACGAGCTCGCCCAAAGCAAGCCTCCTGCCTCCAGCCGAAAAATCTTCAAGTACATCCGTGAGCTGGACGAGACTCAACGCGGTTTGCGTTAGTCTTCGACCGGGGTGTTCGGCCATGCCGCGCACCCCAGGCTCCATCCCTTACGCGCCCGTGCCACCCACGGTAATCGCGTCGATTTTCAAGGTTGGCTGGCCGACACCCACCGGCACCGACTGACCATCCTTGCCGCACGTCCCTACCCCGCTGTCCAGCGCCAGATCGTTACCGACCATCGACACCCGGCTCATGGCTTCCGGACCGTTACCGATCAATGTTGCGCCTTTGACCGGCGCAGTAATCTTGCCGTCCTCGATCAGGTACGCCTCGCTGGTGGAGAACACGAACTTGCCGCTGGTGATGTCGACCTGACCACCGCCCAGGTTGGCGCAGTAGATACCCTTCTTCACCGAAGCAATGATTTCTGCCGGATCGCTTTCGCCGCCGAGCATGTACGTGTTGGTCATGCGCGGCATCGGCAGGTGCGCGTAAGATTCGCGGCGACCATTGCCGGTGCGCGCCAAGCCCATCAGGCGAGCGTTGAGCTTGTCCTGCATATAGCCCTTGAGCACGCCGTTTTCGATCAGCGTGGTGCACTCGGTCGGGGTGCCTTCGTCGTCGATACTCAGCGATCCACGGCGACCGGCCAGTGTGCCGTCATCGACGATGGTGCAGAGTTTGGACGCAACCATTTCACCCATGCGGCCGCTGTAGGCCGAACTGCCTTTGCGGTTGAAGTCACCTTCCAGACCATGACCGACCGCTTCGTGCAGCAACACGCCGGACCAGCCCGAACCCAGAACCACCGGCAAGGTGCCCGCCGGCGCCGGAATGGCTTCGAGGTTCACCAGCGCCTGGCGCAATGCCTCACGGGCATAACTCATGGCACGGTCTTCAGCGAGGAAATAGCGGTAATCGGTACGCCCGCCGCCGCCATGACCACCGCGTTCGCGGCGACCGTTCTGCTCGACGATCACACTGACATTGAAGCGCACCAGCGGTCGTACATCCGCCGCCAGACCACCGTCGGTGGAGGCCACCAGAATCCGCTCCCAGACACCAGCCATGCTCACGGTGACTTGCTGGATACGCGGATCGAGCGCGCGAGTGGCCACGTCGATACGCTTGAGCAGCTCGACTTTCTCGGCGCGGGTCATCACTTCCAACGGGTTATCAGGGCCGTACAAACGGGCAACGTCCTGGGTACTGAACGCCTGAACCGTACCGTTTTGCCCGGCACGGGAGATCGAACGCGCAGCACGGGCAGCCAGACCCAGGGCTTCCAGGGTGATCGCATTGCTGTAGGCAAAACCGGTTTTTTCACCCGATTGCGCACGCACGCCGACACCCTGATCGAGGTTGAAGCTGCCTTCCTTGACGATACCGTCTTCAAGCGCCCAGGATTCGGAGATCTGTCCCTGGAAATACAGGTCGGCCGCATCGATGCCCGGGCCGGCCAGGTCACCCAACACGCTTTGCAGGTTCTCGATCGTCACGCCGCCAGGCGCTAACAGATGTTCACTGACTGAGGACAACAACTCGCTCATAGGTTTACGCCTTAATTCCACGTTCTGAGGCAGGTCGCTGTGCGCCCTGCGAGAAAAAGCGCCGGTGACTGGACACCGGCATCCGCGCCCGGATGGACGCCTGTTCGCTGCTATCGCGTTCAGCCAGCAGCACGGCCTCGCCTTGATCCTGTTCCGCCAGCACGCGCCCCCACGGGTCAACAATCGCTGCATGGCCAAAGGTTTCACGCGGTCCCGGATGAGTGCCACCCTGGGCAGCGGCCAACACGTAACACTGGGTTTCGATGGCCCGCGCGCGAATCAACACTTCCCAATGGGCCGCGCCCGTCACCGCCGTAAACGCTGACGGTGCAGTAATCAGTTCTGCCCCGGCGGCGCGCAATTCGCTGTACAACTCCGGAAAGCGCAAGTCGTAGCAAACCGTCAGGCCAACCCGACCGACCGGCGTATCGGCAACCACCACCGTACTGCCATGAGCATAGTCATCGGATTCACGGTAGCGTCCGCGATTGTCCGCCACATCGACATCGAACAAATGCAGCTTGTCGTAGCGCGCCACCGTGTCACCGTGCTCATCGATCAGTAACGAGCAGGCATTGGACTTCGCCAGCGGTTGATCCACCGGCGGCAACGGCAAGGTGCCGGCCACTATCCATAACTTGAGGTCGCGAGCGGTCTGTTTCAACCAGGGCAGGATCGGGCCGTCGCCCAAGGCTTCGGCGAGACCGATGTCGGCGATGTCGCGACGGCCCATGGCCGCAAAGTTTTCCGGCAACACCGCCAGTCGCGCACCGCCCGCTGCAGCTTGCTCGAGCAGATGCCGAGCCTGGATCAGGTTGGCCGGCACATCGCTCTGGCTGACCATTTGAATCACCGCAAGAGACATGGCGCACTCCGTATCAGGTATGCGGCCATGCTACTCCATAGGACGAACCGTCGCTTTTCAAAAAAGACTCAAAAAGGTTTGTCGTAAGAGATTTTCGGCTCTTTCCACGGGCCTTTAATGGTGTATTTGACGCTGGCAAAGCGCGCTACGCGATCACCGATCAACTTGTCGATCAGAAACAGTGCACCGCCTACCGCAGGCGCACCGACGATCAGCGCAGCAATCGGCAGGTTGTTGGTCAATGGCAAGGTCACCAACAGGTTCGCATCGACCCTGTCACCCACAAGGTCCAGCGTACCGTTGAGTTCCAGGTTGCTCGACGGGCCAGTCATGATGATCGGCTCACGAGTGACGTAAACACCGTTGCTGGCCACCAGCAGGCCCTTGACCCGGTCATAACTCAGGCCTTTACCGAACAGGTCGGAGAAGTCCAGGCGCAAGCGACGGCCGATCGAGTTGAAGTTGAGCAGGCCAAATACCCGCAACGCCTGCGCGCCACCTTCGACTTCGACGAACTGACCTTTGCGCAGCGTCGCATCCAGGCTACCAGAGTAACGCTTGGGTCCGACCCAGGCCGGCGAGCCAGGCCAACGGCCATCGATGTCCATATGGAACTCTTCGCTGGTCACCGTCGGTGCGAACCCCCAGCCCTTGAGCACGTCACCGAGGTTCTTGCCCTCAATGCGTCCCTTGTACCAACTGCTGGTGGATCCCGGCACACCTTCCCA
Source organism: Pseudomonas sp. GW822-FHT04C11 (assembly GCF_058800905.1). Classification (NCBI taxonomy): domain Bacteria; kingdom Pseudomonadati; phylum Pseudomonadota; class Gammaproteobacteria; order Pseudomonadales; family Pseudomonadaceae; genus Pseudomonas; species Pseudomonas sp. GW822-FHT04C11. Next base: position 11,671 of record NZ_JBXAMS010000016.1, on the reverse strand, counting down.
GCCACCTGCGCCCTGCAACTGTATGCCTTTGAGGCCCAGATTCATGCTGTTGAAGGCAATGCCCTTGACGATCGGGCGGACCTTCAACGACCAGGCACCTACCAGGTCCGGGCCCTGAAACAACTGGTCAATACTGATATCCAGTGCAGGAATTTTCGTTGGGTCGACCGACGCCAGCGGGTCCGGTGCATTCTCGTCGGCCTGCACTTTCGGATCAGGCGCCGGCAAACGCACATATTGCAGGTTGATCGCAATCGGCGCGGACTTGGCGTCGGGAATCCCGACAGTGCCTTTGGCCTGCTGGCTATCGAGTTGCAATGCCCAGGCTGTCGGCTTGCGATCCAGTTGCAGGCGGGCCTGATCCAGCGTGGTACCAAACCCCGTGAGCTTGTCGACCTTGAAGTCTGCGCCACTGAGCAATTGCTTGGCGTTGCCGCCCGGATCCTTCCCGGCGTATCGATCAATCAGGGCTTTCCACGGTTCGACATCCAGCTCCGACAGCACGCCCCGTATACGCAGGCCTTTATCGCCCGGCAACAGTGCGTTGCCGTTACCCAGGAACAACTCGCCACGGCCATCGGCAAAATTGCCGCTGGGCGCCGCGTAAGTGAAGTCCGCCAGATCACCATAGTCGAGCCAGTAACGCCGTTCCGGCCCTTGCAGGGTCATGCGGAACACCGTGTCGCGGCCTTGCGCGGCGGGCATGCCGAACGGTGCCGGCAAGTCGACGACTACGCCCTTGAGGCTGGAACTGACCATCAATCGGCTGTCGGGGCCGTCGAGGTTGAGCTGCAACTGATAAGGGATCGTCCCGGAAACCGGCAACGGCTGAGTGATGTTCAGCCAATCGGTGAGTTTTTTCACCGCCACCTGGCCGCTGGCAGTGACCCGGGTGTTGAACTTGCCAGGGCTGCCATCGGCATAGATCTGTGCACTGATCGGTCGTTCAAAGGCCTGTGCCGTAATGTTCTGGCCACTGAGCCCCTTGGCACTGTCAAAACGGAAATCACCTTTGAGCTGCGTCAGCTCCAGCACAGGATCAGTCAATTTCAGACGCGACTTGGCGGTTTTGAAGTCGACCACAATCTTCGGCTCTTCGCCCTTGGCCAAGGGGATATCCAGTTTCAGGCTGCCCTGCAATTCACCCTCGCCCTGCCAACCGGCGAAGGTCGAACCGGTACCGATCGGTGCGTCCTGAAGAATCTTCAGGCCATCGCCCAGACCACCGTCGAAAGTGCCATCGAGGAACAAGTGCGGGTTCTGTCCGACAGGCGCATGGGGGATGTTGACGTAAATATCGTGAACCTGAGTGTCGAGCAACTGGCCCTTGCTGGCCAGAATGCGCACCCCACTGTCCTCGATGAACACATCGCCGCTGACCTTGCCGACATGCGGCCAACCCGGCTGGAAGGCCAGCTCGGCGTCATGCACTTTGAAAAACAGGCTGATGCTGCGCGCCGCGGCGACCGCATCGTGGTTCAGCGAACCCTGGTACTGGAAGAAACCTTCATCCACCGCGCCTTTGAGAATCGCCGTGCGCAACCATTCATCCAGCGCGGGGCTCAAGACCGTGGGCAGGTACTTGGCGGTGTAGCGTCCATCACCTTCCAGCAGACCGACCCGCAGGTCCATATAGTCTTCCTGGGTGTGATCGAAATGCAGGCGAATCAGGAAATCGCCGGCAATCTTGCCCTCTTCGCCCAGCACCTTCAGGTACGGCGCAATCAGGGTGAAACCTTGTTGATCGAGTTTCCAGGTCAACCGGGCATTCGCCTGGATGTACTGCCATGGCTTGGCAAAGATCGGGTCCAGGTGCAGGGAAAAATCCTTGCTGTCCATGCGCAGCTCACCCTTGCCGAGGTCACCGCTGATACTCCCGGAAACGTTACGCGCCGCCGGAGCACCGTGATAAGCATCAAACCCGACACGCTCCAGATTGGCGGCAAAACTGAACTTGCTGTCATCGGTCGCCTCGGGCCGGACATCGATCAGCACGTTGCGCAACGCACCGGTGACCTTCAGCCGCTCGACCACCGTGGCAAAGTCCTTGGGCAGTGGTCCCAGGGCATTCAGCAACGGAGTGATCGGGGTGAGGTCGAAGCGGTCGGCTTGCAGGTGCCAGAGCTCGGAGGTCGTTTCAGTGGTCGCGGTCTGCTGAAGTTGCAGACGGGTTTCCCAGCGGATGTCCTCCAGGGTCATGGCCAGGGAATCGAACGACACCTGGAAACCTTCGGTATTGCGCTGGAAATACCCGTTGAGCGCCAGATTGTTGATCTGGATCGGCTTGCGTTCGGCGTAGGCACCGTTGAGTTGCGGTGCATTGAGACGAATCGCAGCACGCTGCAGGGCTCCCTTGCTCCAGTTAACCCAAAGCTCGCCACCGGCCTTGATCTCGGAAAAATTCCATTTCCCGGTCAGGCTCTCAGGCAACCATTTCGACCAATCACTCTGCGGCAAGCTCAGGTAGGCATCGATTTCAGCCTCTTTCCACTGACTGGCTTGAGTCCGGCTGCTCAGGCTCATGGCCAGCGGCTGGCCGTCAGGCAAGGTCAACCGGGCATCGAGGCGCTGCTGGCTGATACCGGTTTTAAGATTCAGGCCGACATAGGTCAGGGTCAGCGGCACGTGGTCGATCGGCAGCAAGGTGATCTGGCTGTCGAGCACCGACAATTGCTCCACCATCTGCATGCGGTTGAGCAGTTGCTCGGGGTCCAGCGGCTGATTCTCCTGCACCGGCAAGCCTTCGAGCGCCCATTGCCCCTGCGGGCCCTGCTTGAGGCTGATCTTCAGGCCGTTGAGTTCCAGGTGTCCGATCCGCACCGCACGCGCCAGCAAGCTGGCCCAGACATTCGGCACCACCCGCACCTGATCCAGGTGCAAGGCATTGGCACCCTCGCCGACCACCACGTCATGTGCCAGCAAAATTGGCGCCATGCCACTCCAGCGGCCTTCCAGGCTGCCAATGTGCAACGGCATGCCCAGCGCTTCTCGAGCCTTGGCTTCGACATCCGCGCGATACTCGGCCACCAACGGAATGAACTCACGACCGAGGCTGCTGTAAAGCGCCGCCAGCACCAGCAATAATGCGCAAAGCCCCAGCCCCCAGCGGGTCAACGTGGTCAAGATGCGGATCAGACGATCCATGTCAGTTGGCTCCCATGGCGAAATCGTGCAGCAAGCTGAGGCCGGCCGTTAGTAATGAAACACAGCGGATCAGAGCAGCACCACGTCGTATTGTTCCTGGGAGTACATGGTTTCCACCTGAAAACGAATGGTTCGCCCGATAAAACCTTCAAGTTCCGCGACATTACCCGACTCTTCGTCAAGCAACCGATCAACCACTTTCTGGTTAGCCAGTACACGATAGCCTTCAGCCTGATAGGCGCGAGCTTCACGCAGGATCTCCCGGAAGATTTCATAACACACGGTTTCCGGGGTCTTGAGCTTGCCACGGCCCTGGCAACTGCTGCACGGTTCGCAGAGCACTTGCTCAAGACTTTCGCGCGTACGCTTGCGCGTCATCTGCACCAGGCCCAACTCGGTGATGCCGATGATGTTGGTCTTGGCGTGATCGCGCTCCAGCTGTTTCTCAAGCGTACGCAGCACCTGGCGCTGATGTTCCTCATCTTCCATGTCGATGAAGTCGATGATGATGATCCCGCCCAGATTGCGCAGGCGCAGTTGCCGGGCAATCGCGGTGGCCGCTTCCAGGTTGGTTTTGAAGATGGTTTCTTCAAGATTGCGGTGCCCGACGAAAGCGCCGGTGTTCACATCGATGGTGCTCATGGCTTCTGCCGGGTCGACCACCAGATAGCCGCCGGACTTGAGCGGCACTTTGCGCTCAAGGGCCTTTTGAATTTCATCCTCGACACCATACAGATCGAAAATCGGTCGCTCGCCCGGGTAATGCTCCAGGCGGTCGGCGATCTCCGGCATCAGCTCGGCAACGAACTGCGTGGTTTTCTGGAAGGTTTCCCGCGAGTCGATACGAATTTTCTCGATCTTCGGGCTGACCAGATCGCGCAAGGTCCGCAGGGCCAGGCCGAGATCTTCGTAGATTACGTTCGGCGCGCTGACTGTCTTGATCTGCGTGCCAATTTGATCCCAGAGGCGGCGCAGGTAGCGAATGTCCATCAGGATCTCATCGGCACCGGCGCCTTCAGCCGCGGTGCGCAGAATAAAACCGCCGGCCTCCTTGATGCCTTCCTTCGCGACACAATCGGTGACCACTTGCTTGAGGCGCTCGCGCTCGGTTTCATCCTCGATTTTCAGCGAAATACCGACATGAGCCGTGCGCGGCATGTACACCAGATAGCGCGAGGGAATCGACAATTGGGTCGTCAGGCGCGCGCCCTTGGAGCCGATCGGATCCTTGGTGACCTGCACCACCAGGCTCTGGCCTTCATGCACCAGCGCGCTGATGCTTTCCACCGCCGGGCCTTCACGCAGGGAGATTTCCGAGGCGTGGATAAAGGCTGCCCGGTCCAGACCGATATCGACGAATGCCGCCTGCATGCCTGGCAGAACGCGAACGACCTTACCTTTATAAATGTTGCCGACAATCCCGCGACGCTGGGTGCGCTCGACATGAACCTCTTGCAGGACACCGTTTTCGACCACCGCCACGCGCGACTCCATCGGCGTGATGTTGATCAGAATCTCTTCACTCATGGCAGGGTCTCGTTCAGGCATATTCACGATTATGGCCGCATCAAATCAGTACGGCGCTTGGCGCGCGACAAGGTTTTGCCAACAGGGTATGCCGAAATGGCCGAGCAGTTCCGCGGTTTCGCACAGCGGCAGGCCAACCACGGCGGAATAACTGCCGTTGAGTGCCGCGACAAACACTGCACCAAGGCCCTGAATACCATAGCCGCCAGCCTTGTCCTGTGGCTCGCCGCTGGCCCAGTAGGCCGCTGCCTCTTTATGACTGATGAAGCGAAAACGCACCAGACTGCGCACCACGCGTGATTCGCAATACTGGCCATCAAGCACGGCGATGGCGGTCAGCACCTCATGTTCACGCCCCGACAGGTTCATCAACATGCTCAGCCCTTCGGCCTCATCGAGCGGTTTGCCAAGTATCTGCCCATCGAGCACCACAGCCGTATCGGCACCCAACACACAAATGGGTGCCCCCGGTTGGTTGAGCGCCAGCAGTGCACGACCAGCCTCGGCCTTGTCGCGCGCCAGACGCTCGACATAGGCCGCCGGGGACTCGTTAGTCAAAGGGGTTTCATCGATGTCCGCGCTGATGGCGGTGAACGGCACGCCGATCTGCGTGAGCAGTTCACGCCGACGCGGCGAGCCTGAGGCGAGGTATAGCGGATTCATCAAGACATCTCCCTGTCGAGGTGCGGGCTAATGCCTGACCGAATTAATTGATTTTGTAGCGGCGGCTTAACCCACGCAATCCAAAACTGACCCAGGGCCAGAGCAAGGCGCTGATCAGTGCAGGCAAAAGTACGGCCAGCGTCTGACGGTTACCGGTCAAGGCGCTGAGCCACAATTGCAGCAGTTGTGCGAGCCCCAGGATCACCAGGATCACCAGGCTTTGCTGCCACATCGGAAACATCCGCAAACGCGGTCGCAGCGTCATGATCAAAAAGGTGATCAGGGTCAGAATCAGTGCGTTGTGCCCCAGCAAGGTGCCGAACAGCACGTCTTGCGCCATGCCCAGACACCAGGCCGTGAGCATCCCGACTTTCTGCGGCACTTCCAATGCCCAATACGCCAACGGTAGCGCGAGGAACATCGGACGCAAAATCTCGACGTGCGGGAACGGTACGATACTGAGCAACAAGCCGATGACAAACGTCAGCCAGATCATCCAGCCATTACGGGAGCGGGTACTGGCCATTATTCTCTACCCTGAGTGGTGGCTTCAGGCGCCGCGGCAGGCGGTTTGGCCGCCGCCGGCTTGGCGACCGCTGCCGGTTTGACTGCTGCGGAATGCGCAGCAGGCTTGGCCGGGGTCGAAGGTTTGCTCGCAGGCTTGGCCGCCGCGGGTGTTGCGGTTGCTGGAGCAACTGCAGTGGCGGCTGGCGCCGGGGCAACTGCGGCAGCAGGTTTTGGCACGGTGGCTGGCACAAATGCCGCACCGCCGGGATGCTGATCTGCGTCCTGGGCCTGAGCAGCTTCGTTGGCACGCTCTTCCGGGGTGCGGCTATCGCTGAACACCAGCAACATGTAACGACTGCGGTTGAGCGCTGCGGTCGGTACCGCACGCACGATGGCGAACGGCTGGCCGGAATCGTGGATCACTTCCTTGACAGTCGCCACCGGGTAACCGGCCGGGAAACGCTGGCCAAGACCGGAACTCACCAGCAAGTCGCCTTCTTTAATGTCAGCCGTGTCCGCCACGTGACGCAATTCCAGGCGTTCCGGGTTGCCGGTACCGCTGGCAATCGCCCGCAAACCGTTACGGTTCACTTGCACGGGAATGCTGTGGGTGGTGTCAGTCAGCAACAACACCCGCGAGGTGTAGGGCATCAGCTCGACCACCTGCCCCATCAGCCCACGGGCATCGAGCACCGGTTGGCCGAGCACCACGCCGTCGCGCTCACCCTTGTTGATGATGATGCGATGAGTGAAGGGATTGGGATCGACGCCGATCAACTCGGCCACTTCGACCTTCTCATTGACCAGTGCCGACGAGTTGAGCAACTCGCGCAGCCGAACGTTCTGCTCGGTCAAGGCCGCAAGCTTTTGCATGCGCCCCTGCAGCAGCAGGTTTTCAGTCTTGAGTTTTTCGTTTTCGGCGACCAGTTCGGTACGGCTGCCAAATTGACTGCTCACACCCTGCCACAACCGCTCCGGCAGGTCGGTGATCCAATAGGCGTCCATCAAGACCAGCGACATCTGACTGCGCGCAGGCTTGAGCACTTCAAAGCGGGCATCGACCACCATCAGCGCGACCGATAGCACGGCCAGCACCAGAAAGCGCACGCCCATTGAGGGGCCTTTGGCGAAAAGCGGTTTAATAAGCCGCTCCTCCCAGGCAAATGTTCTCTTTATTCATACGCCATCAAACCGGCCTGGATGCAGACTGACAGAAGATAAACGCCAACAGGCAGCACTGCAAAGTGCTGCCTGCGCGCGAAACAGCATAGAAGCCTCCGGCGAAATTATTCGCTGGAGAGCAGGTCCATGGTGTGTTTATCCATCATTTCCAATGCACGGCCACCGCCGCGAGCAACGCAGGTCAGCGGGTCTTCGGCGACGATCACCGGCAGACCGGTTTCCTGGGCCAGCAACTTGTCGAGGTCACGCAGCAAGGCGCCACCACCGGTCAGTACCAGGCCACGCTCGGCGATATCCGACGCCAGTTCCGGCGGCGATTGCTCCAGTGCGCTTTTCACGGCCTGAACGATGGTTGCCAGGGACTCTTGCAGAGCTTCCAGCACTTCATTGGAGTTCAGGGTGAATGCACGTGGAACGCCTTCAGCCAGGTTACGGCCGCGAACGTCGACTTCGCGAACTTCACCGCCCGGGTAGGCAGTACCGATTTCCTGTTTGATGCGCTCGGCGGTGGATTCGCCGATCAGGCTGCCGTAGTTGCGACGCACGTAAGTGATGATCGCTTCGTCGAAGCGGTCGCCGCCAACCCGTACGGATTCCGCGTAAACCACACCGTTCAGGGAGATCAGCGCGATTTCAGTAGTACCACCACCGATATCGACGACCATCGAACCGCGCGCTTCTTCAACCGGCAGGCCGGCACCGATCGCAGCAGCCATTGGCTCTTCGATCAAGAACACTTCACGAGCACCGGCACCCAGGGCCGATTCACGGATGGCACGACGCTCGACCTGAGTGGATTTGCATGGAACGCAGATCAGCACACGAGGGCTAGGTTGCAAAAAGCTGTTTTCGTGAACCTTGTTGATAAAATACTGCAGCATCTTTTCGCAGACGCTGAAGTCGGCAATAACGCCGTCCTTCATCGGACGAATGGCAGCAATGTTGCCCGGTGTACGGCCGAGCATGCGCTTGGCCTCGGTGCCGACAGCAACGACACTTTTCTGATTACCGTGGGTCCGAATGGCCACAACCGATGGTTCATTCAGGACGATACCGCGCTCGCGCACGTAAATAAGGGTGTTGGCAGTGCCCAGGTCAATGGAAAGATCGCTGGAAAACATGCCACGCAGTTTCTTGAACATGGGAAAGGGACCCTAGGCAACGCGTGGGTAAAAAAGTGCGGCAAACTCTAACAACGACAGGGATTTTGGGCAAGGCGCCAATATGTTAAATTGGCCGCTTTTCTGTGCACCAACCCCCACAATCGCGGCCTTATGACCGTAGAAATGCGGTAGTGTTCCGACAATCTAACACACGGACAGCGTCCGTTCTGTTTTCCACTGGAGAATCCCATGGCGCTTGAACGCTCCGACGTGGAAAAAATCGCTCATCTGGCCTGCCTTGGCCTTAATGATGCCGATCTTCCACACATCACTTCGGCCCTGAACAGCATTCTCGGGCTGGTCGACGAAATGCAGGCTGTCAATACCGACGGTATCGAGCCTCTGGCCCACCCGCTGGAAGCCAGTCAGCGCCTGCGTGCAGACGTCGTGACCGAGTCCAATCACCGCGAGGCCTATCAGTCCATCGCACCAGCGGTCGAAAACGGCCTGTATCTGGTTCCGAAAGTCATCGACTAAAGGGAAAGAGCCTGCAATGCATCAATTGACTCTGGCCGAGATCGCCCGCGGACTCGCCGATAAAAAGTTTTCTTCCGAAGAGCTGACCAAAGTGCTGCTGGCGCGTATCGCCCAGCTCGACCCTCAGCTCAACAGCTTCATCAGCCTCACCGAAGACCTCGCACTCTCGCAGGCGAAAGCCGCGGACGTACGCCGGGCCAATGGTGAGAGCGGCGCCCTGCTCGGTGCGCCGATCGCTCATAAAGACCTGTTCTGCACCCAAGGCATCCGCACCAGCTGCGGCTCGAAGATGCTCGACAACTTCAAGGCGCCGTATGACGCCACCGTGGTCGCCAAGCTGGCCGCTGCCGGGGCCGTGACCCTGGGCAAGACCAACATGGACGAATTCGCCATGGGTTCGGCCAACGAGTCGAGCTACTACGGCGCGGTGAAAAACCCGTGGAACCTGGAGCACGTACCCGGCGGTTCGTCCGGCGGTTCGGCGGCGGCCGTTGCCGCTCGCCTGTTGCCAGCCGCAACGGCCACCGACACCGGCGGTTCTATCCGACAGCCGGCCGCCTTCACCAACCTCACCGGTCTGAAACCGACGTACGGTCGTGTTTCACGCTGGGGCATGATCGCTTACGCGTCCAGCCTCGATCAGGGTGGCCCATTGGCGCGCACCGCTGAAGACTGCGCGATCCTGCTGCAAGGCATGGCCGGTTTCGACCCGAAAGACTCCACCAGCATCGACGAACCCGTGCCAGACTACAGCGCCGGCCTCAACGGTTCGCTGCAAGGCCTGCGCATCGGCGTGCCGAAGGAATACTTCAGCGCAGGTCTCGACCCGCGTATCGCCGAGTTGATCCACAACAGCGTCAAGGAGCTGGAAAAGCTCGGCGCGGTGGTCAAGGAAATCAGCCTGCCGAACATGCAGCACGCGATTCCTGCGTACTACGTGATCGCCCCGGCCGAAGCCTCCTCCAACCTGTCGCGTTTCGATGGCGTGCGTTTCGGCTATCGCTGCGAAAACCCGAAAGACCTGACCGACCTATACAAGCGTTCGCGCGGCGAAGGTTTCGGCCCGGAAGTGCAGCGTCGGATCATGGTCGGTGCCTACGCGCTGTCGGCCGGTTACTACGATGCCTACTACCTGAAGGCGCAAAAAATCCGCCGCCTGGTGAAAAACGATTTCATGGCAGCTTTTAATGAAGTCGACATCATCCTCGGCCCAACCACGCCGAACCCGGCCTGGAAACTCGGCGCCAAGAACAGCGACCCGGTCGCTGCATACCTGGAAGACGTCTACACCATCACCGCCAACCTCGCGGGCCTGCCGGGCTTGTCGATGCCAGCCGGTTTCGTCGATGGTCTGCCGGTTGGCGTGCAATTGCTCGCCCCGTATTTCCAGGAAGGCCGTCTGTTGAACGTCGCCCACCAGTATCAGCTCAACACTGACTGGCACACCCGCACCCCGACAGGCTTCTGAGGAGAAACACATGCAATGGGAAGTCGTGATCGGGCTGGAGATTCATACCCAGCTCGCCACCCAATCGAAGATATTCTCCGGCAGCGCCACCACGTTTGGCTCTGAGCCCAATACCCAGGCCAGCCTGGTAGACCTGGGCATGCCCGGCGTACTGCCGGTGCTGAACCAGGAAGCGGTGCGCATGGCGGTGATGTTCGGCCTGGCGATTGACGCCGAAATCGGCCAGCACAACGTGTTCGCCCGCAAGAACTACTTCTATCCGGACCTGCCGAAGGGCTACCAGATCAGCCAGATGGAATTGCCGATCGTCGGCAAGGGCCACCTGGACATCCCGCTGGAAGACGGCACGGTCAAACGCGTCGGCATCACCCGCGCGCACCTGGAAGAAGACGCCGGTAAAAGCCTGCATGAAGAATTCAACGGCGCCACCGGCATCGACCTGAACCGTGCCGGCACGCCGTTGCTGGAGATCGTTTCCGAGCCGGACATGCGCAGCGCCAAGGAAGCCGTGGCCTACGTCAAGGCGATCCACGCGCTGGTGCGTTATCTGGGCATCTGCGACGGCAACATGGCCGAAGGTTCGCTGCGTTGCGACTGCAACGTGTCGATCCGTCCAAAAGGCCAGGTCGAGTTCGGTACCCGTTGCGAGATCAAGAACGTCAACTCGTTCCGTTTCATCGAGAAGGCGATCAACACCGAAGTGCGTCGCCAGATCGAACTGATCGAAGACGGCGGCAAGGTGATCCAGCAGACGCGCCTGTACGACCCGAACAAAGACGAAACCCGCGCCATGCGCAGCAAAGAGGAAGCCAACGACTACCGTTACTTCCCCGATCCGGACCTGTTGCCGGTGGTCATCGAGGACTCGTTCCTCAATGACATCCGCGCCACCCTGCCGGAACTGCCACCGCAAAAACGCGAGCGCTTCCAGGAGCAGTTCGGCCTGTCGGTCTACGATGCCAGCGTATTGGCCTCGAGCCGCGAGCAAGCCGACTACTTCGAAAAAGTCGTGAGCATTGCCGGTGACGCCAAACTGGCGGCCAACTGGGTCATGGTCGAGCTGGGCAGCCTGCTGAACAAACAGGGCCTGGAAATCGACGAAGCACCGGTCTCGGCCGAACAGTTGGGCGGCATGCTGTTGCGCATCAAGGACAACACCATCTCCGGCAAAATCGCCAAGACTGTGTTCGAAGCCATGGCCAACGGCGAAGGCAGCGCAGACGAGATCATCGACAAGCGCGGCTTGAAGCAGGTCACCGACAGCGGCGCAATCTCGGCCGTACTCGATGAAATGCTCGCAGCCAACGCCGAACAGGTTGAACAGTACCGCGCGGCAGACGAAGCCAAACGCGGCAAGATGTTCGGCTTCTTCGTCGGCCAGGCGATGAAAGCCTCCAAAGGCAAAGCCAACCCGCAACAGGTCAACGAACTGCTGAAAAGCAAGCTCGAGGGCTGATTGCAATGGAGCCAGCAGTCAAAACTGGCTCAAATCCCTGTGGGAGCAGGCTTGTTGTGGCGAGGGGGGGTTCCCCCACCCCCC